>NZ_JBHLJR010000006.1:0-439375 GCF_043677095.1 Natronococcus roseus
TTCAGAGAGGCCACCGATATTGGAATGATCGCGGTTCGATTCCGCGAATCGGCGTTCAGGCGGCCACAGCGGCGGGGTCCCTCCCGTACCCATCCCGAACACGGAAGATAAGCCCGCCTGCGTTTCGGGGAGTACTGGAGTGCGCGAGCCTCTGGGAAATCCGATTCGCCGCCACCACTCATACTCACCTTTCAGCCCGCACAGCAACCGCTGTGTGGGCTTTCCATATTTATTGCACACTCGAGTAGAGACCACTGCGGATCAGCAGGAGACCGGAACCCGCCAGCCCGACCTATTTGCTGTCGGACGAGGTACGCTCGAGCGTGACAAACATCGCGATCACCGGTGCGTCCGGAAGCGTCGGCAGGGAGGCGATCGACGCCCTCTCCGAAGCCGAACTGACGCTGTTTTCCCACAGCGAGTCCGAGGATCTCGAGACGACGCCGATCGAGGTCAGCGACCGCGAGGCGGTGTTCGACGCCCTCGAGGGACAGGACGTCGTCGTCCACCTCGCGGCGAATCCCGATCCTAGGGCGGCGTGGGACGAGGTCTCCGGGCCGAACGTCGAGGGAGTCTACAACGTGTTTGCGGCCGCGGTCGAACACGACCTCGAGCGGGTCGTGTTCGCGAGTTCCAACCACGCGGTCAACATGGGAAACACCGTCTCGCCGACGCGCCCGGAGTCGACGAACGGCCAACCCCAGATCGTTCGCCCGACGGACGAGCCGGATCCCGACACGTACTACGGCGTGACGAAGGTCTTTGGCGAAGCGATGGGGCAGTACTACGCGAACCGCCACGGGCTCGACGTGGTCACCCTCCGAATCGGCTGGCTGCTGACTCGGGACGAACTCAGAGAGGCGGTTGCGAACCGAGACGGGGCCGGCGAGCGATACGCCCGCGCGATGTGGCTCAGTCCGGGCGACTGTCAGCGGGTCATCCACGCGGCGGCGATGCGGACGCTTCCCGAAACGCCGCTGACGGCACACGGCATCTCCGATAACAGCGAGCGGTTCCTCTCGCTCTCGGAGACGATGCTCGCTCTCGAGTATCGGCCACAGGACGACGCTGCGGCAGTTCTGGACGACGACGAGGCGTCGCGGGATGGGCTCGAGAGCGCCTGACTGCTCGCTCTCGAGACCGAAAGACCGAATACTAGAACGATTCTACGTCGACGTATGTCAACCAAGGTAGCGGAGTCGACGGGCTACGGACCGAACAGCCAGATGTCGCTGTTCGGATACATCGTCGCGTTGCTCATCGCTCTCGTTCTGCTTCCGCTCTGGCCCGTGTTCGCGCTCGGCTGGCTCGTCTGGCGGGCCTTTTTCGCCGAAGAGGAAGAACACAGGTTCGAGCAGTGGCGCCGCGACCGCGAACCGCGCCAGCCCCCGAGTGGCTCCTGAAGGCAATTACTGCCGTACCGAAGCAGCGCCGACCCGTGTCAGTCGTCCGAACTCGAGGCCTCGAGTGCCGTCGGCGGTGAGCCGGGAAGCTCGTCCCGGTCGTGCGAGGCGTCGAACGCGAGATCCGGTCCGCGGGCGACGATTCGGTGCGGGTTCACGTCGGGATGGGTCGTGTAGTAGTGTTCATTGATGTGATCCATGTCGACGGTGTCGGCGACGCCCGGCGTCTGGTACAGATCGCGCAGGTACGGCCACAGGTTCTCGTAGTCGCGGATCTGGTTGACGTTACACATGAAGTGCGTGTGGTAGACGTTGTCGAACCGAACCAGCGTCGTGAACATCGCGACGTCGGCCTCGGTCAGTCGGTCGCCCGCGAGGTACCGCTGGTCCTCGAGGACGCCGTTCCAGTGCTCGAGCGCCTCGAAGAGATCGTCGATCGCCTCGTCGTAGGGATCCTGCTTGGTCGCAAAGCCGGCCCGGTAAACGCCGTTGTTGACGGGTTCGTAGATCTCGTCGATAACGCGGTCGATCTCCTCCCGGTAGCCGTCGGGGTAGAGGTCGACGTCCCGGGAGGCAACCGCGTCGAACTCGGTGTCGAGCATCCGCATGACCTCCCTTGACTCGTTGTTGACGATGGTGTCCTCCCGCTTGTCCCACAGCACGGGGACCGTCACGCGAGCGGTGACGTCGGGGTCGGCGCGGACGTACAGCTCGCGGAGGGAGTCTGCGTCGTGGACGTGATCGCGTGTGCAGTCCTCCTTTTCGGGAGTGAACTGCCACCCGTCCTCGCCGCGGTACGGGTCGACGACCGAGACCGAGATCGCGTCCTCGAGGCCCTTCAGCGCGCGCGTTACGAGCGTTCGGTGGGCCCACGGACAGGCGTAGGAGACGTAGAGGTGGTAGCGTCCGGCCTCCGGTTGGAACTCGGCGTCGGGGTCGTCCCGGACCCGGTCCCGGAACGTCGTCTCCTGACGGTCGAAGGAGCCGTCGTCGTCCGTCGTTTCGTAGGCGTCGGTCCGCCACTCGCCGTCGACGAGCATGTTCATACCCGTCGTACGTCTCGAGGGTACAAAGGCTCGCGCTGACGTCGATGTCACCCGGACGGCCAGCCGATGGCGCTCGCGAGCCAGTAGCCGGCTGCGACGGCGAGCAAGACCGCGCCCTCGGGTCGGGTCAGCCGTCTGCCGGTCACCAACACGACCGTCGTGACCGCGGTGATCGCACCGAGCCAGACGAGGCTGGCGGGTACCGCGGGATCGACAGTCAACGGTCGAATCGTCGCCGCGACGCCGAGAACCCCGAGGAGGTTGAACACGTTCGAACCGATGACGTTCCCGGCCGCTATCGCGACGGCGTTTCGACGCGCGGCGACGATCGACGTTACGAGCTCCGGGACGGACGTGCCAGCGGCGACGACGGTGACGCCGATCGCCCACTCGGAGACGCCGACGGCGAGTCCGAGCGTCGTCGCCGAATCGACCAGCAGGTGACCGCCGCCGACTACCAGCGCGAGTCCGACGAGGAGCCGTCCCGCATCCGGTCCGAGTCGAATTACCGGTTCAGTAGCCTCGAGTCCGTTCTCCTCCGCTGATTCGGGGGACACCCGGCCGGTATCGTCGGCTTCCCGACGCGCGACGATGCCGAGCGCGACGAGGTACCCCGCCAGGAGTGAGACGAGAACGAGACCTTCGGGTCGCGAAACGACCCGATTCGCGAGAACGACCGTTGCGACCGCCGTGGCGACAGCCATCGCGACGGCGTCCCGACGGAGCATCGTCTCGGTCGCTCGAAACGGGGCGAGCAGGGCGACAGCGCCCAGTACGACGCCGAGGTTGAACACGTTCGAACCGACGACGTTGCCGACGGAAACGTCGCCGCTGCCCTCGAGGGCAGCGGCGATCGAGACGGCGAACTCCGGTGCGGACGTCCCGAACGCGACGACCGTGAGGCCGATCACGAGCGGCGAGATCCCGGCCGCGCTCGCGATATCCGAGGCTGCGTCGACGAGCCAGCGCGCACCGATCCAGAGTCCGAGTACCGCGACGGACAGGACGACGACGGTCTCGACGGACACCGACACGTCAGCCCTCTCTCGAGGAGAGAACAAAAGTGTACAGCAACGGGTAGCGTTCGGTCAGTATTTGGTAACATTTATCCGCCAGAGTTGGGATACTACCGTCGTGTGTTACGATGAGTACTGAGAACGGCGGACCGGGTGAGTCCGACCCGAGCGAGTCGTTCACCCAGGGTACCGAAGACGACGAGCCGCGGATCTCGTTCTACGGCGGACGGGGGATGAGCGCGTTCCCGATCGCCTTTTTCATCCTCTGGGCGGTCGCTCAGACGGCCCTCTGGCGGATCTCCGATACGGGCGGGCTGGTCGTCGGGATCCTGCTCGGGCTGATCTTTGGAATGTTCTTCGTCCGCGGGAGCTGGAAAACGTACGCGAACACCATCTTCGAGGGGATGACTCAACCGGTCGCGGTGACGGCGATCGTCGCCTGGATCTGGGCCGGTATGTTCGCCGAGCTGTTACAGGACGGTGGCTTCGTTGACGGCCTGGTCTGGCTGGCCGACGTCGGCGGGATCGGCGCGACGCTGTTTCCGGCAGCGACGTTCGTCCTCGCGGCGCTGTTTACGACGGGGATCGGGACCGGGTACGGCTCCGCGATCGCGTTCGTCACGCTGTTTTTCCCTGCGGGGCTTCTTCTCGGGGCGAACCCGATCTTGCTGTTCGGCGCGATCCTCTCAGGGTCGATCTTCGGCGACAACCTCGCACCCGTAAGCGACACGACGATCGTCAGCGCCGTCACCCAGGATGCCGATATCGGGGGCGTCGTCGCTTCCCGCTTCAAGTACGTGATCATCGCTGCGGTCATCGCGTTCGTCGGCTACCTCGTCGCCGGCCAGTTCATGGGCGGGCTCGAGATCGGCGGCGACGCCCAGGAACTGCTCGTTGCGGAGAGCGAACCGATCGGCCTGATCCACCTCGTCTCGATGGGCGTCGTCATCGGCGCCGCGGTCGCGGGTCGACACATCGTCGAGGCGATCTCGTGGGGGATCGTCGTCGCCGCCGTCTCGGGGCTCACGCTCGGACTGCTCTCGCTCGGAGATATCGTCATGTTCAACGCACCCGAGGACGCCCCGCTCGCCGAGCCCCTCGAGTTCCTCCCGATTCTGACGATCGTCGAGGATCCCGACGCGGTCAACGTCGACGGCAGCCTGATCAACGGCGCGGCGGGCTTCTTCGAACTCGCAATCCTCGTCCTGTTGATCATCGCCGCGGCCCAGATCATGATCCGCGGGGGCGCCTTCCAGGCGATTCTCGACTGGTCGATCGAGAACCTCGCGACGAACGTCCGCAACGCCGAACTCACGATGGTCGGTTCCGCGGCGCTGATCAACGCCGTCATCACGATCAACACGGCCGCGGAGGTCGCGATCGGCCCGTACATCTCGAAGATCGGCGAACGGTTCAACCTGAACGGCTACCGTCGGGCGAACATCCTGGACGCCCAGACCGCGGCGCTGGGGTACATCTTCCCGTGGTCGGGCGGCGTTCTCGCCGGATTTACGGCGATGCAGGACCTCCCCGGGGAGTACGACTGGCTGACGGCCGACATGCTCGCGACGCCGATCGAGGTCGTCCCGTTTGTCTTCCAGGGCTGGCTGCTGGTCGCCGTCTTCGTGGTCGCGGCGATCACCGGCTTCGGTCGCGAGTACGTTATCGACCGCGAAAGCGAGGAGGTGGCACGACTATGAGTTTCCTGAAAAAGTATCTCAAGGGCTGGCGGTTCCGCGAGACGAGCCCGTCGCTCGAGGTAGGCGACGTGGTCGACGTCTTCGTGGCGGAGTCGAACGGTGCGACCGAAGGACACGTCTACATCGGCGACACGCATCTGATCGTCGAGGGTGCGGGGCCGGAAACGGTCGAGAAACAGGTTCGCGTTCGAGTAACCGAGTTCGACGGAACGACGGCGACGGGACGCGGGGAGTTCCTCGAGGTCGTCGGCGAGAGTTCCTACACCAGCTAACCCCGCGGAACGCGCTTTTAAGTAGTCCTGGCGAACAGTCGAGCACGTGCCATGGACGACGGGGACCGTCACCGACAGAGCCGACTCGTGACCGACGACGACGGGACGTTCGACGCCGAGCGTGCCCAGGAGGAGTCGCTGCCGATCGAAGACGGTGAGGTAATCGACACCGACGAGCTCGCCGATCACCAGCGCTACGTCGAGGGGCGGGGCGTCTACGACGAGCGAAACCGGGTCAACGACCTCACCGGCAGGGAGTGGAAGTACGCGACGAAGTCGGTCATCGACGAGGGGTATCCACCGGACGTCCAGCACGACCTGCGCAGCGAGCACGGCGGCCAGAAACCGCCGCGGCTCTGTGCTGAGCTGATCGACCGGTTCAGCAAGACCGGCGACACCGTCCTCGATCCCTTCGCCGGCGTCGGCGGCACCCTGCTGGGAGCGAGCTTCTGCGAACACGAGGGGACCGGGCTCCGCGAGGCAATCGGGTTCGAACGCAACGAGCGCTGGGTCGACCTCTACGCGGAGGTCCTCGAGCGCGAGAACGAGGAGCGACGGGCCCGCGGGGTGCCGCCGCTGGCCGAACAGGAGCTGCAGTGTGGTGACTGTGCCGACCTGATCGACGGAATCGAGGATGACAGCGTCGACCTGCTGCTTACCGACGTCCCTTACTGGCACATGGACGAACTCGAGCAGACGCGAAACGAGCACGAGACTCGCGAGAGCAAGTTGGGAGCGTTCGACGGCGACGAGGAGGAGGCCGACACGAGCGCGAACGGCGACGGCTCCGGAACGAAGGCGGAGTGGCTCGAGGACATGGCCGCCAAGTTCGATCGGTTCGCCGGCGCGGTCACGCCGGAGGGACACGTCGTCGTCTTCATCGGCGACATGTACCGCGAACAGTCCTACGAGTTCCTCTCGGCGGAGCTGGCGCGAGCGATCGAATCGACGGCGCCGCTGACGCTCGCTGCCAACCTCGTCTGGTACGATCCCACGAAGGACCTGCACGTCTACGGCTACCCGTTCTCCTTTGTCCCCTCGATGGTTCACCAGAACGTGCTCGTCTTCCGCCTCGAAGACGAGTAGCGTCAGCCGGCCGTCTGACGTGGTTTTATTGGTCGGAGCGTGGACGGATACGACGGACGCGCCGAACGATACCCCATCCCATCTCGACTGCGCGTCCACGGCTCTCTGCGCCGCCCGGTTTTTTGTTCAGGCCGACGCCGGTAGCAGCGCCGCTTGAAGCTCGTCTATTCGTTCGGTTTCCGCGACGACGGCGACCTCGTCGCCGACGGCGAGTTCGGTTCCCGGGAGCGGGATCGTCAGCGCCTCGCGAGCGCGGCCGTGGGCGTAGATCCGGGCCGACTCCGGAAGCTCGAGTTCGCTCATCCGCTTGCCGACCGCGGGGGATCCCTCCTGAATCTCGAGGACGGTCATCTGGAGGTTCGCCGCCAGGTCGGCGACGACGTTGAAGTCCCCCCCGAGCATGGCCGTCTTCGCACCTGCCGCACCGAGGCGCTCGGGGTAGACGATGTCGTCGACGTCCTCGGCGTAGCGCTCGTAGATCTCCTCCCGGTAGTCCTCGTCGATGCGCAACACGGTCCGACAGCCGTGGTGGTTTCCGACCATACAGGCCGCGAAGTTGACGTTGAGATCCGGCGTGAAGGCGCCGATAGCGTCCGCCTCGTCGACCCCTGCCTCGAGCAGTACGTCCTCGTCGGCACCGTCGCCTTCGACGGTGTCGAACCCGTTGTTGGCCGCTCGTTCGACCCGATCGGGATCGTCGTCGACGACGACGAGGTCGTGGCCCTCCTCGTGTAGAATGCGCGCGGTGTGCGAGCCGACTCGACCGTACCCCACGATGACAAACCTCATGGTAACCGGATACGATCCCAGGGACCAAATACGTTCGTTCGGAGTCATCGCGACGATTCGTTTCGGATCTCTCATCCGAGCATCAGAAATGTATACACGGACGTGTACTGGTTGAGGTGAATCTAAAGACGTGAACTTTAACTAATCCGTCTGGGTATGCCTGAACATCCAACATGGGGGCTTTCGATCGTATCGGCGCGTACTTCGGGTTCGACGAGCACGACACCGACTTGCGGACGGAGCTGATCGCCGGCGTCACGACGTTCCTGGCGATGGCGTACATCATCGTCGTCAATCCGACGATCCTCAGCCAGGCGATCCTCTGGGATCACGAGGCCGGCGAGTTCCAGAGCGAAACGACGATCAACGGCACGGTCTACGGCCAGGGCGACGTCATCCAGATGCTCGCCGTCGTCACGATCCTCGCGTCGATCGCTGCGATACTCGTGATGGCGTTCTACGCCAACCGGCCGTTCGGACTCGCCCCGGGGATGGGACTGAACGCGTTCTTCACCTTTACCGTCGTCGTCATCCTCGGCGTTCCGTGGCAACTCGCGCTGGCGGCCGTCTTCGTCGAGGGCATCATCTTCATCGCGCTGACGGCTGTCGGCGCACGGCGGTACATCATCGAGCTGTTTCCGGAACCCGTCAAGTTCTCCGTCGGCGCCGGGATCGGCGTCTTCCTGCTCTTTCTCGGCTTGCAGGAGATCGAACTCGTGGTGCCGTACGACGCGACGCTGGTCACGCTCGGCAACGTCCTCGAGAGCCCGGTCGCCGCGCTCTCGCTCGCGGGCCTGGTTCTGACGCTGTTGCTCTACGCCAGAGGGCTGCGTGGCTCGATCATCATCGGAATCGTGACGACGGCGGTCGCCGGCTGGGCGTTGACGCTCGCCGGCGTCGTCGGTCCCGACGTCCTCACCCCGGAGGGATCGTACGACGAGGTGACGAACGAGGGACTCGGCTCGATGATCGCTTCCGTCCAGTACGATTTCACGCCGCTGTTCTGGGGGTTCGTCGACGGCCTGGGAATGATCACCGACGACCCGCTCGTGTTCGCGCTGGTCGTCTTTACGTTCTTCTTCGTCGACTTCTTCGACACCGCGGGAACGCTCATCGGCGTCTCCCAGATCGGCGGGTTCCTCGACGAGCAGGGTGATCTGCCCGAGATCGAGAAACCCCTGATGGCCGACGCGGTCGGCACCACGTTCGGTGCGATGATCGGTACCTCGACGGTGACGACGTTCATCGAGTCCTCGGCGGGTCTCGAGGAGGGCGGACGAACCGGCTTTACGGCGCTCGTCGTCGGCGGGCTGTTCGGACTCGCGTTGCTCATCGTGCCGCTGATGCAGGCGATCCCCCAGTATGCAACCTACCTCGCGCTGGTCGTCGTCGGAATCATCATGCTCCAGGGCGTCACCGATATCGACTGGCAGGATCCCGCGTGGGCGATCAGTGCCGGACTGACGATCACGATCATGCCGCTAACGACCTCGATCGCGAACGGGCTGGCCGCCGGGATCATCAGCTACCCCCTGCTCAAGGCGGCGATGGGCGAGCAACGAGACGTGTCGCTCGGCCAGTGGATTCTGGCGTTCGCGTTCATCGTCTACTTCGTCGTCTACTTCGCCGTCGAGGCCGGCATGGTCGTCTTCTAAACGCGTCGCGGGTTCCGGCAACTCGTCGGCCGACCGGTGGCCTCTTTGGTGTCTATCGGCTACAACAGGTATGTCCGACATCACGCTGTACGAACTGCCAGGCTGTCCGTTCTGTGCGAAGGTTCGAACCAAACTCGACGAACTCGAACTCGACTACGACGTGATCGAGGTTCCCCGATCCCACGAGGACCGCACCGAGGTCGAGCGCGTCAGCGGCCAGACCGGCGTGCCCGTCATCACCGACGAGAGCCAGGGTGTCGAAGGAATGGACGAGAGCGGCGACATCGTCGAGTATCTCGAGGAGACGTACGCCTGATCGGTCGCTCGGTTCGATTTCCGTCTCCGGAGTCGAAGCGCGCCGTCAGTTCGCCGCGCAGTTGTTCGGCCCGAGTTCGAGTTCCTCGACGTCGTCGCCGGGTTGGCTTTTCCCCCAGTTGATCTGTTTTATCTCGTTGTAGTTCGCCGGCTCGTCGGCGAGACTCTCGACGATCGTCTCGACGAACGCCTCCTCGTCGCCCTCCTCGACGTAGCCGAGCAGCTCGTTCGTCGTCTCCTCGCGGAGTTCCTCGAGGCCGGTCGCCAGCGGGCGGATCGACTCGTCGCTGAAGTGCCCGGGGAGCACGAGCCGGTCGCCCTCGAGTTCGAGCAGCCGATCGAGGCTGTCGAACAGCCGGCTCGAGGCCGTTCGGATCGCGTCCTCGTCGCCGTCTTCAAGGTCGGGACGACCGACGCTGCGAAGAAACAGCGTGTCCCCGGAGAGAACGGCGTCGCTGAACGTAAACGAAACGCTCCCGGGCGTGTGGCCCGGGGTGTGGATCGTCTCGAGCGATCGGTCACCGACGGAGACGCTGTCACCGTCCTCGAGTTCCGCGACTCCCTCGAGCTCGCCGGCGTCGTCCCCGTGGAGGTAGTAGGGAACGTCGAGTTCGCCGGCGAGTCGCCGCGCACCCGAGACGTGGTCGGCGTGGGCGTGGGTGTCCGCGACGGCGACGATCTCGAGGTCCCGTTCGTCGGCCTCGCTCAGGTAGTAGTCGACGTACTGACTGGGATCGACGACGACGGCGGACGTTCCGTCGTGGACGACGTGGGAGACACAGCCCGTCCCCGGACGGACGATCTGGACGACGCCGTCGGCGCCGTCGACCTCGTAGGAGCGATGGACCCGACCCCAGCCGTTCATCCCGTCGTCGATCGACGTCGCGTCGAACCCGCGCTCGCGCAGGAAGTCGGCGGCTCGTGCCGACGTGATCCCGGCGACACAGACCACGGCGATCTCTCGATCCTCGGGAAGGTCCTCGAGGTGGTCCTCGAGCGTCGAGTAGTCGTGATCAAGCAACTCGTCGTAGATCGGGATGTTCGTGCTTTCCTCGATTCGCCACTCCTCGTAGTCGTCCTCGTTTCGCACGTCGAGGACGAAGAGGTCCTCGTCGTCCTCGTCGATTCGGCGGGCGACCTCCGCCGGTTCGAAGTTGGTGTTGCCCATGTACTACAATATTGTGCACGTCGACTCTTAACTTCGCTGCACGAAACCGCCACGACCGACTGCAGTTCCGCCAGGCGAGAACGCGTGTTCAGTTAGTACTCGAGTCCGAGCAGCGAGTTGAGCGCGAGCGCCAGCCCGACCGCACCGAGCAACGCGGCGAGAAAGCCGAATGAGACGGCCCAGCCGAACAGGTCCGCGAGGGCGCCGACGACGACCGACCCCATCGCGGCGACGATCATGTAGACGGTGCGGACGAGCCCGAAGCCGGCGTTCTGTTCCTCGGCCGAGAGCTCCTGGAGGAACCGGGGCATAAGCGCCGCCCCGAAGCTCATCCCGATCCCGACGAGCACGATCCCGGCGACGATCGGGAGCGTGCTCGAGGACGCGATCAGCACCCCGAATCCGGCGACCCCGGCAAGCATACAGAGACCGATCGACCGGTCCCGCCCGATCCGATCGGAGAGGGCGCCGACGCCGATCTGGGCGACGCCCTGCACGACGAAGTACGCCGAGAACAGCGCCCCCGCGAACGTCGTCGAGGCGCCCTGGTGTTCGATGAGAAACGTCGGCAGGAACGAGGCGGTTCCCTGCCAGGCGAACTCGCTGACGATCGCGACGAACAGCGTGAACGCGATCGGCGGCCGCGAGAGGAGCTCGAGGACGGGTGCGACCTGAAACCGATCCCGGAGCGGCGTCTCCGGGCGCCGGGGCTCGGTAGGGCGGACCTTCCAGGCGAAGAGGATCGTCGACGGGATCCCGATCAGGGCGACGGCGGCGACGGCTACCCGCCACCCGAACCGAACGGCCAGCCAGGCGACGGCGACCGGCGTGACGAGCCCGGCGATCGTCGCTCCCGTGTTGTGGACGCCGACGGCGGTGCCGACGTTGTCGTAGGTTCGGGCGAGCAGCGTCGTCGCGACGCTGTAGTGGAGCCCGGCGACGGCGCCGAGTCCGATCGTCGCGAGGAAGAACAGCGCGAACGCGGGGGTAAGCGAGACGGCGAGCGCGGCCAGCGCCGAGCCGCCGACGGCGACGAGAATGATCAGCCGCTCGCCGTAGCGGTCGGCCAGCACGCCGCTCGGGTACTGCGCGAGGCCGTAGGCGAGCCACATTCCGCTCAGCGAGAGCCCGACGACCGCGTTCGAGACGGAGAACGTGTCGACGATGTCGGGGATGATCGGGCTGATCGCCAGCCGTCCCACCATGGTGACGAAGAAGGCGAGCGTACACAGCGCCAGCACCGTCTCCCGGTACCGCCAGCGTGTCGAAATCGGTCCCACTCGTTCCGATCGAAACGTGTACGGCTACTTATCGGACCCGATTCGACGCACGGAGCGAGATGCGTTTCGCGATTCGGTATAGCGCTACCGGATTTATCGAAGTTGTCGACCCGCATCGTATCGGGATACGTCTACGTCAGCGGCAACCGAGTATTAGACGCGACCTGTGGTTTCGTCAGCGTCTGACGTGCTTTTATATTAGGTGCAAACGCTTGCGTAAACGGATACGGAATGGAAGTCAGCACCAACCGAGCCGCGACCTTTCTCGACAAGGGCGGCACCGGAAAGACGACCTCGGCGGCCCACCTCGGCGTCGCGCTCGCCGAAGCGGGCGATGACGTCCTGCTCATCGACCTCGCCGGCAAACAGGGCGACCTGGCGAAACACTTCGGCGTCTGGTCGGAGGTCCAGGCGGACATCGAGAACGACGACGACTGGCCGAACATCTCGACGGTGTTCGCCGAGGAGTGGGATCAGATCGCCTCGAAGCTCGGCGACGCAGCCGTCGACAGCCTGATCGTCGAGACTGACGAGGGCGTGGACCTAATCCCCGCCCACCCTGGACTCGACTCGCTCGACGCCGACCTCGGCAACATCGACGACGCTCGAGAGCGTTACTCCCGACTCGAGCGCTTCCTCGACGAGTACATCGACGGCCGGTACGACACCGTTCTCATCGATCTGCCGGGACTGACGAACAACGTCACCTACAACGGGCTCTGGGCGACCCGAAACGTCGTCGCGCCCGTCGAGATGGGCCCCTTCGAGAGCGAGCAGGCGACGGCCCTCGAGCGCGATCTGGCGAAGATCGACGACCAGTTCGGCGTCGACGTCGACCTCGCGATGATCCTGCCGAACAAGGTCGACACCCGCACGAAGCTCGCAAACGAGTATCTCGAGGGGTTCGGCGAGGAGTACGAGGGCGCCATCGCCCCGGAACACGTCCCCGCGAGCCAGGATATCCGGAACGCCGCTGACGAGGGGCGAACGGTGTTCGCGCTCGAGGAGCCCTCGACGACCGCCGAACGCGCCCGCGAGGCGTTTCTCGACAGCGCCTCGGTCCTCCAGCGGCGACTGGGTGAGCGGCGATGAGCGACGAGCTCGAGGAACTGCGCAAGAAGACCGAGCGCGGCGACCGGAACGACGAGATCAGAACCGAGGCCGACTCCGCGTTCGTCGACGAACTCGTCGACGCCATCGAGGCGGTCGACAGCGGGGAGCGACCGAAGACGATCGCCGTCCGCGATCAGCCCGTCGCGGCGCTACTGGCGACTCTCGATGAGGACGACGCGGAGATGACCGCGGTCGGCAACGCCTTGGAGGAGGCGCTCGGACGCGAGCGCTCGGAGGGGTTCGATCGCAGCGAGATCGTCCGGCTGGCCGTCCGCGTCGGGCTCGAGACCGCGACACCTGAGAAGACCGAGCAGCTCAGCGACGCGGTCGGGCGCCACGCCCAGCAGAACATCTGAGTCTTTGCGGTTTCGATTGCGTTTTCGGATACGTTTGCACGCTTCCTCGAGCTGCGATAGGCCCGACCGGTACCGGCGATGTCTCGACCCGTGCTCGTCGCATGTCGACGAGTCCGGCTCGACGGGAGCCCGGCCCACGCTCTGATAAACCATATTCTGCTACACTGTCCTGTACTCGAGGCGAGACCGCAATCACTTTCAGCGCTAACTGACTAGGCAGTCAGGATGAGAACCGACGAACAGTTCGGACTGATGCGTACGGGGCGTGAGGATCGAACGCGCCCGGATGGCAGCAGCGAAATCCGATGAGCGGTCCGATAGCGCGATCGGTCGATCGGTTGAGCGGAGCGGGCGACGACCGGTACGTCGTCATCGGTGCCGTGATACTCAGCACGTTCTTCATCGGCTTCGGCGGCGGCGTGATCTTCCCGATCCTGCCGAATCTAGGGGTCCTTCTCGGGATTTCTCCGTTCATGGTCGGCGTGATCCTCAGCGCGAATCGCTTCTCGAGACTGGTCGCGAACGCGCCCGCCGGAATCCTCGTCGATCGGATCGGGACGCGAACACCCTTTGTGGTCGGAATGTTCGTCCAGGGATTCGCCACGCTCGGGTACGTCGTCGCTATTCCGGCGCCCGCTCCCGAGGCGTGGTTTCTGTCCGCGCGGTTCCTGTGGGGCGTCGGCAGCGCGCTCGTGTTCGCGACCGCCTACACGATCGCCTCCGACGTCAGTGACGGCGGCTCGAGGGGAACAAGTATGGGGCTCATCAGAGGCGGAGTTCTCTTCGGGGCGCCGACCGGGATGGTCGTCGGCGGCGTCGTCAGCGAGATCGGCGGGGAGATCGCGGCGTTTCTCCTCGCGACCGTGTTCGCGTTCGTCGCCAGCGGTCTGGCGTACGCGACGATTCCGGAGACGCACGTCGAGGGCGACGCTCGCGAGTCGGTGAAGCCGTGGGACGTCGACACGAGCGTCCCCGCGGTGACGGTCGGACTGATCAACTTCGCCGTGCTCTTCGTCTACTTCGGCGTCCTGTTCTCGACGCTGGTCCTCTTTCTCGGCGAGAACGATATCGGACTGCTCGGGTTCGACGCCCAGGGGACCTCCGGGCTGTTCATGGCGATCACGGTCGTCACCGCGGGACTGTTCATGTTCCTCGGCGGCTACGTGAGCGACCTGCAGCAGTCGCGGGTCCCGGTGTTGCTGTGCTTTCTCGGGACCCTGTTCGTGGGGTTCGTCCTTCTCGCGTCCGCCGACTCGGCCGTGACGCTCGCCGTCGCCTGCCTGTTCATCGGTGCCGGACAGGGCGGAACGAGCGGTCCGATGATGGCGCTGCTCGGCGATCTCACGGACGATGGTCGGATGGGCCGGGCCGTTGGAACGAACAACGTCCTCGGGGACGTCGGCGGCGGCGTCGGCCCGATCGTGTCGCTTCCGGTCACCGAACTCGTCGGATTCGGGCCCGTGTACCTCGCCTGTGCGGCGCTTCCGCTGGTCGCGGGGGCGGTCCTTCTCGGGGGCGTCTACCGGCAGACCGGACAGTTCCTTCCGGCGACCGAGCTTCCGAACCTGTAACGGCGGTGTCCTCCCTCCAACCTACCGTCGGGTCAGCGTCGGTTCGATCGCCGAGGGGAGAGATCCGGTTTCCTCTCGCGAGCCGAGGGGGGTCGGTTCGGAGAGTCTCGAGCCGATCGGTTGCCGCCGTATCTCGGAGCGAGCACGCGCCACGCGACGCTGGCGCGGAGCAGCGAGGACGGAGGCCGTTGCATCGAGAGGACCCGCAGGAACGCGTCGGTCAGCGTCCCGTCGGCGTGAGCCCTCCGAAACAGTCGAGACAGGTACCAGTCGAAGACCGCGGTTCCCCGGGGAACGTCACCCCGCGTCTCGGGGAAGGCGCTGTCGGCCCCGATCGCCAGCATCCACGCGGGATCGACGATCGCCGCCGCTCGGTCGAAAAACCGCGTCGGGATCCCGCTTCGCTCCTCTCGGAGCGTGCGCCCGAGCGCCAGCGCCTCGAGCGCGGCCACCGACATCCCCTGGCCGTAGATCGGATTGAAGCTGGCGACCGCGTCGCCGACCACCACCAGCCCGTCGGGGAACCGCTCGAGGGCCTCGTAGCGGTAGCGTCGGTTCGAAGGAAACGGGTAGTGATGGCCCGTCTCCGCCAGCAGCGGACACTCCTCGAGCACCCGGTCGAACACGGGCGTCGGGAGGGGAGCGACGAACTCGCCGATTCCGTCGACGTCCGCCGGCGGGTGATCCCCGTGGACGCCGTGGACGTTCACGAGCCATCGGTCGCCCTCGACGGGTAGCACCGCCCCACCCCTGGTTCGGGGCGGCTCGGCGAGCATCCCGATCATCCGGCAGTCGTCGGGCGGGCGCTCGAGGGCGATCGTCGTGTAGGCCAGCCCGATCGTCACCTCCTCGGTCGGCGGCGGCCCGTAGCCGTTTCGCGCCAGCCAGGCCGGGGTTCGACTCGTCCTGCCGGTCGCGTCGACGACCAGCTCCGCCGGGAGCGCCGTCCGCTCGGCACCTCGAGAGCGAACGCGAACGCCGGTTACGGCCGTTTTCGTTTCGTCGGTTTCGTAGTCGACGAATCGGCACTGTGACCGAAGTCTAACTCCCTTCAGCTCGGCGACCCGACGCCGGAGGAGCTGCTCGTACAGCGGTCGGCTCCCGGCGTACAGCGGGAAAGGCGACGATCCCGACGCCAGAAACCCGCCCTGACTGTACAGATGCAGATCGCGCCGGCCGTCGATGGACACGCCGCCGGCGGCACAGAGCTCCTCGGTGTACCCCGGAAACAGCTCCTCGAGGGCCGACCGACCGGCTTCCCAGAGGATGTGTATCTGATTGGCCTGGGGAACCCCAGGTCGGGGGACGGGCTCGTCGGGCAGCGAATCGCGGTCGATCACCGTCACCGACTCGAACGAGTCCGCGAGGACGCGGGCCGCAGTCAGCCCGGCGACGCCCGCGCCGACGACGATCGCTCGTCCGCTTCGGTCACCGTCGCCTCGCCGAGCGGTCTCGGGGGTCACGGCTCCGGCCCTCCCGTCTCCGAACCGATCGAGGGTGGGTCGCTCGAGGCCATTCAACAGTCGACCGGCTCGACCCACTCGGTCGGCGGTTCGTCCTCGGGAATGCCGAGGAACGTCACGTAGGCGAACGCGCCGTCCTCGCTGTCGGCCCTGTGGACGTGGCCGGGATCGATCCACGCGTCCCCGGCCGAGTACGTCCGGGGGACGCAGTCGTCTTCCATCGTGTGTTCGATCTCGCCCTCGACCATGTGGACGACGGACATTCCCGGGTGGCGATGCCAGCCCGACCTCGCCCCCGCCTCCCAGGTCGCCTCCGCGACGACGACCGTCGAGGCGTCCTCGAGGTCGACGACGGTCGGCTCGTCCGTCTCGCCGTCCGCGTAGGTGAGTTCGAACGTCGCGGCGACGTCGTCGACGAACGGAGCGTGCTCCCCCAGGACCGTCACCTCGAACCCGTCGGGCTCGTCGATGTCGGTCGTCTCGTCATCGGTGTCGTCGGTCGCGCTTGCGGAACCGCTCACCGCGAACGCTCCTGCCGCCGTCACGCCCGCCTTTAGTACTGTCCTACGTCGGATCCCGCCGTCCGCGTTCGTAGCCATAATGTAGCCTCACGGAAGGGACGGGCTCGAGCGGCAGATAGCTATCCGATGACGGGTCGCCAGCCGGTGGAACTCTTGCAGCCGCTGCCGATCGATCGCCGACTGCAGTCGTGACAGCACCGCTACGAGTCGGCGCTCACAGGAGCCGACGACAGCCTCCCGACGTCCTCGAGTCGGACCGGCAGAACAGTCGCCTCCTCACTCGTCCGGGTCACCCTCCTGACCGATCACGACGGTGTTCTGGACGAGGCTGCGGTGGGCTCGACGGAGGCGTTCCGAGAGCGCCTGGTGGGAGATATCCATCTCCTCGGCCAGCGCCATCATATCGGCGTCGCGAGGAATCTCGTAGTAGCCGCGCTCGAAGGCCATCTCCAGGGTGTCCTGCTGGTCGTCAGTGAGACCGAACCGACCCTGTCGACCCTCCTCGAGGCTGTAGACGGCGTGGAGCTGGAACTGGATCCCGTTCGATCGGCAGTAGTCGTTCGTTCGCGACAGGCTGTCCCGATCGGGAAACAGGAGCCGGAACTGCCAGCCGCTGGCGTCGCCGACCGCCGAAAGCACCGTCCCCTCCTCCTCGACGAGCACCTGGACGAGCGCGTCGACGCGTCGGACCCAGTCCATCTGGTAGAGCTGTTCCCCGTCGACGTCCGCGAGCAGTTGGACGTTGTCGACGGTCTCGTCGGCCTCGAGCACGTCTTCGAGTCCCTCGAGGTCGGGCGCGTCGACCCAGAGAAACGGCATGACGTCCCCGTCGACGTTCGCGACGACTCGTTCGACCTCGCACTCGAGTCCCTCGACGGCGTTGATCGTCTCCTCGAGGACGAACTCCGCCGGCGAAAGTTCGATCTCCGCGACTGTCCCTCCCATACGTTCGAATAGGAGCGAAACGCCTTGGTTTCGTCGGACTCTCCGGAGCGGATCCGCCGACCCGTGGAACCGGAAGCGGCCATCCTTTGCGCAAACGTTTCCGGAAGCGTTTGCGAAACCGTTTGCGATTATTTTCGGCGGGCGGGCTCCTTCTCTAGAGCCGTGAGCCCGTCGCTCTCGAACCGAAAGTCGGTTCCGTCACAGCCGGGGCACGTGCGATGTCTCTCCGGGCGTGGCCGTTCGGCGTTCGACGCCAGGAGAATGAAATCGCACCTCATGCAGCTAATATATCTGTCCATGTGGAATCAAAATATCCCCAAGAGGATAGTTTCTATACCTTGGTAGTTTGGAACGACCTGATCTGTCCTGAAAAGAAATCGGGGTGTGTCGTGAGCAGAAGGATCGTGGCTCGAGGAGAGAGCACATCCTGCAACCCGCCCCTCAAGCCGTTTACGACCGCTCCTCCGGCTCGTCCGGCGGCGAAAACAGCGAGTCGAATACCTTCCGCTCACCCTTCCGAAGGTGCTGATGGAACGTCGGCGACGCGATGTCGAGCGAGTCCGCGAGCTCCGCCGCGGACTTCTCGCGGGGCCACTCGAAGAACCCCGCGTAGTACGCCGCGGAGAGGACGGCGTGTTGCCGATCCGTAAGCTCGCCCGCGAGACGGCGTTGCACGGGTCGCGGATCGTCCGGCGGTCGCGTGATCTGACGGTGACAGTGCAGCTCGGCGTCCGGGTACGCCGACTCGACGGCGTCGACGACGCGGTGAACGTCGACGCTCGGCGCGAGGTGGATCGTCAACCGATAGTCACCGTCCTCGATCGACGCGCTATCGACGTATCCGCTGAGAGCAGCGATGACAGAGAGTACCGGTGGATCGGTTACACGAAGTTCGAACCCGGGAGGAGTTGCCTCCGAGTGGACTGTAACGTCCACCTCCCCATCGTGTGTCTCACCGAGGTTCCGGACGGTGTCGATCGCATCCGGCGTGGCAGTGCCGTAGACGAGAAACTCGTTCTCACCGATCGGGATCGTGTGTTCGAACGTAATTCGTCCCGGCATCTCGTTCGGACTGTCGAGTCCGGCGAAGACGTTCTGAATTCGAAACTCGAGTTCGACGAGGTCGTCGCTCAACAGCGACTGCTTGCGCTCGGCGGCGGCGATCGCGTGACCGATGACCTCGCCGAGCTGCGTGATCTGCCTTCCCTCCTGCCCCTCGAAGGCGTACGGACGCTCCGCGTAAACGTTCAACACGCCGTAGATGGCACCTTCGTGAGTGATCGGGATCGCCGCTGAGGACTGAACCCCGTAGGGTTCGATGTGGTCCTGCCAGGGCTCGTACCGTGGATCGGAATCGACGTCCCGCGTCGTCTGCACCTCGCCGAACCGAAACGCCCGTCCGGTAGGTCCTCGACTCCGGTCGTCGTTCGGATCGACCGAGATCGTGGTCTCGTCGAGGTAGCCCTCGACGCCGGCTTCGGCTCGAAGATCCACGGTCCGGGTCGCGGTGTCGACCTCCCCGATCCAGGCGAACAGGTACGAATCGGAGTTCGCGAGGTTCTCACAGACCGTTTCCTCGATACCCTCGCGAGTCGGCTGTCCGATGATGGCGTGGACGATCTCGCGTGCGACCTCGCCGAGGCTGGTCACCGCCGCGAGCTGCTCGCGCTGGTGTTCGAGCTCCCGCTCGTACTCGACGCGGTCGGTGACGTCGCGGACGACGCCGACGCGTCCGCGCTCGCCGTCCTCGAGTTCGAGCCGACTGAACCGTCTCTCGACGACGAACGACTCGCCGTCGGCGCCGTGTAGCCGCTCCTCGAGGACGCCGACGCTCCGGTTCGTCGACTCGAGTTCGGTCGCAGTCTCCTCGAACTCGTCGCCGAACACGAGCCCGGCGGAGCTCCCGAGCAGTTCCTCGCGGCCGTACCTCGTCATCGAGACGAACGCGTTGTTGACGAACGTGAACCGATCGTCGCCGTCGAGTACGTAAATTCCGTCGCCGACCGTTTCGACGATGCGTTCGTATCGTTCCAGGGTCCGCTCGCGGGCCTTGCGTTCGGTGACGTCGGTAAAGTAGATCGACAGCCCCGACGGCGACGGGTGGACGATGTCCCGGTACCAGCCCTCGAGAGGCGGGAAGTACGCCTCGACGGAGTTCGCCTGCTGGGTTTCCATCGCCTCCCGGTAGGCGGTCTCGAACGTGGTCCCGACCAGTCCCGGAACCGCGTCCCACAGCCGCTGGCCGAGCGCCTCCGCTTCGGTTCCGTCGACCATCGCCGCGGCGACGTCGTTGACGTACGTGAGCCGCCACTCGTCGTCGACCGCGAAGAACCCGTCGCTGATCCGCCTGATCTCCTCCTCGAGCGTCGATCGCGATCGCCAGCGTCGTCGACCCTGCCGGTCGGAGTCGGTGCTCGCCGTCCTCTCCTCCGCCGACGGCTCCGTCGGGGTCGCCTCGTCGCTCGGCGACGACCGCCACCAGACTCGAGCGTTCGCGCCGACCTTCTTCGTCTCGAGGCACTCCCGCTCGGCGAGTCGCTCCAGTCTGGCGTACGTGCTCCGCCGACCCAACTCGAGCCGTTCTGCTACCTCGGGGGTCGTCCGGGGCTCGCCCGATCCGTCGAAAACCGCGAGCGTCTCCCGGAGCGCGTCGGTTAGCGATTCCGATCGCATCGCTCCGTGTACCGTGCTTTCACGTATCAATGTTCCGTCGATGGAGCCACGCGTTCGAGTTCGGCGGGAAGTCCCAGCCGGAACCGGAGCTCTCGTCGGCTTTCGCCCGAACTCGCCCTAAGTGGTTCTAGTCCCTCCTTACGGTCGAACGACTCGTCGAGTGAATCAAGCCCAGGTGATTACGAAATGGTTCGAACCTCGAACGACGCGGCCGATAGGCGTGTAGGGAGGGTCGAGCTATCCGAACGCGATCGTCACGAACTCCTCGTGTCGGATCGACGTCGGGTCGCACTCGAGATCCTCGCCGAGTACACCGAGCCGTTCGGGCTCGACGAACTGGCCGTCGCGATCGCGAACCGCGAAGCCGAACTCAAGGCCGACGGCGAGGAGAGACCGTCCGTCGAACAAGTCGCAGTCACGCTTCACCACGCCCATCTCCCGCGGCTGGCGGACGCAGGTGTCATCGAGTACGAACCCGAGAGTCGCCGGATCGATCCCGGGAATTTCTCGGCCGGCTCCCTGCGCCGGAACTGATCGCTCCGAGTCGCTCGAGCGTCCGGTTCGACAGTCGACGGTTGTGGAAACGTTTCCGTTTACGTAAACGCAAGCGAATTCGGAGACGTCGTCTCTGCCATCGAGCCGACGTCGTCGGGACTCCGAAATCTAACTCGAGTCGTCTCCAGGTGAGCACAAAAGTACACGACAGTGAGGATTCCGACCGATCGGCTCGAGGACAGCGTGCAGTCCGGCTCCGACGGGCGACATCGACCGTCGTTCCGGATCGCCTCTCAGACGGCCTCCTCGCGCTCGGCCCGCTCGCGGATCACCGCGCGGAGATCGTCCGCGTCGCGGAGCTCCTCGAGCTCCTCGCGTTCGACGAGGGCGGTGCCGTCGACGGACTCCTGTTTCGCGCGGTCGACGACGTACACCGACTGTGTACGGGTAACGCGGCCGATCGAACTCATGATCCGGGCCCGCTTCTCGGCGGCCTCGGTGAACTCCGAGTGGCCGGTGAGGACGACGCCGCTGTCGCCCTCGTCCTCGCTGACGGCTTTGAACGGGGAGCGGACAGTAGGATGGACTCGGTAGCCGGCTCGCGTCAGGACGGCGACGACCTGTTCGTCGGTCGGATCGGCGTCGGGATCTTCCGGGGTCGCCTCGCTCTCGTGAACCTCGTCGGCGCCCTCGAGGACGTCGACGGGGCTGGTCAGGGACGCGTCGAACAGCTCTTCCAGTGCCATCGCGATTTCGACGGAGGCGTTCATCCCGTCCTCGTACTTCGAGACCGTCCGTCGGGAGACGCCGAGCTGGCTGGCGAGCTGTCCGAGGCTTAGTTCGTGACCCTCGCGTTCGTCGGCCAGCAGGTCGCCGTCGATGTTAACGTACAGTCCACCGGGCGCCGCGTAGATCAGCGGGGGAACGTCCTCGATGAACAGGTTGTACGCCGTGTCGGGGCTGAGGACGGGGACGCCGTGGCGGAAGTAGGTGACGTCGGGTTTGAGATCCTCGTCTCGGCTGCGCAGGCCGATCATCAGCGGCGTCGCCTGCAGGTAGGTACCCAGGCGTCGCATCTCGTGACCGGTCTCTTCATTGAAAGCGTCGATGTTGCCCAGAATTTTGACGAGCAACAGGTTGTCGCCGCGACGGGCGGCGATGTCGAAGCTCTTTGGGCGAATCGCACACCGGTCGCTGACCACGAATCCCGCGTCCTCTAGCATCGCGGTAACGTTGCCGACCAGTGCCGAGCGGGACATAGGGGATTGTAAGTGAGCCCATCTATATCAGTGTTGTCCCGCGGATCCCCGCCCGCAGGGTGGCGATTCGCCGGGAATTGGAGAGGTACGCTTTTATACGATCGGAATTCGGCGTCGGGGTCCGAAAGCGGTTACTCAGTGGCCCGGCTACCCTCGGTTGATGACCGTCGTCGGGCTCGACGATACCGACTCCCGCGAGCGCGGAATGTGTACGACGTACGTCGCGAAGACGATCGCCGAGCGACTGGAACGCTCGGGTGCGTCGGTGTCGCGGCTAGTCCTCGTTCGGCTCAACCCCGCCGTCGAGTACAAGACCCGCGGCAACGCCGCGCCGGCGATTCACACCGACTGCGCTTCTGCAACTGCGTTCGAAATCGCTCGCGAGGAACTCGAGCGCCTTGCCGAAACGGCCGACGAGCGAACCCATCCCGGGCTGGTCGTCGCCGACCACTCACCGGGCGAAACGCCCGACGACGTGAGCGCGTTCACCCGGCGAGCGATTCGGAGCCACCTCGAGCGAGCCGACGCGGCGACCCTGATCGACGGCCACGGCTACCGCGCGTGGCACGCCGGCAACGGCCGCGGCCGGATCGGCGCCCTCGCCGCGATCGGCGCCTGGAACGAACTCGAGGAGTGGACCTCCGAGCGGATCGCCTACCGGCAGTCGGATCGGTGGGGAACACCCCGCGAGGTCGACGCGAAGAGCGTCTTCGTCGCGGCCGACCGCGAGTATCCGAGAGTCTGGGACACCGTCGATCGCGGCGAGGAAGAAACGGTCTGCGTTCCTCACACGCCCGGTCCGATCCTGTACGGCATTCGGGGCGACGACCCCGACGCAATCGGCCGGGTCGCCGAGGGAATCGAGAGCGAACGCGTCGCCTCGAGTCAGCTGTTCGTCACCAATCAGGGAACGGACGTCCACCTTCGGGATGGATCGCTCGGATCGGTTCGGGACGGACGGGCCTACCGGGTCGACGGACGGGTCGCGAGCGAGCCCGAAACCAAGCGGGGCGGTCACGTCTTCGTCACCCTCGAGGGACTCGGCGACGACCGCGACCGGGACGAACGGCCGTCGCTCGAGTGCGCCGCCTTCGAGCCGACGAAGCGGTTCCGCGACCGGGTGCGAGCGCTGCGGGTCGGCGACCGGCTCACGGTCTGTGGGGAGGTTTCACGAGGGACCCTCAAGCTCGAGAAGTTCGCTCTTCGGGAGCGCGTCGAGACCGAACGCGTCACGCCGACCTGCCCCGACTGCGGGCGTCGAATGGAGAGCGCCGGGCGAAATCAGGGGTATCGGTGCCGCGACTGCAAGACCGCCGAGGCGAAGAAGGAGACAGTGGCGCTCGAGCGCGAGCTCGAAGAGGGATGGTACGAGGTGCCGCCGTGTGCGCGCCGCCACGTCGCGAAACCGCTGGTTCGGGGCGGGTTCGACGCGCCGACACACCCCGAGCGATAGCCCGCGTAGGTTCCGCTGTCCTGCGAGCGTCGGTGTGTCGGCTACTGAACGACGACACCGCGACGAGTGAGGAACTCGCTTACGTCCGTGATCTCAACGGGACTCCCGATGATCCGGCAGCGATCGTCGTCTTCGGAAACGACGGTGACGGTGAACTCCTCGTCGAGGCGCGACTCGAGGCCCTCGAGGGTTTCGCAGGGAAGCACGATCTGGGTGCTGTCTCGCAGCTGTGCCGGTTCCGGCATCTCTGTGCGACGCTACCGCTGCCGACCGTTTATGGGTGTCGAACTTCATCGTCGATCGTGCTGAAACCGGATGGTACATTTCGGTGGTTACGAGCTTCGAGGACGGTCGGTCGAAGCCGGAGTGCGGGTCGCATGGAAAGCGTTTTTCGGTCCGCCCGGTTGAGTACAGACAAATGGGGCTCGAGGACGATATCGAGGAGATCGAAGAGGAGATCGCCAACACGCCCTACAACAAGTCGACCGAGGCCCACCTCGGTCGGCTGAAGTCCAAGCTCGCCGAGAAGAAGGAGAAACTCGAGAACCAGCAGTCGGGTTCGGGGGGTGGCGGCGGCTACTCCGTGGAAAAACACGGCGACGCGACGGTCGCGCTCGTCGGCTTTCCGAGCGTCGGTAAGTCGTCGCTGTTGAACTCGCTGACCAACGCCGAGAGCGAGACGGGCTCCTACGAGTTCACGACGCTCGACGTCAACCCGGGCATGCTCAACCACCGCGGGGCGAACATCCAACTGCTCGACGTCCCCGGACTGATCGAAGGGGCGGCGTCCGGGAAGGGTGATGGACAGCAGGTGCTGGCGGTCGTCCGCAACGCCGACCTGATCATCTTCGTACTCTCGGTGTTCGAGATCGACCAGTACGACCGACTCCAGGAGGAGCTGTACGACATCAACATCCGCGTCGACCAGGACCCCCCGCGGGTGACGGTGCGCCCGAAGATCAAAGACGGAATCAAGATCACCTCGAGCACCGACCAGGATTTAGACGAGGAGACGATCTCGGACGTGCTCCGCGACCAGGGCTACGTCAACGCCGATCTCAACCTTCAGGAGAACGTCACCATCGACCGGCTGATCGACGGGCTGATGGAGAACCGGGAGTACATCCCGTCGATCACCTGCGTCAACAAGGTCGATCTGATCGAGCCCGACTACAAGGAGCAGGTCGACGAGCAACTGCGCGAGCGCGGGCTCGACCCCGAGGAGGAAGTGACGTTCATCAGCGCGGAGGCCGAACGCGGTCTCGACGCGCTCAAGGACCGTATCTGGGAGAACCTCGGGCTGATCCGGGTCTACATGGACAAACCGGGACGGGGTGTCGACTGGGAGGAACCCCTCGTGATCGAGGGAGGATCGACCGTCGGCGAGGCCCTCGAGAAGCTCGGCGGCGAGATGGAGGAGCGATTCCGCTTCGCCCGCGTCAGCGGCCCCAGCGCGACCCACGACGAACAGCAGGTCGGGACGGATCACGTTCTCGAGGACGAGGACGTACTGAAGCTCATTCTGCGGCGGTAGTGGCTCGGCAGCTGTCGATTTCGATGGAACAGAATTATCAGCTTCAGCGATGTACGTCCGATCATGTCTGAGTTCGGAGCGTTATCGTTGTTACCGCCGCTGCTCGCGATCGTGCTCGCGGTCGTCACGCGGCGGCCGATGCTCTCGCTGTTCCTCGGCGTCTGGTCGGGTGCGATCATCTACACCGAGAGTCTCGGCATCGGACAGACGTTCGACTGGATCGTCGGCGCGATCATCGCCGACGAGGGGTTCCACGTCCAGATCCTGTTGTTCACTATCCTGCTCGGCTCGGGCGTCGCGCTGATCTGGCGACTCGGCGGTGCGACCGCCGTTCGCAACTGGGCGACCGAACGACTGGAGAGCCAGCGCACGGTCGGGCTCACGACCTGGGTCCTGGGGCTGCTCATGTTCTTCGACGACTACGCCAACACGGCGATCGTCGGCAGCACGATGCGCGAGATCTCCGACCAGTTCCGGATCTCCCGCGAGAAGCTCTCCTACATCGTCGACTCGACGGCTGCGCCCGTGGCGACGATCGGGCTCTCGAGCTGGGTCGCCTTCCAGCTCTCGCTGATCGCGGGCGCCTACGAGGACCTCGGCGTCGACGGCGAGGCGCCGACGGCGTTCGAGACGTTCGTCTGGTCGATCCCGTACAACACCTACGCGCTGCTGGCGATCGCGATGGTCGGCATCATCGTCTACACGCGACGGGACTTCGGCGAGATGCTCGACGCCGAACACCGTTCGTGGAAGCACGGACTTGTCAGCCGCGAGGACGCCACCCCGCTCCAGGAGGTCGAGAAGGATCTCGGAAAGCCGATCGACGACCGCCCGATGCTGCGGACGTTCTTCGCGCCCGTCGTCGTCCTCGTCGCGGTGACCCTCGCGGGGGCGTTCTGGACCGGGTACGAGGCCTGGACCGGCGAGCAGGCCGAGGAGGGTGCCCCGACGACGATCGGCGCCGCCGCCGACGAAGCGGGGCTCCTCCAGGTGCTCGTCGATATCGTCGGCGCCGGCGACTTCGCCGGCGCGCTGGTCTGGGGCTCGTTCGCCATGGTCGCGGCCGCGATTGCGATCGGCGTCGTCTACGATCTCTTCGATCTCGGCGACGGCGTCGACACCGTTCTCGACGGGTTCCGACTCATGGTGACCGCCGTAACGATCCTCGTCCTCGCGTGGTCGATCAGCGACGTCGCGGACGCCCTCGGAACGGGCGACTTCGTCGCCGGCTACGTCGGCGAGGCGATCCCGCTCGAGCTGCTGCCGGTCGTCGTCCTGTTCGTCGCGGCGTTCGTCGCGTTCACCATGGGGTCGTCGTGGGCGACGATGGGAATCGTCACGCCGATCACGATCCAGGTCGTCTACGAGCTGACCGGTTCGTTCGATCTCATGCCCGTCGTCGTCGGTGCCGTCTTCTCGGGGGCGATCTTCGGCGACCACACCTCGCCGATCTCGGATACCTCGGTGCTGTCCTCGACGTTCACCGGGGCGGACCTGATCGACCACGTCCGAACGCAGCTCTACTACGCCGCGACCGTCATGGTCGTCGTGGTCCTCTGTTACCTGCTGTACGGCTACCTCGGGCTCTCGCCCGCGATCTTCCTGCCGATCGGATTCGTCGTCCTCGTCGGACTCGTCTACGGACTCTCGGAACTCGACGCGAAGCGCAAGGGCGTCGATCCGAAGGCGTCCTCGGTCGACATCGACGCCGGGGCTCACGGGACCGAGTCGGTCGACGACGGCGAGTAGACCGCCGGCTTCGCCACGCTTTTGAGATTTCCCGGCGTTGGTCAGGATATGGAGGGCACGCTCGATCACGTCATGCTTCGCGTCGGCGACCTCGAGGAATCGCTCGACTGGTACCAGACCCACCTCGAGTACGAGGAGAAAGACCGCCACGAGGGCGACGGCTTCACCATCGTCTACCTCGGTCCCGAGGAGATGCACGAGGACGAGGCGATGCTCGAGCTCACTCACAACGAGGGCGAGGGCGACCTCGAGGTCGGCGACGCCTGGGGCCACATCGCCGTGCGAGTGCCGGAGGACGAACTCGAGGAACACTACGAGCAGCTGATGGACGAGGGCGTCGACGACTATCGGGACCCCGAGTCCTGTGGCGGCCGCTACGCCTTCGTGAAGGACCCCGACGGCCACGAGGTCGAGATCGTCCAGCGCGACCCCGACCAGGGCGCGACCTGGTCGCTCGACCACACCATGATCCGCGTCGAGGACGCCGACGACGCACTCGGCTTCTGGACCCGCAAGTTCGAGTACGAACACACCGGCCGCTGGGAGTCGGACTCGTTCGCGAACTACTTCATGAAACCCGAGGACGCCGGCGAGGAGGCGATGGCCGTCGAACTCACCTACAACTACGATGGCCGCAGCTACGACTTCGGCGACGCCTGGGGCCACCTCTGTGTCCGCATGGACGACCTCGAAGAGGACTGGGACCAGCTCATAACCCGCGAAGCGGCGGACTACCGCGACCCCGAGAGCAACGACAACATGTACGCCTTTACGAAAGACCAGGACGGCCACGAGATCGAGCTGCTCGAGCGCGATCCCGACGCCGACTCGCTGTTCCCGTTCTAGGTCGTTTTTGGTCCAGATTTTCGACCGAGAGACGGTCGCTCACACCGGAAGCGACGGGAACGAGCGACGAAAAAGGTGGCAGTCGACGGCCACGAGATCGAGCTGCTCGAGCGCGATCCCGACGCCGACTCGCTGTTCCCGTTCTAACCAGTCGATCGACTTTTCGACGAGAGTTGTGTCTCGAACGCCCGCGCGCGACTGAAACGCGAACCGTTTACCCGGTGGCGTCCCGCCTTGCGGTATGAGCCGCAGCGTCGGCGCGACCGAACTCCTCCGCGAGTTTCTCCCCGAGTGGACGACGCTGCTGTTCGTCGCGCTCTCCTACCCCGGGAAGCTGACGCTGCTCGTTCCCGTGCTCGGCGCGTTCTACCTTCAGGACGTCGGCCGAACGCTTCGGGCGGGAGTTCCCGACGGGCGACCGCTCTGTTCCGATCGAACCGCGTACGTCCTCGCGGTCACGCTCGGCGGGCTCGCGTTCGTCGTTCTGGTCAAGGGGGCATTCGCGCTCCCCCGAACCGACCCCAGTCTACACGCGGTGTCCTCGAGCGAGCACGGCTTTCCCAGCGGCCACGTCATGGCGGCGGTAAGTACCTGGGGTGCGCTCGCGCTGTGGACGACCCACAGCACCCGCGTCCGGCGGTTGCTCGCCGCCAGCGCGGTGGTTACCGTCGTCAGCTTCGCCCGCCTCGCACTCGGGATCCACTACCTCGTCGACGTCCCCGCGTCGGTCGTCCTCGCCCTCGCATACCTCGGTGTGATTGCCTGGTTCGCCCGCGGCGACCCCTGGCGAGCGTTTCTCGCGGCGATCGGGACCGGCGTCCTCGCAGTTCTCGTCGACGCGGCCAGCACGCGGGCGCTGCTCTCCCTGGTCGGCACCGTCGGCGCCGTCGTCGGCTGGCGCACCCTCGAATCGCCCCCGATCCGTCGGCGGCTCCGGGCGCGCTTCGGCGAGGAGAGCGCAACGCCTATGCCGAGTCGCCCCCGCGAGTGAACCGAATGTCGAGCCGAGAGCCGTTCGGGCAGGGCGTTCGCCTCGCCGCGATCGGGCTCGTCGTCGTGGCCCTCGCCGGGCTGATCGTCTGGGCCGGCGCCAGCCCCGCCGAGCCGATGGAGAGCGAACTCCCCGACGAGACCGAGGTACCTAACGATCGGACCGGCTACCTCGGCGAGGAGGTCGTCCTCGGCGGCGAGGTCGTCGAAACGGACCCGGTGGTCATCGCGACGCGCGCGAGTGGTTACGGCCAGTTCACGGTGCTTGAGGCCGATGCCGCCGTCCAGAACACCGACGACCCCCTCGAGGTCGGCGACCAGGTCACCGCCTCCGGGACGCTCGAGGACGAGGACACCCTCGCCGCGGAGCGGGCGACCGTTCAGGAGCCCGGCGACACGCGGTACATGATGCTGATCTCGTTGCTCGGCGGCCTGCTCGTCGTCGGCCGCGTACTTCGAGACTGGCGGTTCGACCTCGAGCGACTCGCGTTCGTTCCGCGCGAGCGTGCGCGGTCGCGTGGTGAATCCAGTGACTCGGCCGCCGAGGACAGCCGCGGGCGGACCGACGACGCCCTCGAGGCGCCCGCGGGAGGTGATCGCGGTGGCTGACGTCCTCACCCACGTGCTGGCGGGCTACGTGCTGGGGATGGTGCTGGCCTTCCGCTACGACTGGATGGGGCCGGCCCACGTCACGATCGTCATGGTCGGGGCGCTCGCGCCGGACTTCGTGAAAGCCGAGATCTTCCTCCCCGACGGCCTGATGCAGTACCTGCTGGGGATCCCCTTCTCCTGGGCGCCGCTGCACACCCTCGGGGGGACGATTCTGCTCGGCCTGCTGACGGCGCTGTTGCTCGCGCCCGAGTATCGCCGCCAGGCGTTCGCGCTCTTCTTGCTCGGCGCCGCCTCCCACCACGTACTGGACGTCGCGCTCATCACGCCGTCGGGCCAGGCCTACGCGGTCTTCTGGCCCCTGCTCGACTACCGTCCGCCCGCGGGCGGACTCTACCTGAGCAGCGACCGCTGGCCCGCGCTGGTCGCGGGACTCGCGTCCGTCGCGGTGTGGGCGCTGCATCGGTATCGGGGCGCTCGAGGGTAGGCGTCGGCGGTCGGCTCTTTTCGCGCGTGGTTCATTCTGTCGTTTTAGCGGTGGTTGTTCGGAGTTCTCGAGGTGGTGGCTCGAGGGTACTCTCTGTGATTGATACCAGTATCTGATTAACTCTAACTCTCTCTTGGATTGCATCTACTATATACTCATAACTAAGAAATACGTACGCTAGAGGCGTAGAATCAGCTAATCAGTAGTTTACAGGATAGTGCTATAGAGAACTCGAAGAGCGCCAAAACAGCTCGAATTACAGCTAATGAGCCGAATTAGATATATTAGAAAATAGAGTAGTCGTTCAGAAAGCTTATTACACAGTTGCCAAAAGAGGCGATTACCCCTACCCGGGGCGAGTCGGCTGCGACACCGCTGATGGTTGACTCGCTCTCCGCTCGATCGCACGCAAACCAACCAACAAGACAACAACAAATGACAAGCGAAACTTCATTCCGCGAAAAGGGACGTGCAGCGTTCCTTGCCGCACTTATGGTCATGTCTGTGGTCGCTATGACCATGTCCTTTGCAGGGGCAGCAGCGGCCAGCAGTCACGATGACCCGGTAAAGTATGACCTCACTGAGGAGGATGTGACCCTCAGTGGAGAAGACATCTGGATCGGACAGGAAATCGAAGTCGACGGTGACTTCGAAGAGCCTGTCCAGCTGAAGGACGGTATCCAGGATGAGGACGGTGACGCGGAAACCCTCGACACGCTCCGACCTGACGATGACGGTATCGTGACCGTGGAGACGGACGAGCTCGAGGACGACGAACCGTACCACCTGTACTACACTGGTGGTGACCTTTCCGCCGAAGTCGATGACGATGCTGAGCTTGGTACCTTCTGGGCCAACGAGCACTCGATCGACGCTGACTTCGACGCTGACGTCGTGACCGAGGACGGTACCCTCGAAGTCGACGACGACGACCGCGAAAACATTAGCGTCTACGTGAGCGGCGAGCACGAGAACGAAACGATTGACGAGGACGACCTCGCGGAGATCTTCGACGAGGACGAGCAGAACGAAGATGAAGTTCTCATCGAGGACCTCGGCGAGCACGAGAACGACCTCGAGGCTGACTTCTCCGACCAGAGCACTGGCGACTACGAGTTCACGGTCGACGTCGTTGACACGACGGCTGAGGACTCCGCCGAGATCACGGTCGGCGAGGAGCCAGAGGCTGACGCGCAGTTCAACGAGTCCACCTACGAACAGAACGTCGGTGACGTCGCAGAGTTCGGCGTCGACCACGACGGCACTGAGGACGTCACGATCAACGTGACGGACGAAGAAGAGTACTACACCGCTGAGATCGAGACGGCCGAGGACGTCAGCGATGCTGACAACCTGACGGTCGAGTTCGACTCCTACGAAGCGGGCCAGGAAGACGGTGACCCCGTCACCGTTACTGATGACGAAGGTGAGCCTGTTGATGTTGACGTGACGGAAGCACTCGACGAGGATGAGGACGCTACCCTCGACGCGGATGAGGACGAGCGCCTCCTCCCCGGTGACTACGAGCTGGAAGTCTTCCCCGGAACTGAGGACGAGACCGACGCTGCGGTCCTCGTTCTCGACGACCGATCGACCGGCGACATGAACACCTGGACCGCGCCTGGTGACGAGTTCGATGCGGATGAGGTCGAACTCGAGGACATCGAGGACTCGACCGAGAGCGACTCGGTCGCTGAGGAAGACCTCCTCGTTGTCGGCGTCGAAGCGTCCGGTATCTACAGCTACGGTATCGATGACGGTCAGTGGACTGGCGAAGAGGACCTCGAACTCAAGTTCGAGGATACCGACGAGCCGCGCTACGGCAGCGCTGACACGATCGAACTCGAGGAAGGCGATGACGTCATCGTCGATGAAGACGAGAACCGCTTCTTCGTCGTCGTTGATGTCGAGGACGAAGCGGACCTCGAGGCTGACGAGACCTGGGACGTCACGTTCACCGTCGGCGACGACAACGACTACGTCGACGACGAGGAAACCGCTGAAGCGCAGTTCGATGTCGAGGAATCCTTCGTCGAATTCGTCGGTGACGAGGACGACGAGGGTCAGCTCGAGATCGAGAACAGCAACGAGTCCGAGATCACGGCCGAGACGAACCTCGCGCCGGGCACGGACGGTGACATCCGACTCCGCGCGAGCTCGGAGATCTACACGTCCGACGCTGAGGTCGACGACGATGGCGTCCTCGCGACGACCTTCGACCTGAGCAGCCACGATGAGGACGACGAGATCCGTACCCTCAGCGCATCGGTCGGCGACGCTGAGACTGACGACGACGACGTCGACGCCGTCTTCGTCTCCGCCGCTGACGACGACGAGGAGAAGAAGGACGGCTTCAAGATTGACGCCGACGCCCCATCCGAGGTCAACGTTGACGACAACGCCAGCCTCGACGTGGACGTTGTGAACAACAACGACGAGGCCGGCAACGCGACGCTCGAGGCCACCGTCGGTGACGAGGAGTACACCGAGGAGCTCGAGCTCGACGCCGGTGACTCCGTGAGCGAGTCCTTCGACTTCGACACCAGCGAAGAAGCTGAGATCGACTGGTCCGTTGAGACCGGCGACGACAGCGACTCCGGTACGCTGACTGTCGGCGACAAGGAGAAGGAGAACGGTGAGAACGGCGAGAACGGTGCCAACGGCGAGAACGGCGCCAACGGTGAGAACGGCGAGAACGGTGCCAACGGTGACGACGCTAACGGTGCTGACGACAGCTCCGCTGACGACGACGAGACCGTGCCCGGCTTCGGTGTCGCCGTCGCCATCGTCGCACTGCTCGGCGCCGCGATGCTCGCGCTCCGCCGTCAGAACTAACGCCGACTAACTACCGGACTCCGTCCGGTCCTTGCGATTCGCGGCACTCCGCCTTTTTTGAACCGTCACGTCCCGAAGTGGCGACGCTTCGCAGTAGTTTCCGATTTTGATCCCGAGGCACAGGAGAGTCGTGGTTCAAACCTGGTGGACGAAGAGTGCAGACGTAATGGCTCGACTACTCCTGGGGCTGACAATAGAGTACTATGGCCGACAATACCGCTCTGCTACTTTTGGACACGCGGATTGCCACGCCCTCCCCAGCCGATTCTCTCAGTCACTCCGTTCCCTCGTTCATCCCTCACACGATGTTAACGATCAGTTCTCGCTATCGCTCGACCTGATCGCCAGCGCGCGCCACCGCAGTGTGGCCCGGGTAGTCTCGGAGAAGAGAACTGTTCCTTATCTATGCAATTGGTTACCGAACGAAGACCGAGTGGCGAACGCGACGCAGTTCGGACTCGCTCTCGCTGAGACGAACGGGCGTTTCCTCGAGCCGACCAGTACCCTCAAGCCGTCGTCGAACCCACGTCCGGTAATGAACGAAACGGGCGAGGCGATGACCGATCGGGAACGAACCGTGAAGGCCCTCGCCGTCGGGCTCGCCTGCGGGGTCGTCATCGCCGTCGGGTTCGTCGCCGTCTTCGACGACCTCCTGTTGGGCGCGTCGTCGGGGCTCACGTTCGGCGTCGTGATCGCGGCGCTGCTGGCCGATCGCTGGGAAAGCGAGAACTGAGTTCAGTCGTCGGCCGCGGCGGCCTCGGTCTCGGCGCTCGACTCGGCGCGCTCGAGGTCCTCGAGGTACTCGTCGGCGTCCAGTGCCGCCTTCGAACCCATCCCCGCGGCGGTGACGGCCTGCTGGTAGTGGTAGTCGACGACGTCGCCGGCGCCGAAGATGCCGGGGACGTCGGTCTCGGTCTGGCCGCCGCCGTCGCCGCCCTGCGTGCGGAGGTAGCCCTCGTCGTCCATCGTGACGCCGGTGTCCTCGAGATACGCCGTGTTCGGCGTGTGGCCGATGGCGAAAAAGACGGCGCCGACGTCGAACTCGAACTCGTTGGTCTCGGGGTCGTCGAGGCGGTCGGTCGGGTGACCCTGCTCGTTCTCGACGAGGGTGACGTGGTCGACGCCCTCCGCCTGGGAGCCGTGGATCTCCGTGACCTCGGTGTTTTTCATGATCTCGATCTCGCCGTCCTCGACCTTCTCGTGGACGCGGTCGATCCAGTACTGCTCGGCGCGGAACTCCTCGCGTCGGTGGGCGATGTAGACGGTGTCGGCGAACTTTGTGAGGAACGTCGCCTCCTCCATGGCCGCGTCGCCCCCGCCGATGACGAGCATGTCCTCGTCGCGGAAGAACGCGCCGTCGCAGGTCGCACACGTCGAGAGCCCGTAGCCCATCAGCTCGTCCTCGCCGGGGATGCCCAGCGTGCGGGCGCTGGCGCCCGAGGCGGCGATAATCGCGTCAGCGGTGTAGACGTCGCCGTTCGTGAGTTCGACGCGGAACGGCCGCTGGTCGGCGTCGACCGATTCGATGATGCCGTTTTTGAGCTCGGCGCCGAACTGCTTGGCCTGCTCTTTCATGTTGTTGACCAGGTCGGGACCGCTGATCCCCTCGGGGAAGCCGGGATAGTTGGCGACGTCGGTGGTGAGGGTGAGCTGGCCCCCCGGCTCGTCGCCCTCGATGACCAGCGGCTGGTTGTCGCCCCGACCGGCGTAGATCGCAGCCGTGAGGCCGGCGATCCCGGTGCCGGCGATGATCAGCTTGCGGTGTTCGGTCTCCGAGCCACCATCGGTGACGAGCCCGAGCTTCTCGTCGAGTTCGCCGGTTTCCTCGAGTGCGGCCGTCTCGTCCCAGCCACCGATCAGTTCGTCGTCGATGAAGACCTCGGGAGCGGTCTTGCGGCCCTCGGCGCGCTCGACCATCTCCTCGAATAGCTCGTCGTCGCCGGTGACGTTGTACGTCTCGTACTCGATACCCTTGCTATCGAAGAGGTCCTTCGCCTTGTCGCAGTAGGGACACTGCGTCTTGGTGTAGATCTCGACGCGTGGCTGCTCGCTCATACACCGTTGTTAGGAAACTGGACCTAAACCCCTTGCGTTCCCAGCGCCGTTCGCGGTGTACAACCGGTCTACCCGTCCGCAGCCGCTCCCTCGATGAACTCCAGGATAACGGACATCTCGTGATCCGTCTCGGCCTCGAGGCGGTCCTCGAGGGTTGTCGCGAGGTCGGGATACGGGACGTCGGCGGGGCGTCGAACGGCGACGGTTACGCCCGTCTCGTTGCTGATCGCACCGCCGTCGTAGAACTCCGTCTCGAGTTCGACCAGTTCGAGCTCCTCGTACTCGTCGTCGTCGAGCGCCGACCGAACTTCGTCGTTGACCTCGCTTTCGAAGACGACGTGTTGGCCGAGCACGACGCCGGCGCCGGCCAACACTACGATACTAATGAGGGCCATGACGGCGACCGTGCCGAGTCGGTCCCTGGTGATGTTCGCCCGGAGGTTACCGCGGGTCCACCCGTCGGGCCGGTAGCCGAGATACCAGAAGACGACCAGTCCGGCGAGCAGGATCGACGTGGCGTTGATCGCGACCAGGACGAACGCGCCGATTGCGACGCCGACGTCGCCCCAGGCGAGCCCGATGCCGACTGCCGCGGCCGCCGGAATGAGCGCGGCGGCGATCATCACGCCGACCAGCGAGACCGGGATCGCCGTCGCGAGCCCGAACGCGCCCGCGGCGCCGGCACAGACGCCCACGACGAGCGCGAGCAGCCCCGGCGAGATTCGGTTCTGGACTTGCTCGATCGCCGTGATATCGATAGTGCCTGGAACGACGCCACCAGTTCGGACTAACCAGGCGAACGCGAACGCCCCGAGCATCGCCGCGAGCAGTCCGATCACCATCGCCGACACCCCGTCGACGAACATCCGGCGGTCGTCGAGGACGAGCCCGACGGTTCCGGTCAGTGCCGCACTGATCTGTGGCGCGATCACCATCGAGCCGACGACGACGGCGGGCGAATCGAGCAGCAAGCCTGCGGTCGCCACGATCGCGCTCAGCAGGGTCATCGCGTAGTAGGTGACGGGGCCCGGCGTCATGTTCAACGCCTTCGACCGTATCTCCGCTTTGGCGATGCTGTCGTCCTCCTCGCGGCCGTTGACGAACCGCTCCTCGAGCTCCTCGATTCGGGGCGTGCGGGCGGTTTCGATCGCGGAGACGACGATGAACTCGTCTTCGATCCCGGCCTCCCGCAGGGAGGTCAGCACGTGGTCGACGGCCTGGGTCGGAACCGGCAGCGTGATCAGTTCGGCGTCGACGTCCTCGCTACACTCGCTGGTTCGAACGTAGTCGAGCCCCTCGTCGTCGAGAACCCGAAGTGCTTCGCTCCGCCTCTCGTCGGGAACGAGCACCTGGAGAAGTCGCATTCCCAACTCCTCACTCGGCCATTCGGAAAGGCATATCGTTCCGTTTCCGACGCTCGGCGACGCACTTACGGTCTCGAGCGACGAGACCCGACCATGACCGCGGACCTCGAGGAGAAGACGGACCGGTACGGCGAACTGCTCGCGGAGGCGCTCGAGGCGGCGTCGATCGCGCCGCCGGATGGAACGCCGATGGCCGACGCTGCAGAGGATTGTTACGGGATGGCCGCGTCCTACCTCGAGGACGGCCGTCACTTCCGCGAGCGGGACGACCCCGTCAACGCGCTCGCCTCGTTCTCGTACGGCCACGCCTGGCTCGATGCGGGCGCTCGGATCGGTATCTTCGAGGTGCCGACGGAGGGCCATCTGTTTACCGTCGAGTAGCTCGGAGAACGTACACGATCGATCACTATGTAACCGAAACGTATATACCAAAAGTACCGGTTAGTTTATAACGTAGGCGAAATCTTTATATGGGTTACGGTCTTACTATATGTTAACTGAGGCAGCCGGGTTTCTTCTGGCACCCCCACCCGGTAGCCCCGAGTAACTATCCCAACTATGACAGACAACATCCGAACCTACACCCGAGAGGACGAAACAACGACCGAGGAGGAAACCCAGACCGAACAGGGCGAAAAGGAGCAGTGCCCGGAGTGTGGCGGCCGGGTCATCTCGGACACCGAGCACGCCGAGACGGTGTGTCAGGACTGCGGGCTCGTCGTCGAGGAAGACGAGATCGACCGCGGCCCCGAGTGGCGCGCCTTCGACGCCGCCGAGAAGGACGAGAAGTCCCGGGTCGGCGCCCCGACGACGAACATGATGCACGACCAGGGACTGTCGACGAACATCGGCTGGCAGGACAAGGACGCCTACGGCCGCTCGCTCTCGAGTCGCCAGCGCCAGAAGATGCAGCGTCTTCGCACCTGGAACGAGCGCTTCCGCACCCGCGACTCCAAGGAGCGCAACCTCAAGCAGGCCCTCGGTGAGATCGACCGCATGGCATCTGCGCTCGGCCTTCCCGAGAACGTCCGCGAGACGGCAAGCGTCATCTACCGGCGGGCCCTCGAGGAGGACCTCCTCCCCGGCCGCTCGATCGAGGGCGTCGCGACCGCCGCGCTGTACGCCGCGGCTCGCCAGGCCGGCACCCCCCGTAGCCTCGACGAGATCTCCGCGGTCAGCCGCGTCGACAAGATGGAGCTGACCCGCACGTACCGCTACGTGATCCGGGAACTGGGACTGGAGGTCCAGCCCGCCGACCCCGAACACTACGTACCGCGGTTCGTCAGCGACCTCGATCTCTCCGACGAGACCGAGCGCATGGCCCGCGATCTGCTCGAGTCGGCCCGACAGGAGGGCGTCCACAGCGGCAAGTCGCCGGTCGGCCTCGCGGCCGCCGCCGTCTACGCCGCGGCCCTGCTCACCAACGAGAAGGTCACCCAGAACGACGTCAGCGAGGTCGCCAGCATCTCCGAGGTCACCATCCGCAACCGGTACAAGGAGCTGCTCGAGGCCTCCGACTCGGCGGCCCCAGCCTAACGGACGTCGTCGTTGGGAGCGGGTTCTCGGCTGCGGATTTCGCACCCGGAGTGCGACTGCGACAAAGCTTTTCATCTCCGGTGTGAAACGGTATGTCATGGACGAAACGACCGTTCAGTTGTTGTGTCCCGAGTGTGCCAAAGACTGGCAGGTGTCCCCCGGCGAGCTCCCAGATCCTGCGGAGATGTTCCACTGTCCGAACTGTCATGCCTCCCGTCGGACCGCGGAGTTCACCCGGACCGACCGTGACCTGCAGACGTTGAAACAGCTCGGGTAACCGACGACGATCGGCTCGATTCTCCCGTCCGTCCTCACCAGAACGTTCACGAATAGATGAAAGTTTAATAATCAACAAAATACTCCTACGAGAGTGAACAGAAATATCCAGTTACGAAGCGAATTGTGACGTTGTAGTCGGTCCCTTCCGGGAGTTTCCAGGCGGTTCTACGGTGGTTGAATCCGTTCTCGAGCGTGATACGCGCCGAACTCGGCTCCAGGGTCGTGCTAACGAGACTCAAGATAATAATATAACCCTGCAGCGGATAGGAATGGATGGTTATGAAGAAACAGGAGCTCATTCACCTTCACGGACTTCTTGCGGAGGTATCCAACCAGTGTGCGGAGTGGGAGAACTGTCAGATCGACCTCGAGGAGTACGAGTCGCGCGGTATTCGACCGACATCGATCCACAAGTCGAAAACGGACCACAAGGCCGCTGTATTTGCGCTTGCGGGCGGAATCACCACGAACATGCGCGAGGACGAGCAGGAAGCAGTCGCCGCCACTGCAGACTAGTTGTCACGACGTCTCCTTCGATCGTTACCGGCTACTGGTGAGACCGTTTCTTATCGTTTCGTCTCCGTTCGGGCTCCTGAATCGAACTGAACCGACCGAAACCCGACTTACTCGACGAGGTCCTCGAACTCCGGCAGGATCTCCTCGTCGTCCTCGTCCGCTTTCCCGTCGCCGTCGCTTTCGTCCGTCTCCTCGTTCGAGTCCGTCGACTCCGATTCCGAGTCCTCGTCGTCGGCATCGTCGTCGTCCTCCTCGATCGTCTCGACCTCGAGCACCTCGAGCGGGATGTTCTCGAGGCGCTGGCCGATCTCCTTGCGGGCGATCCGGGAGGCGTGCTCCTCGCGTTCGACGTTGAACACGGTCATCTCGAGTTCGAGCGCGACCAGCGCCTCGTCGGCTGCGATAAACGCCGGTGGCAGCTCCTCTCCCTCCGGGGAGGTTCGCTCGCCCATGTTGATCTCCACGTAGTTCAGGTCAGGGTTCAACATCTCGCCGGTCTTCGAGATGGCGATACGGATCGCCTCGTCTTCCGTCTCGACGTCGAACACCGGAACGGCAGCCTCGACGACAACCCTGCAGTGCATACGAAAACGTACTGTCGCCTACAGTATCAAGGTTCGCCCCGGCCGCCGATTCGCCGTGTAGATCTCGGTCGAGACCGGTTTCGCTCCGAAAGGCCCAAGCCCTCGCTCCCGAAGACTCCGACGGATGGAGACCGGCGAAATCGAACTCGAGGAGCTATCCGGCGGACTCGATCTGTACCGCACGCTCGAGAGCGGGCAGACCTACCTCTGGCGGCGCACCGACGGCGAGATGTACGGCGGCGAGCCGGCGCCCGACGAGTGGTACTACACCGTCGTCGACGGCGCCGTCGTCCGCGTTCGTAGCCGGAACGGCGTCCTCGAGTGGGAGTCATCGATCGACGCCGACCCGCTCGTCCGGCGGCTGCTTCGCCTCGAGGACGACCTCGAGGCGATCGTTGCAGCCGCACCAGACGATCCGCTGTTAGACGAGGCCTACGAGGCCCACCGGGGGCTCCGACTCGTCGACGACCCCTCCTTCGGCACCCTGATCTCGTTTATCTGTTCGGCCCAGATGCGGGTGAGCCGGATCCACGGGATGGTGTCGACGCTGGCACGGGAGTACGGCGAGCCGATCACGTTCGACGGAGAGACCTATCACGCCCTTCCGACCCCGGAACGGCTCGCGACGGCGACCGAGGACGAGTTACGCGAGTTGGGACTGGGGTATCGCGCGCCGTACGTCGTTCGCACCGCGGAGATGGTCGCCGACGGCGAGGCTCACCCCGAGGAGGCCCGCGACCTCGCCTACGAGGCCGCCCGCGAGTCGCTGAAACGGTTCGTCGGCGTCGGCGACAAGGTCGCGGACTGCGTCCTCCTCTTTTCGCTGAACTTCGACCAGGCCGTGCCGCTCGACACCTGGCTTCGGACCGCGATCGAGGAGTACTATCCCGACTGCGACCGGGGCTCTTACGACGAGACCTCGAGAGCGCTCCGCGAACGGTTCGGCGGCGAGTACGCCGGCTACACGCAGACGTACGTCTTTCACCACCTGCGAACTCGAGAATAGTGTCACTCGCGATAATCGTTTCGTCCGGTAATCGCCCAGTACGTCTGCGAAACGATCGTGATCGCGAACACGATCGCAAGTCCCGCGGCGACGTACGTCGCGATCGTCGCGCCCAGCAGGTACCACGTCAGCGCGCCGGCGACGAGGACGAACAGTACGGCGCCGACGAACAGCTCGAGTAGCTCCCGGACCGTCGCGCGGCTCGTCGAGACGTCGAGATACTCCTCCTCGAAGCGTTCGATGGGGCCCATTTGCGGTGCGTTATCCCTCGAGGGTTCTTTCGGTATCGGTTCGAAGCGAGGACCGACGGGCCGGACGGCTGGATTTTTCCCGGTCGCCGACGACGCCACGCGTATGACGGATCGAACCCGCGCACACGTCTTCGTTTCCGGAAACGTACAGGGCGTTTACTACCGCGCGACGACTCGCGACACGGCCCGTGAGGAAGGCGTCGACGGCTGGGTCAAAAACCTCGAGGACGGCCGGGTCGAGGCGGCGTTCGAGGGTCCCGAGAGCGCGGTCGAGTCGATGCTCGAGTTCTGTCAGGAGGGTAGTCCCGCGGCCGACGTCGACGACACCGAGGTCGAGTACGAGGACCCGCAGGGCGAGGACGGGTTCGAGATCCGCTACTGACTACGGCGTCTCGGTCTGCGCGCCGAGTTCGTCGAGGTGCTCGGCGAGCCACGGCGGTTCGTCGGTGTGAGCCCAGGTGGCCCACTCGGCCTTCTCGCCCGCGTAGTACGCCCGGTAGGCCGCGACGGGGTCGTCGGACCGCTTGTACTCGTCGGGCATCGCCTGCGGACGCGGCGTCGGCTCCTCGGTGGGGAACTCGATCGCGTCGGGGTCGATTTGCTCGATAACTTCCCAGCTGGCGTGATCGCCGTTCTTCTCGTAGCGCTCGACGAACTCCGCGTTGAGCGCCTCGGCGTGGTCGCGCAGGCGAAGCCAGTTCGCCCGCGACTCCGTCGCCCACTCGGTGACGGGGTGGCCGGTGTGGGTCGCCGCGTACAGAAACTCGTCGTCCCGGCCGTTCTCGCGGGCCGCGGTACACAGCACCTGCGCGGCCTCGAGCAGTAGCTTGTTGACGTGTTCGTCGCAGTGGTACCGCGCCGCGAGCCGGGGGTCCTCGTCGAGCCAGAAGACGTTCACGACCGGGGTTGGGACGCGACCCGATTGAGCGTTTCGTCCGCAATCTTCAACGGCGGCCCCCTCGAATCGAGGATCATGATCACGGGCGAACGGATGGCCGCCGTCGACGAGAACGCCGCAGCGCTGGGCGTCTCGCAGAAGCAGCTGATGGAGTCGAGCGGGAACGCGGTCGCGAGAGCGGTCCGCGAGGTCGCCGAGCCGGGCTCGAGCGTCGCCGTCGTCGCCGGGCGGGGGAACAACGGCGGGGACGCGTTCGTCGCGGCCCGCTTTCTCGAGAGTTACGACGTGACGACGCTCCTGCTCGGACCGGCCGAAAATATCGGGACCGAAATCGCTCGCGAGAACTGGGACGCCCTGCAGAACGCGGGCTACGATACCCGAGAGATCACGGACTCGAGCGGGTTCGACCTCCCCGACTGCGACGTCGTCGTCGACGCGATGCTCGGGACGGGGATCAGCGGCGACCTCCGAGAACCCGCCGCGACCGCGGCCGAAGCGATCAACGCGGTCGACGCGACCGTCGTCGCCGTCGACGTCCCTTCGGGGTTCGACGCCGACGCCGGCGAGGTCGCCGACAACGCCGTCGAGGCGGATCAGGTCGTCACCTTCCACGACGCGAAACCCGGTCTCGCCGAGCTCGACTGTGAGCTCGCGGTCGCCGACATCGGCATCCCCGCTGCGGCCGAGCGGGACGTCGGTCCGGGCGATATCTCCCTCGCTCGGCCCGACGGCCGCGAAGGTCGACCGTACGTCATCGGCGGCGGTCCCTACACCGGTGCGCCCGCCCTCGCTTCCCAGGCCGCACTGCGGGCGGGCGCCGAACTCGCCTTCGTCGCCGCGCCCGAGTCCGTCGCCGGCGAGATCCAGGGGTATGCCGAGGACCTCATCGTCCAGCCCTACGAGAACGAGATCCTCACGCCCGGCGTAGCGGAGGACCTCCTCGAGACCGCCGCGGAGTACGACAACGTCGTCGTCATCGGTCCCGGGCTCGGTACCGACGAGGAAACCCTCGAGGCAACGACGGAGTTCCTCTCGTCGTACTCGGGGACGGCGGTCGTCGACGCGGACGCCCTCGAGGTCGTCCCGGAGATCGAGACCGACGCGACGCTGGTCTGTACGCCGAACCGAGGCGAACTCGCGCGGATGGGCGGACCCGACACCGACGACCTGGCCGCGGTCGCCGACGAGATCGAGAGCTTCGCCGCGGAGCTCGGCCATCTCGTCCTCGCGAAAGGCGAAAACGACGTGATCACCGACGGCGAGCGAACGCGGATCAGTCGCTCGGGGACGGTCGGCATGAAGGTCGGCGGCACCGGCGACACGCTCGCCGGGATCGTCGCCGCGTTGCTCGAGCACGCCGAGCCGATGGACGCCGCCGCGGCGGGCGCCCAGGTCAACGGGCTCGCCGGCGAACGCCTCGCCGAGCGCCACGAGCACGGCTACCTGGCGTCGGAGCTACTCGAGGAGCTTCCCGCGGTGCTGTGGGGTGGTGACGATGAGTGACGATCCGTCCCCCGCCGAGGGAACGAACCCGGATCCGCGGAGCGGCGACGATTCCGGCGCCGAGGAACTCACGCACACTACCGACGAGGGCGAGGTGCAGATGGTCGACGTCGGCGACAAACCCGACAGCGAACGACGGGCGGTCGCCGCGGGCGAGATTCGCCTGCAGCCCTCGACGATCGAGGCGATCCGCGACGACGAGATCGGGAAGGGCGACGTGCTCGCGACGGCCCGGATCGGCGCCGTCCAGGCCGTCAAACACACCTGGGAGACGATACCGATGTGCCACCAGATCCCGATTACGAACGTCGACACCGCGTTCGAACTCGGCAAGGACCGGGTCGAGTGCGAGGTGGCCGTCGAGACTACCGGAAAGACGGGCTGTGAGATGGAGGCCCTCGAGGGCGTCACGACGGGCTTGAACGTCGTCTGGGACATGGTCAAGGCCGTCGAGAAGGACGACGAGGGGCAGTATCCCGACACGGGAATCGAGAACGTTCGGGTCCTCGCAAAGGAGAAGCGAACGGACTGAGCGGGCTCAAGCGAGGCGGTTTGCTGGACCTGTTTATCGGAGCGATCGGGACCCCTTCCGTGATTTCCGGGAACGGCGCACGGCGGACCGTATGCGGTATCGAGCAGCGATCCCGTTTTCGGGCCCCCTTGCGGAGCAATAGCTCGGTCACTCGTGAGCAACCGAATACGTAAACGCAAACGAAACCGCAAACGATATGCGAAACTCGAGGCCGACTTCGACCAAAAAGCGAATCGAACCGGTGCTAGAGGTCCATCCCGCCGTTGACGTCGATCACCTCGCCGGTGATGTACGAGGAGTCCTCGCTGGCGAGAAAGCGGACGACGGCGGCGATGTCCTCCACCTCCGCCAGCCGCTCGAGGGGGATCCCCGAGATGATCCGCTCGAGGACGTGGTCGGGAACGCTCTCGACCATGTCGGTCCGGGTAAAGCCGGGCGCGACGCAGTTGGCCGTCGAGCCGCCCTGGGCGAACTCGAGGGCGATCGTCCGGGTGAACCCGAACATACCGCTTTTCGCGGTTGCGTAGTTGGCCTGGCCGAAGTTCCCCTGTTTGCCGACGACGCTCGAGATGTTGATGAGCCGTCCCTCGTCGGCGTTCCAGATGTCGTCGTAGAACGTCTGGGTGCAGTTGAACATCCCGCCGAGGTTGACGTCCATCACCCGGTCCCACTCCGCGCGGGACATCTCGGTAAACTGCTTGTCGGCGGTGATGCCGGCGTTGTTGACGAGGACGTCGGCCGGCCCGAACGCCTCGTGGCAGACGTCGCGCATGTGTTCGACCTCTTCAGGAATCGAGACGTCGGCCTGGGCCGTAATCGCTTGTCCGCCGGCGTCCTCGATCGCCTCGACGGCCTCGTGTGCGGCCCCCTCCGACGATCGGTAGTTGATAACGACGTTCGCCCCCTTCTCGCCGAGGTGTTCCGCGATTCCACGCCCGATCCCACGTGCCGAGCCTGTGATGACACAGGTGCGTCCCTCCATAGGCATCGTTAGTGTACACTGCACCACCGATGGTTATATAACGACCTGTTGGGTTTCGCATCCTAACACAGTGAATAAAAGGTCGGCAGGGTCCGAGTCGGCGTCGGGAGGGTCGCGTCGAGACGTCAGCGGGTGTTATCGCTCGCCGGCCTGGTCGATCCAGTCCTCGAGGCGGGCGACGGCGATCTCGGTCTCGTCGGCGAGCTCCTCGGCGTCGGCGTCCGCGAGGTCGTCGAAGCTCGCGATGCCGACCGCGGCGAGGTCGTTCGCGTAGGACTGGCCGACGCCGTCGATCTCGGTGAGATCGTCGACCTCGGTCTCCTCGAGGGCCTCGTCGGAGAACTCGTCGAGGCCGGTCTCGTCGCCCTCGACGTCGCCCGCGAGGGCTGCGTCGGGTTCGTCGGGCTCGGGCGTCTCGGGCTCGGCGTCGGTCTCGACCGTCGAGCGGGCCTCGAACCAGTCGCAGACGTCGGGCCAGAGCTCGGCGTGGCTCCGGGAGGAGACCGACATCCCGATGTGGCCGGTCGCGAACTCCATGACCTCGGTGTCGTCGGAGGCGACGGCCTCGTTGAACGGCTTCGAGGCACCCGGCGGGATGAGGTGGTCGTACTCCGCGACGATCTGCAGGACGGGCATGTCGATGTTCGAGACGTCGACCTCCTCGCCGCCCAGTTCGAGTTCGTTCGCGACGAGCTTGTTCTCCTGGTAGATGTCGCGGATGAACTCCTCGTAGGCCTTGCCGGCGACGTCGATCCCCTCGTCGAGCCACCGCTCCATTCGGCCGAAGTTCTCGACGAAGTCCTCGTCTTCCATGTTGTCGTAGAAGCGGACGTACTTCGTCACGTTGTTCGCGACCGGATCCATCAGCGCGAACCCGACGTCTAAGAACTCCGCGGGGACGTTGTCGAACGTCTCGGTGACCTTCTCGGGGTCGTAGTAGTCCTCGGCGCCCCACAGCTCGAGGACGCCTCCGTCACCCGCAAAGCAGAGGCCGGCGGCCATCAGCGCGAGGTTCTCGACTTTGTCGGGGTGTTGGGCGGCGTACATGGCCGACATCGTTCCGCCCATGCAGTAACCGAGCACGTTGATTGCGTCCTGGCCCGATCGATCGCGGACCTCGTCGACGCAGTTGTCGATGTAGCGGTTGACGTAGTCGTCGAGGCCGAGCTGGCGGTCGAGCTTCGAGGGCTCGCCCCAGTCGATCAGGTAGACGTCGAAGCCGGCCTCGAGCAGCGTCTGCACGACCGACCGATCCGGCTGCAGGTCGAGGATGTACGGCTTGTTGATCAGCGCGTACACGATGACGATCGGAATATCGTGTTGCTCCTCGGTCTTGGGCTCGTAGTGGAGGAGGCGGAGCTTGTTCTCCTCGTAGACGACCTCGCTCGGGGTCTGACCGACCTCGACGTTCTCGAGCGTCTCGGTCCGGTCGGGTGCGACCTGGCTCTTCTCGGCGAGGCCGGCGGCACCCTCCCAGGCCTGGCGTTGCATCTCCAGGGCGGTCGCGTACGGGTTCTTCATTGCTCCTCTATGTGCTCGAGAACGCGGTCGAGTTTCTCCTCGACGGCGTGCTGGCGGCGCTCGAGCTCGACGAGGCGGTCGCCGACCTCGACGACGTCGCTTTCGGTCGGGAAGCCGAGCGAGTGCAGCGTTTCCTCGGCGGCCTCGTCGGCCTCCTGCTGGAGCTCGAGGACGTCGCCGACGGTCTCGCCGGTCATCTTCGCGAAGGCGGTCGTCGACATGACCTCCTTGAACGCCTCGTTTGCCGTGTTGAGCCAGACGTCGCGGAACTCATCGAGTTCGACGTCCTCGCCCTCGAGTTGGTCGTTCGCTCGCTCGACCATCTGCTGGGAGGCGTTCATCCAGGCCTCGTAGGCGCGGGCGTAGCCCTCGACACCCTCGGAGAGCTCGGCGTCGTCGCTCATCTCGCCGACGGTCTCGGCCCAGCTCTCGACGAATTGGGCCTGGGCTTCGACGTTGTTCTCGAAGGCCTCGAGGAACTGCTCGTTCCACTGCTCTGCGAACGCGTTCCAGTTCTGCGCTTGTGGTGGTGTGTCTGTCATTGTGGGGGAAAATTGGTTCGTGTAAACAAAAGGCTATGGTCGTTACGCCGAAACGTCGAACTCCTCTGCGACGGAGTCGACGTTCTCGGTGACGGCCGACACGTTCTCCTCGGCCTGCTCGTGGGCCTCGAGCATGGCGTCGAAGCTCGTGTCGACGACCTCGGCGTAGCTGGCGGAGAACTCGTCGTAGGCGGCCTCGGACTCGTGGAGGGCCTCGGCGACGGCGGAGATCGACTCCTGCTGGGCGTCGGTCATCGCGTCGACGTTCTCCTCGAACTGCGCGCGGAACTCCTCGAGGTCGACGCCGTCCTCGGGCATCGACGCTTCGACGGCGTCGAAGTACGCCGCGACGGCGCCCTTGGTGAACTCGGCGTTGGTTTCGACGGCCGAGCTCGAGGACTCGACGGCGTCGACGAAGGCGCCGAAGGAGGTCTTCTGGGCCTCGAGGGCGTCGTGGGTGAGCTGCTGGCTCTGTTCGATGGCGGTGCGCTGTGCGGTAAACATGGCGGTGAATGGGTTCTGTGTCATTGGTCTTCCTCTCGGTTTCGCTTGACGGGAACGACGATCGTCTGGACGATATCCCCCTCCTTGATGTCGAGGGCTTCCCGTTCGGGTTCGGGAATACTGATCCGACCGCCGCTCTGGACCCGCGCCTTGAACGTCGCCGTTCCCATGTTCATCGGACCGAAGCTCGAGGCGTTCTCGAGCGGGTTCGCGGAGCTTGCCTCCATCAGCTGTTTCAGCATCTCCTGCTGGGATTCGGCGACCTGCTCGCCCGCGTTCTGCATCTGCTCGGCGAACATCGTCGGCGGGAACCAGGGCGATTGGTCGGAGTCGTCCGTCATCAATACAGTCAATGCGCTCCGTACTAATAAGGGTTTCCGATTTCTACCATCGAGTGCCATTGAATGGTTTCAAGTACATTTCGGAGGTCGTCATCGCCCCGTAGTGCGATTTTCCGCCTCGAGCCCGCATCGGGGACTCGAAAGCGTCCGTTACCACGCCGTCGCGGGCACGGATAACCGCGCATTGTGCAGCCAAAGACGTATAACGGGCTCGTCCCTATAGCGAGAGTAGATGTCCCACCAGAACGCCGGCGAGAACGGGTTTGGCGCCCTGGCCAACGCCTGGTCCACTGCAACCCGATCCGTCCTCCGGAGCGCGACCGCGGCCAACCGCGCCGCCGTCGCCGCGATGGATTCGACTCAGGCGGAACCGAACGGCAACCACACCGACGCCTCGATCCCCTCCCTCGAGTACGCCGACGCCGACTGGAGCTTCGAACGAACCGTCGAGGATCCGACGGCGCTCGGTCCGGGCGATCAGGTCACCTTCGAGAAGGAGCTCTCCGACGAGGACGTGCGGGCGTTCGCCGAGATCAGCGGCGACACGAACCGCCTTCACCTCGACGACGGGTTCGCCGCCGACAGCCGATTCGGCGAGCGCATCGTCCACGGCACCCTCGTCTCGGGCCTGATCAGCGCCGCGCTGGCCCGGCTTCCGGGACTGACGATCTACCTCTCCCAGGACCTCGAGTTCGCCGGCCCCGTCGGAATCGGCGACCGGGTCTCCGCCCGCGTCGAGATCGTCGAGGACCTCGGCAACAACCAGTACCGCCTCGAGACGGTCGTCCGCGACGAGGACGACGACGCGACGGTCGTCGACGGCGAGGCCGTCGTCCTCATCGACGAGATGCCCGACGCCTGAGACGGATTGCTATCCCGATCTACAGGCACAACCGAAGTACGGCTCTCGGCCGTGCCGGAAAACGACGGATAGCGGTTCGTACGAGACGGGCTGCCGTGTCTTTTCTCGTAGACCAACAATATCTCAAGACCACGCCGAAACCGTCCTCCTGGAGGGCGCGCTCGAGTTCTCGCTCCGCTCGAGGACAGACAGTATAAGTAGTTCCTCGCGGAACGGGCCACCATGACACTGTTCGGGACCGCAGGGATCCGCGGGCCAGTCGAGACCGTCTCACCATCGCTCGCGCTCTCGGTCGGTCAGGCCGCGGGCGAGCCCGGAACGACGTTCGTCGTGGGCCGGGACGGACGGGAGACGGGACCGGCCCTGGCCGCGGCGATGGAGGCCGGCCTCGAGAGCGCCGGCGCCGACGTCCGTCGCGTCGGTCGCCTGCCGACGCCGGCGCTCGCGTTCGCCTCTCGAGATCGACGCGGCGTGATGCTCACCGCGAGTCACAACCCGCCGACCGACAACGGAATCAAGCTGTTCGTCGACGGCGTCGAGTACGACAGCGACGCGGAGGCGTTGATCGACGAGCAGGTCGGTGCTGCCGACCCCGGGCTTGCTTCCTGGGAGGAGTGGGGACGGTCCGAACGGGCCGACGTCCTCGGCCGCTACCGCGACGCCGTCGCCGACTACGTGCGCACCCAGTTCGGCGACGAGTCGCCGCTCGCGGGGCTGTCGATCGCCGTCGACTGCGGGAACGGCGTCGGCGCGCTGGCGACGCCGCAGGTGCTCGACGAGCTCGGCGCCGACGTCGTCGGCGTCAACGCGAACGTCGACGGCCACTTCTCCGGTCGGGACAGCAAACCGACCCCCGAGACCCTGACGGAGTTCAGCGACTTCCTCGCCGAGGGCTCGTTCGACCTCGGCCTGGCTCACGACGGCGACGCCGACCGGCTCGTCGTCCTCGAGCCCGACGGGGCGGTCGTCCACGAGGACACCATCCTCGCGCTCGCCGCGGCCCACTACACGGAGACGAGCGACGCCGCCGATCCCGTCGTCGTCACGACGCCGAACGCCTCGGCCCGAATCGACGAGCGGGTTCGGGACGCGGGCGGACGCGTCGAACGAGTCCGCCTGGGTGCCCTCCACGAGGGGATCGCGCGAGAGCGCGACCAGGCCGGTGACGACGCCGAGGTCGTCTTCGCCGCCGAGCCCTGGAAACACATCCACACGAGCTTCGGCGGCTGGATCGACGGCGTCGCGAGCGCCGGCGTCGTGGCCGCACTCGTCGCCGACGCCGGGAGCGTCGCTACGCTGCGGGAGCCGGTCACCGAACGCCCCTACCGGAAGGTCAGCGTCGACTGCCCCGATCGTCTCAAGGCCGACGCGATGGCCCGCCTCGAGTCCGATCTGCCCGAGGCGTTCCCCGAGTCGAGCGTCGACACGAGCTACGGCGTGCGCCTCGAGTTCGCGGACGCCTCGTGGCTGCTCGTCCGCCCGAGCGGAACCGAACCCTACGTCCGACTCTACGCCGAGAGCGACGAGGTCGACGAACTCGTCGCGGAGGGACGGACGGTTATCGAGCACGCGATCGAAGCGGTCCGGTGAGGCGGTGATCGAACGGTGGTGACGCGGTCTCGAGCGCGGCTGTGATGAAGAACTCGACGCCAGATGCGGGTGACGAATCGGGCTAGTTACTGTCTATCTCGATGCATGTTCGTCCAATTAGCCGGCAGAATCCGCACCATTTAACCTGGCCTCGCGCACTATCGAGTATCATGGTATCCAACAGGCGGCAGTTCTTGTGCGGTGCAGGCGCAGCCGGCCTCGTGGCGGCGGCCGGCTGCGTCGGCGGGTTCGGCGACGAGGGGGACGGCGAGAACGTAGAGGTCGGAATGGTCTACGCTACGGGCGGGCTCGGCGACGACTCGTTCAACGACATGGCACAGCAGGGGGCCGTCCAGGCCGAGGAGGAGTACGGCATCTCCTTCGACGAGGCCGAACCCGAGTCGGTCGGGGAGTTCGACGACGCACAGCGGAGTTTCGCCGAGTCGGACAACTACGACCTTGTCAACTGCATCGGTTTCGCCCAGGAGGAAGCCCTCGAGGGCAACGCCGAGGAGTACCCCGACCAGGACTTCATCATCGTCGATACGGTCGTCGAGGCCGACAACGTCCGCAGCTACCTGTTCGACGAACCAGCGGGCTCGTTCCTGGTCGGCACCCTGGCCGGGCTGCTGACCGACGAGGAGTTCGCGGCCGGCGACGGCGAGACGAACCCCGACGAGTCCGCCGTCGGCTTCGTCGGCGGCGAGGAGTCGCCGCTGATCGAGTCGTTTCACGCCGGCTTCGAGGCCGGCGTCGAACACACCAACCCGGACGCGGAGGTGTTCTCGAGCTACGTCGGCGACTTCAACGACACGGCGACCGGACAGGAAGCGGCCCGAACGATGTACGAGTCGGGCGCAGATATCGTGTTTCACGCGGCCGGTCGTACCGGGATCGGCGTCTTCCAGGCGGCCGAGGACGAGGGCCGGTTCGCGATCGGCGTCGACGACGACCAGTCGGTGAGCCAGGAGGATTACGCCGACGTCATCCTCGCGAGCATGGTCAAGCGCGTCGACGAGGCGGTGTTCGACGCGATCGGCTCCGTCGTCGACGAGGCGTTCGAGGGCGGCGAGACCGAGGAGATCGGCCTCGAGGACAACGGCGTCGAGGCGGTCTACGGGCAGTCGATCGGCGACGAGATCCCCGAGGAGATCCGCGACGAGGTCGACGAGACGCGCCAGGAGCTCATCGACGGCGAGATCGACGTTCCCGACGAGTTGTAACGTGATGAGCGAGCCTGGTACGGCCACCGGTGGGGGCGCGGGACCGAGCGAGGACCTCGCTGTCCACCTCGAGGGAATCACGAAACGGTTCCCCGGCGTCGTCGCGAACGACGACGTCGACCTCCGGGTCGAGCGAGGGAGCGTCCACGCGCTGCTGGGCGAGAACGGGGCGGGGAAGACGACGCTGATGAACGTCCTCTACGGGCTCTACGAACCCACTGAGGGACGGGTCGTCGTCGACGACGATCCCCGTCAGTTCGACAGACCCCGCGACGCGATCGACGCGGGCGTCGGGATGATCCACCAGCACTTCATGCTGGTCGATACGATGACCGTCGCCGAGAACATCGCGCTGGGCAACGAGCCCAAGAAGTGGGGCGGCCTGGCGGTCGATCGCGACCGCATCGAGCGCGAGATCGCCGACCTCTGTGACCGGTACGGATTTTCCGTCGATCCGTCCGCCACGGTCGGCGAACTGAGCGTCGGCGCCCAGCAGCGCGTCGAGATCCTGAAGGCGTTGTACCGCGGCGCGGACGTCCTCATCCTGGACGAGCCGACGGCCGTCCTCACGCCCCAGGAGGTCGAGGACCTCTACGGCGTCCTTGAGGAACTCACGGAGCAGGGGAAGACGATCATCTTCATCACCCACAAGCTCGGCGAGGCGATGCACTCGGCCGACGCGATCACCGTCCTCCGGGACGGGAAGTCGGTCGGGACCGTCGCGCCGGCGACGACCACCCGCGAGGATCTCGCCGAACTCATGGTCGGCCGAGAGGTCCTGCTCGAGGCCGACAGCGACCCGGTCGAGACCGGCGAGGAGATCCTCTCGGCGTCGAACGTGACCGTCGAGAACGACCGCGGCGTCGAGGTCGTCTCGGGGATCGACCTCGAGGTACGAGCCGGCGAGATTCTCGGCATCGCCGGCGTCGACGGCAACGGACAAAGCGAGCTGATCGAGGCGATCACGGGGCTGCGAACGCCCGACGAGGGGACGGTTCGGTTCGACGGCGACGACGTCACGAACTGGTCTCGGCGCCGACGGATCGACGCCGGGATGGCACACGTTCCCGAGGATCGCCACGAGCAGGGACTGGTCATGCCGTTCGATCTCGTCGAGAACGCCGTCCTCGGGAGCCAGCGCTCCCCGCGGTTCGCCCACGGGGGCCGCATCGATTGGGCCGACGTTCGGGATCACGCCGAGGACGTCATCGGGACCTACGACGTCAGACCGCCCACCGCCGACGCCGACGCGGAGTCCTTTTCGGGCGGCAACCAGCAGAAGTTCGTCGTCGGCCGCGAACTCGAGCGCAACCCCGACCTCGTGGTCGCGACCCACCCCACGCGGGGCGTCGACATCGGCTCGACCGAGTTCATCCACGAGCGGCTGCTCGACCTCCGGCGCGACGGGAAGGCCGTGTTGCTCGTCTCCTCGGCGCTCGACGAGGTCCAGTCGCTGTCGGATCGTCTCGCGGTTATCTACGAGGGCGAGTTCGTCGACGTCACCGATCCCGACACCGTCACCGAGGAGGAACTCGGTCTGTTGATGGCCGGCGAACGACCCGGCGAGACCACGAAATCGGAAGCGAGCGACCTCGTCGAAGGAGGTGATCGCTGATGCGCGACGATCTCGAGCAGCTGCTCGAGCGGCTGATCCACGCCTCGGTGGCCGAACGGGTCGCCATCAGCGTCGCGGCGCTGTTCGCCGCGATCCTCGTCGGCGGCGTGCTCGTCTTCGTCTCCGGGGGCTTTGCCTCCTGTCGGGCCGGCCTCGACCTCGCAGGGGTTACGTTCTGTTACAACCCGATGCAGGTCTACTACGAGTTGTTCCTGGGCTCGCTGGGCCACCCCCTCGAGGGTGACTGGAGTCCGATGAACTACAGCCTCGCGACGACGCTGCGACAGACGACGCTGCTGATCTTCGCCGGACTCTCGGTGGCCGTCGCGTTCCGCGCTGGACTCTTTAATATCGGAACACAGGGCCAGCTGGTCATCGGCGGCCTGCTGACCGCGGTGACGGTCCTGTTCGCCGCGTCGTACGTCCCCGGCGGCTTCGTCGGGACGATCCTGCTGATTCCGATCGGTGTGCTCGCGGGTGCCGTCGGCGGCGGCCTCTACGGAGCGATCCCCGGCGCTCTCAAGGCCTACGCGGGCGCGAACGAGGTCATCACGACCATCATGCTCAACTTCATCGCGGCCGGCGTCGCCTCGACGCTGCTGTCCTGGCAGTTTCAGGACCCGGACAGCGCGAACCCCCAGACCCGGGCGATCCCGGAGTACGCGGAGATCCCGAACGTTCCGGTCGTCGGCTTCAGCGGTCGGATGGACTTCTCCCTGCTCGCGCTCGGCTTCGCGGTCGCGCTCATGATCGCCATTGCCTGGCTGCTCGCCCGGACCTCGTTCGGCTACGAGCTCCGAACGAGCGGCATTCAGCCGAAAGCCGCGGCCTACGGCGGCGTCGACGAGAAGCGCATGACCGTCGCGAGCATGACGCTTTCGGGGGCGCTCGGCGGGGTCGCCGGCGCCTTCTGGGTGCTGATGGAACACGGCCGCTGGCTCGAGAACGTCCCCGCGCTCGGCTTCGACGGGATCGCCGTCTCGATCCTCGCGGGGAACAACCCGTTAGGAGTCGGCGCCGCGGCCCTCCTATTCGGCGTGCTCTCGAGCGGGTCGAACGCGATCAACACCGCGACCGACGTCCCGCCCGAACTCGTGGGCGTCCTCTCGGGGCTGATCATCCTCTTCGTCGCGATGCCGGAGTTCTTCCGGATGATTGGACGCCGGTACGCCGACGTCGGCGGCCCCGAACGGGCGCGGTCGACCGGAGGTGAGGCCGATGATTGAGCTCCCCTCTCGGCCCGATCGCCGGACCCTGCTCGTCGGCCTCGGCGCGATCACCGCGGTGTGGATCGTCCTCGGGCTCGTCTTCCCCGACTCGTGGGCCGGCGTGTTGCTCTCGATCGCGGCCAACCCGAGCACGCACACGACGATGCTCCGATTGGCGGTGCCGATCGCACTGGCCGCGATCGGCGGCATCTTCGCCGAGAAGAGCGGCGTCATCAACATCGGGATCGAGGGACTGCTGATCGTCTCGGCGTTCTCGGCAATCATCGTCACGTTCTGGCTCGGGTCGGGCGAGTCCACGCTCGCCCTCTCCCACCACTGGTGGGGCTTCGCCGTTGGCGTCCTCGTCAGCACGCTGTTTGCTCTGCTGTTCGCGGTCGTCTGTATCGACTTCAAGGCCGACCAGATCATCGCGGGACTGGCGGTCTGGCTGATCGCGCTCGGGCTCGCGCCGTTCGTCTCCCGGATCGTCTTCGACAGCCCCAACACCGCGGGCGTCGGCTACTTCCAGAACGTCACGATCCCGGTGCTGTCGGAGATCCCGCTGCTCGGCTACCTGCTGTTCGACACGCCCCCGCAGGTGTACATCATGCTCGCGGCCGCGGTCGCGGGCTGGTACCTGCTCAACCGAACCGCGTTCGGCCGCTGGGTCGTCGCCAGCGGCGAGAACCCGAAGGCGCTCGATACGGCGGGCGTCGACGTCCGTCGGGTTCGGTACACCGCGGTTCTGCTCTCGGGGATCTTCGCCGGTCTCGGCGGGGCGGGCTTCGCGCTCGGCCAGCTCGGCACGTTCGCCGGCGGCGGCGAGACCGCGATCGGCGGTCGGGGGTTCATCGCCATCGCGACCTACCTCTTCGCGAACTACCACCCGATCGGCGCGCTGCTGGGCTCGTTCCTCTTCGCGGGGCTCGAGGCGATGCAGTTCCAGCTCCAGAACCTCGGCTACGCCGTCCCGACGGAGCTCATCCGGACGATCCCCTACGCAACGGTGGTCGTCGTCCTCGTCTTCGTCGGCAAGACCCGGCTGCCGGAGGCCGCGGGCGAGGCCTACGACGGCGACGAGGACTGATCGCCTTCGGGTCGGTGCCTTCTTTGACTCCCTCGCAGTAGCGCCCGTATGGACGACCTGATCGACGCCGCCCGCGAGATCCAGGCGGACGCACACGTTCCCTACTCCGAGTACCCCGTCGGCGCCGCCCTCGAGACCGAGGACGGCGAGGTGTTCGTCGGCTGCAACCTCGAGAACGCCAACTTCAGCAACAGCCTCCACGCCGAGGAGGTCGCGATCGCCGAGGCCGTCAAGAACGGCCACCGAGAGTTCTCCCGGCTCGCGGTCAGCTCCGACCGTCGGGACGGCGTCACCCCCTGCGGAATGTGCCGCCAGACCCTCTCGGAGTTCTGCGACGGCGACCTCGCCGTTTTCTGCGACGAAGGCGAAGACGAGGCCCCGAGCAAGTACACCCTCGAGGAGCTGCTGCCGAACACGATCAGCCAGGAGACGCTCGAGTGACGCCGGGCCGACCCGAGTCGGCGCGTTCCCGAAATAGTCAGAAAACTTATTAGAACCGCTCCGGGAGAGGGCGCATGGAGACGACGAAACGCGGATACGCGGGGACCGAAGGGGACGTTATTCTGCCCCGGGTCGCCGGCTTCCTCATCGATCACGTCCTCACGGTGTTCCTCATCGTCGGGCTGTTGCTCGCGACGGGGCCGGAGACGACTGCCGGCGTCTACTTCTTCGGCGCGGTCGCCTACCTCGGCTACTTCGTCGCACTCGAGGCCGCGGTCGGACAGACTGTCGGAAAATATATTGCGGGCGTCGCCGTCGTCAATCCCGACGGAACGCCGATATCGGTCGGCCAGGCGCTCGTGCGAAACGTGCTCCGGATCGTCGACGGCATCCTGAGTTACGCGGTCGGACTGGTGGTGATGCTCGTCACCGACGACCGCCAGCGGATCGGCGACCTCACCGCTGGAACCCGGGTCGTCCGATCGCGTCGCTAATCGCCCGCCGCGCTCTCGAGTCGCTCCCGCAGAATCGTCCGGTGACACCGCTTCTTCTCGGTGTTCTCGTAACAGACCAGCGCCACCGACTCGCCCCCGGCGAGTCGGTCCGCGAGCTCCTCGAGGGCCGCCTGCGCCTCCGGAGACTCCTCGAGGTGCTCACGATACCGCTCGCCGAAGTCGGCCCGGTCCCAGGCGGCGTTGTGCGCCCCCTCCTCACAGAGCCCCTGCATCTTGAGGTCCTCCTCGGCGGTTCGGACCTCCTCGAGGAGTTCGGCGGGCGGTCCCAGCTCGGGGACGTTCTCGTCGACGGCGGCGTGGAACCACGGCGCCGGCTTCCGGACGACGCCGACCCGGGTCGCCCCCGACGGCAGGTCCGCCAGATCGTGCTGGATCGCGGCGACGTAGGTGTCCGCGAGCGTGCCGTCTGCCATACCGGCGCTACGGGAGCCCGGCATTTATATACACCGCGGGTGCGAACCGACGCGTCTGAATGCCGGGAGACAGCGAAGATCCCAACACTGACGTACAGTACCACCTCGAGGTCGCGGCCGAAGACGTCGCCGACACCGTCCTCCTGCCGGGGAATCCGGAGCGGCTCGAGGTCATCGTCGACTACTGGGACGACCACGAGATCCGGGCCCACCACCGCGAGTACCGCACCGCGACGGGTAGCTACGAGGGAACGCCGATCTCGGTCACCTCGACGGGGATCGGGAGCCCCTCCGCAGCCATCGCGGTCGAGGAGCTGGCTCGCGTCGGCTGCGACACGTTCATCCGAGTGGGCTCTTGCGGTGCGGTTCAACCCGAGATGGACGTCGGCGACCTCGTGATCACGACTGGGGGGCTCCGCCAGGAGGGCACGAGCGACGAGTACGTCCGCGAGGACTACCCCGCGGTCGCCGACTACGAGGTCGTCAGCGCACTCGTTGCGGCCGCCGAGCGGCTGGGCTACGATTACCACACCGGCGTCACGATGAGCGCCGACTCCTTCTACGCCGGCCAGGGTCGACCCGGATTCGACGGGTTCGAGGCGGCCGGCTCGACCGATCTGGTCGAGCAGCTCGCCGAGGCGAACGTCAAGAACATCGAGATGGAGGCGAGCGCCATCATGACGCTCGCGAGCGTCTACGGGCTGCGGGCGGGCGCGGTCTGTACGGTGTACGCCGACCGCCAGGGCGGGGAGTTCAGCACCGAGGGCGAGTCCCGAGCCGCCGAGACCGCCACGCTCGCGACCCACCTGCTCGCGAGGATGGACGAGACAAAGCGGGAGGCGGGCGTCGACCGCTGGCACGCCGGCCTCTCGATCGAGGATTAGCTCTCGACGCGCTCGTTCTCGTGGAGCCGTTGCATCCGGGTCTCGAGGTCGATCCCGCGCTCGCCGAAGTACCACAGTCGAGCGCGGTAGAAGGCGTAGCCGAGCGCCATCCAGCCGACCAGAACCGCGACCATCGCGGGGAGCTGCGTCGAAACCAGCACCCAGAGGAACGCCGCCGAGGTGACCGCGCCGACGGCCGTGGTCTTGAGCAGCCACGGCGGCAGCTTGTACAGCGAGTACTCGTAGCGATCGGGGAACGTCTTCGGCAGGTTCCAGAGCGCGATTCCCGACACCGCGAGCCCGAACAGAATCGTCAGCGAGAGCGCGACCGACAGCGTAACGGTTCCGGGCGAAACCGGCGCGACGAGCAGCGGCGGCACGCCGAGCAGGAGGACGGCGACGTACGGTGAGTCGTACCGGTCGTGGATCCGGGCGATCGCGCCGGGAATGATGTCGTCCCGGCCAGCTCGCATCAGCAGTCGCGAGTAGGCGGTGTAGGTCATGTTGATCGAGGTCAGCGCCCCCATCGCGGCGGCGACGAGGACCAGCGCCGTCAGCGCCGCGGGGAGGTTCTCGAGGGAAACCTGTGCGACGGCGGCGTCCATCCCGCCCAGCAGTTCGTGGTTCGTCGTCCCGACGAGGACGGCGACCAGACCGACGAGCAGGGACAGCGAGACGACGGCCGACAGCGCCAGCACGCGGGGGATGTTCTTCGCCGGGTTCTTCATCTCCTCGCCGAGTTCGACCACGAGCCGAAAACCCCGGAGCGGGAAGTACAGCGAGACGACGGCGACGATCACCTCGCCGCCGCCGTAGGGGAACAGCGGCGTGTAGTTGTCGACGTCGATCATGAACGCGCCGGGCACGATGAACGCGAGCATCCCGACGACGATCAGCGAGACCATCAGGAACTGGACGACGGCGACCACCGTGATCCCGAGCACGTTCAGGGCGATGAAGGGGATCAACAGGCCGTAGATCAGCGCCAGCTCGGGAATCGCTGGGATACCGGAGACGTTGTCGGCGACGAAGCCCGCGTACTCGGCGAAGCCCAGCCCGATGAACAACATTCCCGCCCAGACGCCCGGAATGGTGATCCAGGGCAACAGAAAGCCCCAGAACGGACCGACCAGTCTCGAGGCGTAGACGTAGCTACCGCCGGCGACCGGGATCGCGCTCCCCAGCTGTAAGGACATGAGGATCCCGAACCCGAGCGGGATCATCGCGAGCCCGAGCGCGAGGAGGATCCCGGGGCCGGCGTCGCCGGCCAGCGGCCCCGGCAACACGAACGCGCTCACCCCGATGACGTTCCCGACGATGAGCACCGTCGCCCCGACGAGCCCGACCTCGGAGTCGATTATACCGTGATTCGACATTACACACCAGTAGCGGGCTACTGTTTGATAAAGATACGCATATGTATAACACTGTTTTCTATTCCTGCTCTATCTATTTACATTGGAATCGGCGAATCGGCGCTGGGATCGCTACTCGCGTCATGTGTCTCGAGTCGCGGACGGCGCTCCGAAACGTACTCGCCGTCGCTCGAGAGGTCGGGTAACTCGCGGGAACCGCCCCGGGAGACTCCATAGAACCCGAATTACTCTCGAACCCGGACGATCCCGTCCTCGAAGACCTTCCGGTTGGGAACGATGTACTCCTCGGAGTCGTCCTCGATCTTCGTGACGAACAGGTCGACCTCCTGGACGATCCCGGTCTGCTCGCCGATTTGGATCCGATCGCCGATCCCGTAGGGCTGGTTGAGAAGCAGGTAGATCCCGGCCGCACTCGAGACGAGGAAGTCCTGGAAGGCGTAGGTGCCGACGACGACGATCCCCGTCGCGTACACGGCGAGCAGAATCAACAGCGCGAGGATGTGGACCCCGATCTGTCCCAGCGCGATAATCAGGGCGACGTACAGGACGGTGTACTTGACGACCTTCGGGATGACTGCTACCTCGGGGAGTTTGACGCTACGGAGGTACTCGCTGACGACCAGCTCCGATTTGTCCGCGACGATGAAGCCGACGATCATCACGAGCACCGCGACGAACACCTGCGGGATGAACTCCGTTACCCGGAGCCAGAACGCGTCGGTGTCCAGCAACTGTGCGATGTGGATCGCGGTCAGGACGGCGATCCCGTAGATGAACCACGCGCTCAGCCGGGCGACGATCTCGACCGTCGAGGTGCCAAGCGACTGGGCGGTCCGCTCGAAGGGCGTCCCCTCGACGGCTTCGGGCACGCCGGAGGCCGTCAGCAGCTCCTCGTTGAGCCGCCCGACCAGGTAGCCGATGACAACTCCGAGGATCAACACCGCCGTCGCTATCACCGCCGGCTCGTCGATGAGCGTCTGCCAGTCCATGTTAGTACGCCTCCGGATCGACCTCCAGGATGATCTCGCCGGCCTTGAACGCCCGGACGAGACCGTCGCTTTCGGAGAGCACGATCGATATCGCGTTCGTATCTCGCGTGATCGCTCCGCCGGCCATATGCCGGGCGCCCAGTCCCTTCGGGATGTCGACGCCCTCGGCGGAGGGCTCGAGGTACCGATACGCGGAGACGATCTTGCCCGCGTCGGAGATGACGAAGGCGCCGTCGAGCCGCGAGAATTCCTTGAGCATGACGTCCACGATCGGGTCCCCGACGTGGACGTGGGACTTCTCGAACGGGTTGTACGACAGCGGTCGGGACTTGTTCATCACCTTCCCCGCGTCGCCGACGACGAACAGCGCGCCCACCGGTTTCCCCTTCTGTCCCTTCTGTCCCAGCTCGATCGCCAGCTCCAGCACCGCCTTGACGACCTCCGGATCCGCCCGCGAGCGGGCGAACAGGTCGTAGATCCCGGTCCGGGAGTCGGCGTCGGCGCGAGCGCGGGAGACGGTGTCGATGTCGTCGCCGAAGACGCTCGTTGCACACGCCAGCGTGTCGCCGTCGTCGATGATGTCCTGGTCGAGCGCGCCCTCGAGCCCGAACCGGATCCGATCCGAGATGTTGTCGAACTCGAGGGGGAGCTCGACGAACGTGCCCGCGCCGACGTCGTTCTCGGTGCCGACGACGATCAGCTCGAGATCGTCGTCCGCGTCCTCGAGCTCCGAGAACCGTTCGTAGTACGACCCGCTCGGAGAGAAGAGTGCAACGGCATCGACGCTCGAGAAAAGATCACCGAACACATCGTCTAACCCGGCCATTGCTCATACAAGCCGTTTCCGCGCGAATAAGCGTTGTGGAGTGTCTGACGTTCGTCTTGCCAACGTCTGGCACGATGTCGAACGAACGCCGACTGTCGGACTACGGCTCCGGTTTTCGAGTCCGACCGTTCGACCGACGAGATCGTAGATGCGGACGAAACAGAGACTCCAACAGAAGAATCGGTCGCAGCGAACGGTGCCGACGAACTCGCACCGCTCGAGAATCACGTCTCCGGGACCGTGTCGCGGGAGGAACTCGAGGGAGACGATTCGGCGACCGTTGCGGTGTTTCCAACCCGGGAATCGGGACTGCCGTTTCTGAAGGAAAACGAGGCCTGGGGATTCGTTCGGGTGGGCAGCGAGTTCGAGTACGTCGCGATGTACGTGACGGGAGACGTTCGGGAAGTGAAGTATCTCGCGAGAGTCGACGAGATCCTCGAGCCGGACGAAGCCGATCTGTTGCGTGATCCGTTGGACTACCGGGACGGAGCGAAGATCGCGGACGGAAAGAAGGTGATCGCGTTCGAGCCGGATTCGCTCTCCGAACTCGAGGAACCGATACCCTACGAGTCGAAGTACCCGCAGGGGCTTCGATACACGACGCTCGGAGCGATCAGAGACGCGGAGACGACGGACGACGTTTTCTAAGGAGAGCGAGAGGGCTTTCTCGAGCGGGAGTCAGACGTGCGGGACCGGATTCGAACCACGCCGAGACGATCACTCTCGCTTCGCTCGAGTGCTGCGACTCGTCTGGTTCGAATCCGCTGGCTACATTCTCCGCTCACGACGTTGTTCGCGGAGAATGCGCGGGACCGGATTCGAACCGGCGGACCCCTACGGGACAGCGTCCTAAGCGCTGCGCCGTTGGCCTAGCTTGGCTACCCGCGCTCGTTCCCTGGTTTTCGCGAATCGAGTAAGAAGCTGTCGATCCGGCTCACTCGTGTTTGACCGGCTCCTCGGGCGACCAGTCCGGCGGAACGATGAAGGTGACGTGTTCTGCGTCACGAAGCTGGTGAAGTTCGGCTGCTTGTTCGGCCAGGGACCGATCCCGGTACGGCATCTCGAGACCGCACCCGGTACACACCAGCTTGCATGTTGGTTCTTTCATGGGGGATACGGACGGCCGGCCCGGTCGGAGCGACGGACGTCGATCCAGGGTTCAGCGGAGCGGGGCTTTAGTAGTCGCGTCCTAGTGAAATCCGCGGAGAACGGCCGTCTCGCTGAGTCGTTCGTAGCTGAATGTTGTTGCACCTAGCCGGCTATTGGGATCGAGAACCGATTCGGTGGGGCGGGATTACCGCTCGAGTCGCGAGCCCGCCGCGGGGCCGTAGGTTTATTTCCGGCGGACGGGAACTGTGGGGTATGCACAGCGCCCGGGATCGCATCGAGTACGAACCCTGGCTCGAGGACCTCGAGCAGGCCGCCGACCGACTGGAGCTCTCGAGTGAAGCCCGATCGTGTGCGGCGGAGCTGTTCTTGCTCGACGTTCCAGAGGCCGATCGCTCGAAGCGAGCGACGCTGGCGGCGAGTCTCTACGCGGGATCGCTGGTCGCCAGCGACGGCCGAACCCAGAGCGACGTCGCCGAGGCTGCAGATGTCTCCCGGCTCTCGATCCAGTCGCGCTGGAAGGACCTCCTCGAGGAGGCCGGCCTCGAGCCGCCCCGCTGGTAAGGACCGTTTCACCGATCCTGTCGCTCGTAAGTGTACGATACGGAGCCGAAACCCGACTGAACGGTCGGCTTTCCGAACGGAAGCTGACGGCTTCGCTGAACGAATCGAGACCGGTTAGTGTTGCTCTCGCGTCCCCGGTTCGGCGCCGTCCTCGAGAACCGTACCGTGCTCGTCGATCTCGCCCTCGACGATGCGGGTGCTCGAGATGATGTCGCCGTCGTCGGCCAGGGCGTGGGGAACGACGACGATCTCGAGGGGGTCGTGGCCGCGCTCGTGGCGGAGTTCGTTGATCCGTTTCCCGCCCTCGATCGTCTCGGGCGAGACGACGAGGTAGTCGAACTGCGGTTCGGTCGCGATCCCCGTCGACTCCTCGAGGGGCCGGACCTCGAACGCCCGGTCGTGCTCCTCGGCGAGGGGTTCGAACTCGTCCTCGAGGGTTCGCTTTCGCTCCTCGAAGGAGTTGACGTGTCGTTCGACGTGGCGAGTTTTCGGCGCGAGCTCGTCAGTCGTGAGTCCGACGGTTACGTCCCCGAGTTCGAACGCCCGCTCGAACAGTCGGCGGTGACCGTCGTGAACGGGGTCGAACGTCCCACCAAGCGCGACGTCCATACCCAACCCACTGGAGCGGTGCGTATAAAACGGTCGACTCCGAGAACGCACTCGTCCCGCCGCGCTCGAGCGGTGTTCGACGATCGTCGATTGTGCCTTTCACATTGTTTTTAGTAGTGCCCCACAGTCCCACCGGTATGGGACTGGACGAGGACTCACTGGAGTATCACCGGACGGATCCGCCGGGAAAGATCGAAATATCGACGACGAAACCGACGAATACACAGCGGGATCTCTCGCTGGCGTACTCGCCCGGCGTCGCCGCCCCGTGTATGGAAATCGCCGACGACGAGACGGATGCCTACTCCTACACGGCGAAGGGAAACCTCGTCGGCGTCGTCTCGAACGGGTCGGCGGTGTTAGGCCTCGGTGACATCGGCGCCCAGGCCTCGAAGCCGGTCATGGAGGGGAAGGGAGTGCTGTTCAAACGGTTCGCCGATATCGACGTTTTCGACATCGAACTCGACGAGGCCGACCCCGAGGAGCTCATCACGGCCACGAAGATGATGGGGCCGACCTTCGGCGGGATCAACCTCGAGGACATCAAGGCACCCGAGTGTTTCACTATCGAGGAACGGCTCGGCGAGGAGATGGACATCCCCGTCTTCCACGACGACCAGCACGGCACCGCGATCATCTCCGGGGCCGCGCTCGTCAACGCCGCCGATATCGCGGGGAAGGAGCTCGAGGAGCTCGAGGTCGTTATCTCGGGGGCGGGCGCGAGCGCGATCGCCTCCGCGCGGTTCTACGTCTCGCTGGGCGTCCGACGGGAGCACATCACCATGTGTGACTCCTCGGGGATCATCACCGAGGAGCGCGCTCGGGCGGGCGACGTCAACGAGTACAAACGGGAGTTCGCCCGGGACCTGCCCGAGGGCGGCCTCGCGGACGCGATGGAGGGGGCGGACGTGCTCGTCGGCCTCTCGGCCGGCGGGATCGTCTCCCAGGAGATGGTACGGACGATGGCCGAGGACCCGATCATCTTCGCGATGGCCAACCCCGACCCCGAGATCGGCTACGAGGAGGCCAAGGCCGCACGCGAGGACGACGTCATCATGGCCACCGGCCGTTCGGACTACCCCAACCAGGTCAACAACGTGCTCGGCTTCCCCTTTATCTTCCGCGGCGCGCTCGACGTCCGGGCGACCGAGATCAACGAGGAGATGAAAGTCGCCTGCGCCAGGGCGCTGGCCGACCTCGCCCGCGAGGACGTTCCGGACGCGGTCGTCAAGGCCTACGGCGACGAGCCGCTGCAGTACGGCCCCGAGTACATCATTCCGAAGCCCGTCGATCCGCGGGTGCTGTTCCGCGTCGCCCCCGCCGTCGCCGAGGCCGCGATGGAAAGCGGCGCCGCCCGCACCGAGATCGACCTCGAGGAGTACGAAGAACAGCTCGAGGCCCGGCTGGGCAAGTCCCGCGAGATGATGCGGGTCGTGCTGAACAAGGCGAAAAGCGACCCCAAGCGCGTCGCCCTGGCGGAGGGTGAAAACGAGAAGATGATCCGGGCTGCCTACCAGATCCAGGAGCAGGGGATCGCGATGCCGATCCTCATCGGCGACGAGAGCGAGATCCGCCAGACGGCCGCGAACCTCGGGCTGGACTTCGAGCCCCAGGTCGCGGATCCGTCGGTCGGCGACTACGAGGAGTACGCCAACCGGCTCCACGAGCTGCGCCAGCGCAAGGGGATTACCCGGACCGAAGCGGGCGAACTCGTCGAGACCGACTCGAACTACTTCGGCAGCGTGATGGTCGAACAGGGCGACGCCGACGCCCTGCTGACCGGGCTCTCCTACCACTATCCCTCCGCACTGCGCCCGCCGCTGCAGGTGATTGGCACCGCCGACGACGTCGACTACGCCGCCGGGGTCTACATGCTGACGTTCAAGAACCGGGTGATCTTTATCGCCGACGCGACGGTCAACCAGAACCCCGACGCCGACGTCCTCGAGGAGGTCACCAAACAGACCGGCAAGCTCGCGCGCCGGTTCAACGTCGAGCCCCGCGCGGCCCTGCTGTCGTACTCGAACTTCGGCAGCGTCAACAACGAGGGTACCCGTAAACCCCGTCGGGCTGCGGCTCGGCTCCAGGACGACCCCGAGGTCGACTTCCCCGTCGACGGGGAGATGCAGGCCGACACCGCCGTCGTCGAGGACATCCTCGAGGGCACCTACGGCTTCTCCGAACTCGAGGAGCCCGCGAACGTGCTCGTCTTCCCGAACCTCGAGGCGGGCAACATCGGCTACAAGCTGCTCCAGCGCCTGGGCGGCGCGGAGGCGATCGGCCCGATGCTCGTCGGGATGGACGAGCCGGTCCACGTCCTCCAGCGGGGCGACGAGGTCAAGGACATCGTGAACCTGGCGGGCGTGGCGGTCGTCGACGCCCAGCAGGACGAGTAGTCGAGCGAGCGGGAGTCGTCTCGAGGGTCGACCCCTCGAGTTCACGAAGTCGAACCGGACACCGAGATTCTTTTGTGGGATCGATACCTCGAATTTTCACACAACCTCCCGCCATGCCACACCGATCCCAGTCTCCGGTCGCCGGCTCCGAATCGAACGGCTCGCGTCACCGCAGGCGCTTCCTCCAGACCGCGGGCGTCGCCGCGACCGCAGGGCTCGCGGGCTGTGCCCTGTGGGAGCCGACGGACGACGACGAGCCCGGAGCGAACGGCGACGAACCGGACGTCGCCGACGACGTCTCGTCGTACGCGACTCACCCCGACGACGACGTGAGGATGTTCCGTCGCGGCCTGCGACGGCTCGGCTACTTCCCCGACGAGACCGTCCCCAACTCGGTCAGCGTCAACTGGTCGTTTCCGATCAACAACGTCGGCCACACCGCGGCGAAGTCGAGCCCGCTGCCGACGCCCGACGGCGAGACGATCGTGATCGCCGGCGACACGGGTTTCGTCCACGGCGTGCAGCCCTCGGGCGAACCCCGCTGGCTGACCGAAACGGGTGCGACCGACCTCGGATTCCACGGTTCGCCGGCGATCGTCGGCGATACCGCCTACATCGGCGGCTACGACGGCGACCTGTACGCGATCGACGTCGAGACGGGCGAGATCGTCTGGCGTACTCGTGCCCACGAACTCGAGGGGACGCTGGCGATCGGCTCGAGTCCCGCCTACTACGACGGAACGCTGTACGTGATTGCCGAGTACGGCAGCCCCTCCTCGGGTGCGCTGTGGACGTTCGACGCGGCGACGGGCGAACCCACCTGGCACGACGACCGCATCTGGGGCCAGCCCCACCCCTCGCCGACCGTCGACCTCGAGACGGGCCGGATCTGTGCGGGCTCGAACGACGGCGTCGTCTACTGCTGGGAGTTCCCCTCGCTCGAGTTCGCCTGGGAGTACCAGACCGGCGGCGAGGACGGTCCCGACGGCGAGGAAAAGGCCGACGGCGAGTTCAACCTCGGCGCCGAAATCAAGGGGACGATCGCGGCCCACGACGGCTACGGCTACGTCGGCTCCTGGGACGAGCGCTTCCACTGCATCGACCTCGAGGACGGGACCGAGGAGTGGACCTTCGAGTTCGAGAACCGATCGATGGCCAACCCCGCGCTCGATCCCGAGGAGGACGTCGTCTACACCGGGAGCAACGACGACCACGTCTACGCGATCGACTGCGAGACCGGCGAGGAGCTGTGGGCGACCGATATCGACGGCTCGATCATTGGCGCGGTGACCGCCACCGCCGGAACGATCCTCGTCGGCTCCTACGACTCGTACCTGTACGCGCTCGACAAGGAGACGGGGGAACGGCGCTGGCGGGTACAGAACCGCGGCCACGTCACGAGCGCGCCGGTTCCCCACGACGGTCGGATCTACTACGCCGAGCGGGGCGTCTTCACGAACTACTGGGACGACGACGAGGAGACGATCCTCGAGGAACCGGGCCACGCCTACTGTCTGGTCCCGGAGGAGTGAGCGTCAGCCGGGTGAAATCGGCGCTCGATCCGAAAGCGTGGATTCAAGTATCCGCCGGGCCGTTGTCCGGGTATGCAAAACCAGGGACGCTCCACGCGCAAGCGAACCGGTGGCCGGCTGAAGAACGTCCGAAAGCGCCGCAAGAACGAGCTCGGTCGCCTCCCGACCGAGACCCAGGTCGGCGAGCCCCGATTCCGCGTCGTCGACGTTCGCGGTAGCAACACGAAGACCCGCGCCCTCGCGACGAACGTCGCGAGCGTCAACAAGGGCGGCGAGACCGTCACCGCGGAGATCGAGGACGTCGTCGAGAACGACGCCAACCCGAACTACGTCCGACGGAACATCATCACGAAGGGTGCCGTCGTCGAGACCTCCGAGGGCCAGGCCCGCGTGACGTCCCGACCCGGCCAGACCGGCCAGGTCAACGCCGTTCTCCTCGAGTAGTCTCCACGACCGTTCTCTCGGATACTCGCTTCGCCCAGCGACGGCGCCGCGAGACGAAACCCCTCACCGCCACGCCTCGAGGTCGACGAACGCGTCCGCGGTCGCGGTCAGCCACGCCGTTCGCATCACGTCGTTCGAGCTGTCTGCCGGGTAGACGGTTAGCCGATCCCGTCGGTTCTCCTCGCTGACGACGACCGCCGCGAGTCGCTCCGTCGTCGGTCTCGAGGGGGCAGCGTCGGTCGGTCGCTCGCGGGTCGGTTCGTCGTCGGAGGTTGTGGGTTCGTGCATGGTCGGTCTGGCACCTGGTGCCACGTCCGTTCGGTGGCGAGATCGGAAGAAAGCGATTGCTAGTTGTGGTATCGATCCCTCCGTACCCGTCACGTTCGGACAGTACGGGTCCGTACCGATGACAGCAGCGTGAGGTGCGGATCGGATTGTGTCTCGAGCTCAGGGGCGCGGCGCCGCCTTCTGCAGTGCGGTCTCGGCGATGTTGCCGCCGTAGTCGGCGCTTCTGGACAGCGAGTCGACGATCAGCCCCAGCGACTGGGCCTGCACCGGCTCGAGGTCCCGAAGGATGTCGTCGATGTAACGGGTGTGTTCGTCGATGTCGAGGACGGCTTCCCGGGCCGCGTGGCCGAGCCGGTTCGCTTCCTCGGTCTCCTCGGCGAACAGCGCGTCCATCGCCTTCTGGAGGACGTCGGCGGCGTCCGTCCGGAGCGCGATCAGCGCCTCGGCGACCTCCTCGGGGATCGCCTCGAGCTTGAGTGCGAGATTGGAGATCTTGGCGGCGTGGTCGGCGACGCGCTCGAGCTGTCGGGCGCTCGAGTGGAAGTCGAAGCAGTCCTCGCGGGGAACGCCAAGCTCCTCGGCGGCCCGTGGCGAGCGAAGCGTCGCCCGGAAGATCCGCGAGACGACCAGCCAGAGACGGTCGACGTCGTCGTCGCGCTCGATGACGTCCTGGGCGATGTCGTCGTCGTTCTCGACGAGAGCGGTGACCGCGTCGGAGAGCATCGAGGTCGCGATCAGGCGCATCCGCGAGACGGCGTTGACGATCGACAGCTCCGAGGAGTCGAGCAAGTCCTGGATGACGACGCTGTCGGTCGTCTCCTCTAAGACCTCGACGCCGACGAGGCTCTGGGTCGCGTCGCGGATCGCCCGTCGCTGGTCTGTCGTGATTCGGGTCGCCTCCAGCCGGATGATGTCGAACCCGCTGACGTACATCGTCATCACCGCCCGGGTGAGGCGCTCGCCCTCGAGATCGGAGACGTCGAGGGTCCCCTCCTGGCGGTCGACGTCGCTAGCGGGCGTCAGCAGCAGCGAGTCGTCCTCCGGATAACACTCGACGGTCGTGCCGGCGCTGACGCCGTTTTCGGTCGCCCAGCTCTTCGGCAACGAGACCGTGTACGTAGAGCCGCCAGTCACCTGCACCTTGCGGGTTTCCATACCCCGGGGTTAGGTGCTGAACGTATAAACGCCACCGGTCTATAGAGCCCCGAGCTGTCGGATTCGACCGTCGACCGGGGCCGTTCGTGACGTCTGGCCCGTCCCGATGGCTTCCGCGATACTGTGAACTGATGTCGAACATAGAAATATATAGAAAACATAGCAGGGTACTTAGACGCCATCCGCTAGGAGTGCACTGATGGGAAACGATCCGGGATCCGGTTCTGGCGGTGCGCTCTCGCGTCGCCACGTACTGCTCGGTACCACCGGCGCGGGGCTGACGAGCCTGGCGGGGTGTCTCGTCCGCGGCCAGGACAGCGGTCTCGAGGGCGAGATCGTCGTCGACGGCTCGGACACGCTATTGCCGAACAGTGCCGCGGTCGCGAGGCGGTTTCAGTGGGAGAACAACCAGGTTCGCGTCTCGGTCAGCGGCTCCGGAACGGGCGCCGGCTTTCAGAGCCTCTGTCGCGACGAGATTCACCTCAGCGACGCGAGCCGCGAGATCTACGAGGAGGAAGAACAGCTCTGTGCCGACAACGGCGTCGAGTGGCTCGAACTCGAGGTCGTGATGGACGGGATCGCGATCATGAAACACCCGGACAACGACTGGTGTGAGGAGCTGACGACCGAAGAGCTCAACGCGCTCTGGGAGAGCGGCTCCGAGATCGAAACCTGGAGCGACCTCGACGACGAGTGGCCCGACGAGGAGATCAGCTTCTACGGGCGGGACTCGGCCTCGGGGACGTTCGACTACTTCACCGAAGCAGTCAACGGCGAGTCGGGGAACATCCGCTCGGACTACACCGGCACCGCCGACACGAACATGATCGTTCGAGGCGTGCGGGGCAACGAACACGCCGTCGGCTTCGGCGGCGCCGGCTTCTACTACGAGAACGAGGACGAGGTCGACCTGATCGCCATCGACGACGGCGACGGGCCGATCGAGCCGACCGAGGCGACGATCGAGGACGGCAGCTACTCGCCGCTGTCGCGGCCGATGTACGTCTACGTGAACCTCCCGGAGCTCGCCCGGGAGGAGTTCCGGGAATTCATGCGCTTTTACCTCGATAACACCCAGGAGACGGCCCTCGACGTCGGCTTCTACGGGATCGCCGACGACGTCCTCGAAGAACAGCGCGCGGAACTCGAGGATGCGATCGAGAGGTACGCATGAGCTCCGAACGGATGGACCTCTCGAGAAGTGGCAACGACGTCGGAACGCTCGGTGATCGGGTCGCCCGGTACGCCTTTTTCTCCTGTGCGTTCGTCACCGTGTTGACCACGATCGCGATCATCCTCGTGTTGATCAACGGCGCCGTCGGCTTCTTCCGGCAGGCGACCCTGGTCGAGCTGCTCGGCGACGCCGTTTCGGCCGGCTCGGTCGGCGGCGCCGTCGACGCGATTGGTGAGGGACTCGCGGCCCAGGTGACCGTCACCGAGTTCCTGCTCGGGACCGACTGGTCGCCGCTGATCGAGCCGACGAGCTACGGCGTGCTCCCGCTGGTCTGGGGGACGCTCGTGGTCACCGTCGGCTCGGCGCTGATCGCGGTCCCCGTTGGAACGCTGACCGCGATTTACCTCTCGGAGTACGCCGATGACGGTGTGCGACGCACGCTCAAGCCGATCCTCGAGATCCTCGCCGGGATCCCGACGATCGTCTACGGCTTCTTCGCGCTATCCTTTATCACGCCGATCATCCAGTTCTTCTTCCCGCAGACGGGGACGTTCAACGCGACGTCGGCCGCGATCGTCGTCGGGATCATGATCATCCCGATGATCTCCTCGCTCTCGGAGGACGCGATGAGCGCGGTTCCGGACTCGCTTCGCAACGCCGCCTACGGGCTCGGCGCGACGAAACTCGAGGTGTCGACGCAGGTGGTCATCCCCGCGTCGCTGTCGGGGATCCTCGCCGCCTACGTCCTCGGGCTCTCGCGGGCGATCGGCGAGACGATGGCCGTCGCGCTCGCGATGGGGATGTTGCCCCAGATCACCACGAATCCCTTAGAGGAGATGCAGACGATGACGGCGTACATGGTTCAGGTCGGAATCAGCGACGTTTCGGTCGGTTCGATCCAGTACCAGAGCCTGTTCGCCGTCGGGCTGACGCTGTTCGCGATGACGTTCGCGATGAACGTCCTGAGCATGTGGGTTCGGTCGCGCTACCGGGAGGAGTACCAATGAGCACGGATACCGACGGGGAGTTCGACTTCGACGGATCGGCCATCGAGCGCAAACGGCTCTACGGGAAGGTCTTCCTCGGGCTGTGCGTCTCCGCGGCGATGGTCGGCATCGTCGCCCTGATCGCCCTGCTTGCAGACGTGATCTACGAGTCGTGGGGGTGGCTCACCTGGGAGTTCCTTACCTACCCGCCCTCGCAGGTCGCCGAGCACTTCGACCCCGAAAACTACGGCGCTCTCGACACCGGACCCGCCGGAATGTATCCGGCCATCGTCGGCTCGATCTACCTGATCGTGCTGACGGCGGTGTTCACGCTCTTCCTGGGCGTGGGCGCGGCGATCTACCTCGAGGAGTACGCCCCCGATAACCGCCTCACGCGGTTCATCGAGGCCAACATCACGAATCTGGCGGGCGTCCCCTCGATCGTTTACGGCCTGCTCGGCCTCGCGATGTTCGTCCGGGCGCTCCAGACGGGCGCGAGCCTGATCGCCGGTGCGCTGACGCTGACGCTGCTCATCCTGCCGATCGTCATCGTTTCCTCCCAGGAGTCGCTCCGAGCGGTGCCGGACTCGATGCGCCAGGCCTCCTACGGGACCGGGGCGACGAAGTGGCAGACGATTCGCAACGTCGTGCTCCCGGAGGCGGTTCCCGGCATCATGACGGGGATTATCCTCTCGCTGTCCCGCGCGATCGGCGAGACGGCCCCGATCCTGATGGTCGGCGCGGCGGTCTCGATGTTCACGCCACCGGATCTGACCTCACCGACGGGTGCGTTCAGCGCGATGCCGATGATGATCTTCGAGTGGGCCTCCCAGCCCGACGCGGCGTTCCAGCATATCGCCGCCGCGGGGATCGTCGTGCTCCTGACGATCCTCCTGTTGATGAACGCGGCCGCCGTTCTCATCCGAAACAAGTACGACCGGCGGGCGTAACGCACTGCCTCTATACTCCGCACCGTTCGGTCGATCGCCGAATATCCCTTGGAGCGGGCGACAGAGGGGGACAGCCGCCAGAGAGTCGGTGAAGACTATAGCACTATATAGAGGTCATAGCATGGTATTTAGGGATACCACGCCTCCGAAAGCGTGATGAGCGACGAGACGGGCGATCGACGAACCGGGCTACGGTCGACGCTCGCGTCGGTCGGCTCCGACCGCGGGCGTTTCGCAATAGGTAACTTGCTCAGCACCAATGCCGAGACAACCGGCATGACTGCAAACAGCGGCTCGAAGGCGGCCGAGACGACGGCAGCCGAACGAACGACTGACGCTGGCGCCGACTCTGGAGCCGAGATGTCGGCCGCCGACAGACCGCTTGGCTCGCCTCGCGTCGACGACGCGATCATCGAGTCTCGAGATCTCGACGTCTTCTACGGAGACACGCAGGCCCTTCAGGAGATCAACATGGACATTCCCGAGAAGCAGGTGACGGCCCTCATCGGCCCCTCGGGCTGCGGGAAGTCCACCTTCCTGCGGTCGATCAACCGGATGAACGACCTGATCGACGTCGCTCGCGTCGAGGGCGAACTCCACTTCCACGGAAAGAATATCTACGACGACGACGTCGACCCCGTCGCCCTCCGACGAAAGATCGGCATGGTCTTCCAGAAGCCCAACCCCTTCCCCAAGTCGATCTTCGACAACGTCGCCTACGGACTGCGCGTCCAGGGGAAAGACGACGATATCGAGGAGAAGGTTCACCAGGCACTCGAGCGCGCCGCCCTGTTAGACGAGGTCGAAGACCAGTTAGACGAGAGCGGACTCGATCTCTCGGGCGGGCAACAACAGCGGCTCTGTATCGCCCGCGCGATCGCCACCGACCCCGAGGTCATCCTGATGGACGAGCCCGCCTCGGCGCTGGACCCGGTCGCGACCTCGAAGATCGAGGACTTAGTCGAGGAACTCGCTCAGGAGTACACCGTCGCGATCGTCACCCACAACATGCAGCAGGCGGCCCGAATTTCGGACAAGACCGCCGTCTTCCTCACGGGCGGCAGGCTCGTCGAGTTCGACGACACGAACAAAATCTTCGAAAACCCCGAAAGCGACCGCGTCGAGGACTACATCACCGGCAAGTTCGGGTAGCTCGCGACCGACACCGCGAACGGCTGGCGATGCAGGTATCGCGCTTTTCGGTCTCGTCTTCTAACTCCGGTGTATGGATATCGGACTCGGACTGCTCACCGCCCAGCAGCGCCCCGACGACGACCGGTCGACGAACGAGGTGTACGAAGACCTTCTGAGGATCGTCGAAACCGCCGACGAGGCCGGCCTCGAGAGCGTCTGGACCTCGGAGCACCACTTCACCGACGACGGCTACCTCTCGGGGACCGTGCCGACGCTCGCCGCCCTCGCCGGCCGCACCGACGAGATCACGGTCGGGTCGGCCGTCGGACTCGCACCCCTGTACGACTCGGTTCGCCTCGCCGAGGACGCCGCGACGATCGACGCCCTGTCGGGCGGGCGGTTGACGCTCGGGCTCTCGATCGGTTACTGGGATCGAGAGTTCGAGAACTTCGGCGTGCCAAAGGACGAACGGACGGACCGAACCGAGGACGCGATCCGCGTGCTGCGAAACGCCTGGGAGCCGGGGCCGCTCGAGTACGACCCCGACCACCACGCGATCGATCCCGGGACCGAAGTGACGCCGACGCCCGACGAGGCGCCCCCGATCGTTCTCGGCGGGCTCGCGAAACCCGCGGTCAGGCGCGCGGCCCGGATGGCCGACGGCTGGTGTGCGAACGAGATGCTGTCGCTCGACGACATCGAGACCAGGATGGCCGACATCCGACAGGTCCGCGAGGAGGAGGGGATCGACGGGGAGTTCACGACGTACGTGATTCGCTACGGCTTCGTCGCCGACTCCGAGGACGAGGCCTGGGAGCGGATGCGTGACGGCTACTTCTACCAGCAACGAAAGTACGCCGAGTGGATGGGCGAGGAAGACGTCAGCGACGGCCTCTCCGAGGAGAAGAAGGCGCAGCTCAGGGAGGACGCGATCGTCGGCACCCCCGAGCAGGTCCGCGAGGAGCTCGAGACCTACCGGGAGCGGTTGGGCGACGACGTCCACCTCATCTTCCGGTCGTACTGTCCCGGTGCCGGAACCGACGCGATCCGCGAGTCGGTCGACCGACTGGGACGTGAGGTCGCGCCCGAACTCTGAGCAGGAGCGCGGCACGGTGCGAACCGTCGAACGGCCGGCTCACCCGAGCACAAGGTATATCTTCGCCCGCACGGGTGCCTGAACCATGGCAAGAAAGTCGTATCAGGAGAAACTCACGGAGCTCCGAGAGGACGTCCTCTACATGAGCGAGGTCGTCATGGAGCGGCTCCGAATGGGACTGTCCGCCCTCGAGCAGAAGGACACGGAGCTCGCCACCCAGGTCATGGAGGGCGACAGCGAGGTCAACGAGCTGTACCTCGAGCTCGAGCAGGAGTGTATCGAGCTGCTGGCGCTCCAACAACCCGTCGCCAGCGACCTGCGCTTTATCGCCTCGACCTTCAAGATCATCACCGACCTGGAGCGGATCGGGGATCTCGCGGTCAACCTCGGCGAGTACACCCACGAGGCCGAACACGACCGGTTCCCCGACGTCGACGTGCAAGCGATGGGCGAGCTAACCCTCGAGATGATCGAGGACGCGATGCTCGCGTACGACGAGGAGGACACCGACGCCTGTCGGGAGCTCGCGGAGCGCGACGACGATGTCGATCAGTTCGCCGAGCGGGCAAGCGGGGTCGTCGTCCGGGACCTGATCGAGCGGGAGCTCGACTCTCCCGACGAAGTCGAGCGGATCCTGCAGGACGTCTCGCGGCTGCTGTTGACGATCCGGGACTTAGAGCGGGTCGGCGACCACGCGGTCAACATCGCCGCCCGCACTCTCTACATGGTCGAGAACGACGACGAACTCATCTACTGACTCGGTCTCACGCACCGTTCGCCGAAGACAGTACTCAACTGAAAATTCATATCGGGAGACGAGACAGTTCGAACCATGGATGACCGAACTCCGATCCGTTAGTCGACGTGACGTCCTCGGCAGTGGCGCGACCGTCGCTGCCGCCGTAACCGGTGGCTGTCTCGGACGAGCGTCCAGCGAGTCAAGCAGGGAGTGTTCGTTCCCGAACGAGACGCCGTTCGAGACCGAGGCGATCAGTCAACTGACGGTTCGGTCCGAACGTCTCACGGCCGATTCGGAGACCGACTTCGGAATCAGCGTCGTCCTCGAGACGGATCCCGACTCGGTCGACCTCGTCGAGGTCAGAGCGACGGACGGACCCATCCGAGCCGCGACGGCGGTCACCGAGGCCGAGACGACGATCACCTGGCGGCACGGTTCGGAACCGCCGTCCGGCGTTCGCTACGACCTGTACGCGCGCTTGAAGGGGGAGACCGTCGACCGATCGACTATCGCGGCGACCTGTTTCGGCTGACGGAGCGTCTGTAGCGAACGTTCTCATCCAACCCCTTGACCCTCGACGCACCGACGACTACCGACTCGCCCTCGACGATTGGGTTCGCCGCTCCGGGACGCCCGTCAGCAGCTGCGCCGTGTCGACGACGTTTCGCGTCTCGAGCAACACCTCGGCGGCCTGGCGGACCGTGAACTCGGCCTCGAGTTCGACGCCGTGACACCGCGCGTAACACTCGAGCCAGTCGTTCATCGCCCGCTCTATGGCCGCGAACTCGGCTTCCGAGAACGCGACCAGCCGTCCTCCCGTCCGGGCCTCGACGTAACACCAGATCGCCTGCCCCGCCCCTTCGCGGAGGTACTCGCGGGCGGCTTCAGGGTCAGCGGCCGAATCGTGCGTCTCGAGGCGTTCCCGGTCGCGTTCGGCCCGCCGGGCGAGCGCGGCGATCCTGGGTCCGTACCGGCTCATTACCCTTCGCGGTACTCGACGCCCTTCCCGCCGCGGGGGTGCTCCCAGGCGGTGTCGGCGACGATCGCGCAGGTCCCACACTCCACGCAGGGCTGGGTGTCGAGGCTGACGACGGTCTCCTCGTCGCCGTTCGTCTTCACCTGCTCCGTGCGGTAACACCCCCCGCCGAACGCCTCGGCGCTGACGGGGCAGGCGTAGACGGCGGCCCCGCTGGCTTCCGCGGAGTCGTCGCGCAGCTCGATGTGGGGGTTGCCGACGTCGGTGTCGTATGTGAGGTCGCCGATCCGTTCCTCGAGGCTCGGCGGCTCGGCATCGTTCTTCCAGCGGATGCTCTTGCCGCGGGCCTCGCCGATCACCGTCGGCACCGTCGTGTACCCGGTCCGGGTGTCGGGCAGCATCGACACCAGAAACGGCGAGTTGTACGCCCGCTCGAGAACCCGATCGGCGAGCGAGTTCCCGAGCGCGACGCTGCCGAGCGGGGACTCGAGGACCCGATCCACGACGTTCGTGACCGCATCGCGCTCGCCGACGGTTCGAGCGAGGTCGTACTGTTTCGGGCGAAGCTTGGCCATCGTCCCCGAGTCCTCGAGCAGCTTCGCGTAGCGCCGTCCCGCGGCCTCGGGGTCGGCGTTGCCCCGCGTGATCGCGAAGGCGTCGGCCGCCAGCGCGCCGGCCGTGACGGCGTGGTTCATCCCCTTGATGATCGGGCCCTGGGCCTGCATCTGGCCGGCGGCGTCCCCGACCAGCACCAGGCGATCCCGATAGGGTTCGCGGTGGGCGACCTTCTTCGAGTCGGGGACGAGCTTCGCGGCGTACTCCCGCTCGTCGTACCCGTCGCCGATCCAGTGGGCCATCACGGGGTGGGTCAGCAGGGCGTCGAGCAGCTCGTGGGGCTCGGCCCGCTGGGCGACGAGGCTGTCGAGGTGGAAGACGGTCCCGATCGACAGCGACTCCTCGTTCGTGTAGAGAAAGCCCCCGCCCCGGACGTCCTCGAAGAGGTCGCCCGAGAACAGGTGGGCGACGCCCTCGTCGTCGTCGATTCCGAACCGGTGGTTGACCGCCTCGGGGTCCATGTCGACGACGGCTTTGACGCCCTGGAACCACTCGTCGGGCTCCTCCCAGTCCATGAGGCCGGCCTCGCGGGCCAGCTCGGAGTTGACGCCGTCGGCGGCGACGATCAGGTCGGCCTCGATCGGATCCAGCTCGTCACAGGTGACGCCGATAATTTCACTGTCTCGCGGGCTTCGCCCGCTCGACTTTTCCGAGGGTCGCACGCGACCCTCGCTATCTTCTCGGAGGAGGCCGTTCACCCGCACGTTCGTCAACACGCCGCCGCCCGTCTCGCTGGTCTTCTCGTGGACTCGGGCCTCGAGCCAGGAGTCCATCTTCCGGCGGAGCACGGCGTCACACCAGTCGGTGTCGTGCTCGTGGAGGTCGGTCAGGTCGTAGGTCTTGACCTTGTCGCCGGCGATGTTGTGGATCCGGTAGTCGGTGACGGGGCGTTCGGCCGCCTTCTCGCGGAAGCCGTCGAACAGGTCGTCGATCGTGTAGGGGGCCGAGTCCTCGGCGTAGATCAGCCCGCCGGAGACGTTCTTCGAGCCCGCCTTGACGCCCCGCTCGAGGACGAGCGTCTCGACGCCGTGTTCGGCGAGCCTGGCCGCAGCGGCTGCGCCGCCTGGGCCGCAGCCGACGACGACGGCCTCGTAGTGCTCTCGTTCGGTCATCGCTCCTCACCTCCGCTCCCGTCGGCGACGGCCTCGAGCCTCGTCTCCCCGGATTCGACCGCTGCCGTGAGTCTGGGCAGCACCTCGAACAGGTCGCCCTCGACGTAGTAGTCGCTGAAGTCCCGGATCCTGGCGTCGGGGTCGGTGTTGATCGCGACGATGGTATCGGACTCGTCCATTCCGACCTTGTGCTGGACCGCCCCGGAGACGCCCGCGGCGATGTAGAGGTCGGGGGCGACGACCTGACCGGTCTCGCCGATCTGGCGTTCTTCCTTCGAGTACTCCTCGACGTGACCCTCGAACTGGTAGGCCGAGGTGACGATCCCTCGCGTGATGCCGAGTTCGGCGTCCTCGAAAGCGTCGACGAGGTCGAGCCCGAGTTCCATTCCTCTGGTGGGGTCGTCGGCGATCCCCCGACCGAGACAGACGATCACCTCGTGGCCAGCCAGGTCGATCCCGGCCTCGAGCCGATCGTGTTCGGCGATCTCGACGCGGAACCAGTCCTCGTCGAGCTCCATGTCGTGTTCGATCACGAGTCCCTCCCGATCGTAGTCGGGTTCGATCGGGTCGAAGCTGCCCGGAATGATCGAGGCCCCCTGCGGATGGAAGTCCCGCCCGGGGTTGTCGAGACAGAGAATCGTCGAGTACTCGAACCCCGAGAAGTCCGGGCGTTTCATGTGCAGGACCTTCTCGAAGGTCTTCTTGACGCCCGGCTCGCCGGTCTTCACCGGATTCGAGACCTCGTTCTCCTCGATGTAGAGGTCCGAACAGTCCGAGGCGAGCCCGGAGTCGAGCTCCGCCTGGACCTTCGCCGAGAGGTCCCGACCGTTGTTCGTCGCCGGAAATAGGACGTAGCGGGGCTCGTCGTACTCGCGCCAGTCGGTACTCTCGATCGTCCCCTGGCCGCGAGCCATGTGGGCCGCGATCTCCGTGTAGGGTTTGTGCAGGAACCGTTCGAGACGAGTATCGTCGTGGTAGACCGCGACGTCGGCGCCGTAGGCGATACACTCCTCGGCCAAGTTCTCGCAGTCGTCGCCCATCAGGAAGGCGACGACGCGCTCCTCGCTTCCGTAGTCGTCCTCGAACTGGTCCATCAGCTCCCGGGCCTTGCCGAGCATCTCCCGGGAGACCTCGAGCAGCGCTCCCTGCTGGGTCTCGCAGAACACCCACATGTCGGCGTACTCGCCGCCGTCGAGCGCCCGAACGTGTCTCTTGTCCCGCGTCGGGTGGGAGAGTCCGTCGTCCTCTTCCTCGCCCTCGGCTGCCGATTCGTCGTCCGCGCCTGCGTCTTCGTCTCCTTCGTCGACCTCCTCTACCTCCTCGCCTTCCGCTTCGTCGCCGACGTCTTCTTTCGTCTCCTCGTACTCGCCTTCCGTCTCGGTGTCACCCTCGAGCCCCTCGGCGTCGCCCGCTTCGCCGAGCGCCTCGAGCCGGCGGTGGATCGCCTCGCGGGCGGTCTTGCGGTTCTTGCCCGCCTGTTCGGCCTCGAGGACCGTCTGCAGTTCGTCGACGTCGTCGAGCGTCTCGAGCTCCTCGCCCAGTTCGTCGGCCGTGTACTCGTCGGGATCGAGTGCCATCATTAGTCACCTCCAGCAAACGGGTGTAGTTCCTCGAGGACGGGCTCCATCGCCGCACCGTCGTCGGGATCGATCACCGTCGCCTCCCGCTCGGAGGGCGCCTTCGGGATCGGGTCCACCGAGGAGACGATCGTCGGCGAGCCGTCGAGCCCGATGTAGTCTGGATCGAGATTGAGATCGGCGTGATCCCACGTCGTCAGGTGCTCGTCGTGCTCGGCGGCCCGCTCTTGTGTCTCCGCCCGAAGCCGTTTGTGGGTCAACCTGTGGGCGGCCTTCCGGTAGGTCGGTTCGAACTCGGGATCAGTGACGACCATACAGGGCAGGGGCGCCTCGACGGTTTCGATTTCGTCGACGTCGCCCTCGACGAGTCGCTTCGCCCGAAGTCGGCGTTCGTCGGGGTCGATATCCAGCGCGATGACGTGGGTGACGATCGGCCACTCGAGGGCCCAGCACGTCTGGGGCCCGGTCTGGCCGGTCTCTCCGTCAGCGGTTTTGAACCCCGCGAAGACGAGGTCGACGTCGGCGACCTCCTCACGGTACTTCTCGATCCCCGAGCTGACGGTGATCGCCGTCGCCCACGTGTCGGAGGCCGCGAGCTCCCGGTCCGAGAGCAGGTAGCTGTCGTCGGTGTACACTGACTCCATCGCCCCCTCGAGCACCTCGGCGTAGCCGGGCGGCCCCATGCTCATCCCGCTGACGTGACCCCCGTGTCGGACTCGAGTCTGGAGCGCCGCCTCGAGCGCGAACGCGTCGTTCGGGTTCATCACCGTCGGCGTCTTCCCCCGTTCCAGGTGGCCGTCCTCGTCGAAGGAGACCGCGCCCTCCGAGAAGTCCGGCACGCCCTTCGTCAACACGATCGATCGCACGATCTCACCCCTCTTTGGTAGCTGCTCTCTCGCACCATACTCGACTCGTGCTAACGCAACTGACACTATTAAGAATGCGGGGTCGAAATCGCCGGGAGAGAGAACGGGTGAACGGGCGTCCGAGACGCCGAAACCGCTCGGTCGAGAGCTTGAAACTCGCCGATTCCGGCTCGAATCGTCGTTCTCGAGCGATCGAGTCGCGATCGGTGCACCCGTAGAAGCGGCCCAACCGATCGTCGTCCGGTTCCTCCCGGTGGAGAACGCCAGGCCTCGGTCTCACTGCTCGAACTGTTCCGAAAGCGAATCCCCGTCGCCCGCGATCGCGTCCCGATTACTCGAGGTCGCGCTCGGTCGTCCCCATCGTGATCTCGCCGTCGGCCCGGATCGAGCCGTCGACCTCGGCGCCCGGACCCAGCTCGAGGTCCGAACAGGAGACGTCGCCGAGGATCCGCGCGCCGGGCTCGACGACGACGTCGCCGCTGCGGGTCGTCAGATCGCCGTGGATGCGAGTCCCCTCGCCGACGGTCACGTCCTCGCGGGCCCGCAGACTGCCGAAGATATTGCAGTCCTCGCCGACGTCGATCGACTCGGCGCGGATGTTGCCGTGGAGCCGACAGTCGTCACCGATCGTCGCGGGCGTCGAGACGCGCCAGGCGTCGTCGCTCACCGTCGCGTTACGGGGGACGATCAGCGGGTCGGGGGTCGGCTCCGCGTCCTCGTCCGCATCGCCGTCGACGAGCTGGGAGACGAGCCGCTGGGCGGCGTCCTCCTCGCCGATCAACAGGAGCTGTTTGAGGTAGACAAAGAGGAAGACGATCGTCGGCATCGGGTTCCGGATGACGATCCAGCCGTTGGCCTCGAATCCCTCGTCGATCTCGACGTCGTCGCCGATATCGAGGTCGCCGGCGACCTTCATCTCGCCGCCGATGTGGACTCGCTCGCCGATGTAGGCGTCCTGACCGACCAGGACGTTGTCGGCGACGTCACACCACATGTCGAGTCGACAGTCGGCCTCGGCCTCGATGTCCCCGCCGAACTCGACGCTCTCGCCCGCGAGAACGTTCCGGCCGCGAACGCCGAACTCGACGGTCGAGCGGGCGCCGACCAGCACGTCCCCGTCGGTCTCGAGGGCGACCTCCTTGGCTTCGGTCCCGTCGGGGACGACGAGTTCGTCGAGCGGATCCCTGCGAAACGCCACGTTCGCAACCAATGTGAGTACCGGGTAATAAATCTCGCGCGATTCGACGGCGGGCGCGGCAGCGTCCGAGTCCCCGCCCACAGGCGTCCGGTTTTTATCGGGGGATCACCTACGGTCGAGTATGACGACGCTTGCGTTCGACGACGATGGAGTCGATGTCGTGTACGAAGGCACCGAGTTCCGCCTCGAGCGGGAGCTCATCGAGGAAGCCACCGAGAAGTCCTACTACGACGTGACCGACCACGAGGTGCTCAAGATCGTCGCCGAGCAGCCGAACCTGCAGGGCGAGCCCCGACGGGTCGGCGACATCCTGCCGCGCGGGAACAACTGAGTTCCGTTATCGCGTCGATCGCACGTTCTCGTGCGACCGTGTAGCTGCGTTCGACGACTCACAGCGGAACGCTTACTCGTCGGTGTCGTATCGTTCGGCCGCCGACTCGAACCCGAGCTCTTCCTGTTCGCGTCCGCGTCGGCCCTCGAGTTCGGCGACCGCCTCCGGCTCCGGTGTGACGTCGTCGGTGATACGGGCCCACGAGCTGTGGACCTTCGCGTGACACCACCGACAGAGGTAGACCGTGATCTCGTGGGAGAGTTCGTCGGCCTCCGCCTCGGCGTCAGCGCCCTCGCTCGCCGACCCGCTCCCGTCGGCGTAGGAGAGGTGATGTTCCTCGAGCAGCGGGCGCTCGTCGTCGTGAGCGAGGCGCTTCTCCTCGAGGCCGCAGCGCACGCACTCCCGGTCGCGGTTTCGCGACCGGAAGTGGGGACAGTCGGCCGGCGTCTCCTCGCGATCGGGGTCGTGGACGGGGCAGGCGTACTCCTCGGCGGCCCGCTCGCGGGCGAACGCCGGGTCGGCGTCGGGCCGTGCGAACGCCGGGTCGGCGTCGGGCCGTTCGAACGCGTACCGACACCGCCCGTCGTCGGTACAATGGTCGCAGACGCCGGCGAACGCGTAGGGGTCGTCGACGCCGACGGACGTTCCTCGCGGCGTTTTCTCCATCGCCGTCCCGTTGGCGAGCGCGACGTTTCAACCCCTCGCCGATCCGAACTCATCGCTCGAGTTCCACGGGAAGTTTTTATCCTCCCGGCGGGCACTCGAGGCCGTGCGACTGCGCCACCACCCGAAATCCGGTGCCGCCCGCCAGCTGGCCGCGACTGTAGAGACGGCCGACTCCGCGTTGAGCCAGCTCCGCGGGCTCATGTTCCGCCGTTCGCTGCCCGAGGGGTACGCGCTGGCGTTCCGGTTCGGGTCGGTCAGCCCTCGCGACGTCCACATGCTGTTCGTGTTCGTCCCGCTGGACGTGATCTGGGTCGTCGACGGCGTCGTCGAGCGCGTCGAACGACTCCGGCCCTGGCGGGAGATCGCCCGCAGCGAGGCCGACCTGCTCCTCGAGCTGCCCGCGGGGGCGGCCGACGGCGTCGAGCCCGGCGACGAGCTGGTCCTCGAGCCGACCTGATTACTCGACGATCTCGAGCGCGCCGTCGATGACTCGGACGTCGAACAGGCCCGTCACCGACCTGTCGAACCCCTCGCGGTCGCGGTCGACGCGTCGGAGGACGACCGCGACGTCGACGAGCTCCGCGCCCACGTCCTCGAGGGCCGCACAGACGGCCTCGATGGTATGTCCCGTCGAGAGGACGTCGTCGACGAGAACGACCCGATCGCCGGCCTCGACCCCGTTCAGGAACAGTTCGCTCTCGCCGTAGCCGGTCTCCTGGTGGATCGCAACCTCATCCGGGAAGCCGTAAGAGCGCTTGCGGACGACGACGAAGGGGACGCCCGTCGCCGCCGAGAGCGCCGTCGCGTGGTGGATTCCCATCGCCTCGGGCGCGACGAGAGCGTCGACGTCCGCGAGGTCGATCCGCTCGCGGAAGCCGGCGACGACGGCCTCGAGGACCTCGGGCTCGACGATCGGAATCCCGTCGGTGACGCCGTGGACGAAGTAATCGTAGCCGTCGCGGTCGACGATCGGCGCAGCGCGAAGCGACCGCGCGAGCGGCTCCAGCGTGGGGTCCATGCCGTGGACTACGCCGGGGTCCCCGATGGTCGTTGGGGTCCCCGCGTCGAACGCCGACGTCGATCCGACGGTGCGTCGACGGATGCAGATGGTGCCGTGACCGGCGAGGTTAAGTCACCCCGACCGAATAGGTCGGGATACGATGGCACGAGATTCGTTCTCAACGCCGGAGTCCGAGGATAGAGGAAGTCGGGGCAACCCGGCTGGGCGCGAAATTCCAGGACGGAAATAACCCTTCCTTCGTGACTACGACTCCGGAGCAGACGATCGCAGCCGACCGTACAGTGCGCCTTCTCGATACGACGCTTCGCGACGGCGAACAAGCCCCGGGTGTCTCGCTTTCCCCCGACGAAAAAGTCGAGATCGCCCGCGGGCTCGAGCGAGCCGGCGTCTCGGTCGTCGAGGCCGGCAGCGCCTGTACCGGCGCGGGCGAGCGACAGGCGATCTCGCGGGTGACCGACCTCGACCTCGAGGCGACGGTCACGAGTTTCTGTCGCGGGATGGCCGGCGACGTCGACCTCGCGCTCGACTGTGACGTCGACGGCGTCCACATCGTCGTTCCCGCCAGCGACCGCCACGTCGAGGGGAAGGTCGGCACCTCCCGCGAGGACAACCTCGCGAAGACGGCCGATCTCGTCGAGTACGCCACCGACCACGACCTCTGGGTCGAGGTCATCGGCGAGGACGGCTCCCGGGCCGATCTGGACTACCTCGAGGAGCTGATGGGAACGGCCCTCGATGCGGGCGCCGATCGGACCTGCTTCGCCGACACCGTCGGCCACACGGGTCCCGAGCGCACCGCCGAGGCCGTCTCCCGTCTGGCCGAACTGGGTCCCGTCAGCGCCCACACCCACGACGATCTGGGCCTGGGCGTCGCGAACGCGATCTCGGCGGTCTCCGCGGGTGCGGATCTGGTTCACTGTACCGTCAACGGACTCGGCGAGCGAGCCGGCAACGTCGCCTTAGAGGAGGTCGCGATCGCGCTGGCACACGTCTACGGCGTCGAGACGGTCGAACTCGAGGAGCTGTACGACCTCGCACAGCGCGTCTCGCGGGTGACCGGCGTCCCGCTACCGCCGAACAAGGCCGTCGTCGGTGAGAACGCCTTCACCCACGAGAGCGGGATCCACACCGACGGCACGCTCAAAGACGACAAAATGTACGAGCCCTACGCGCCCGAGACCGTCGGGCGCGAGCGACGGCTCGCGCTGGGTAAACATACCGGCCGGGCCGGCGTCGCGGCGACGCTCGAGGAACACGGCGTCGAGGCCAGCGGCGACGAGGTCGCCGAGATCGCTACCCGCGTCACCGAACTCGGCGACCGCGGTCGTCGCGTCACCGACGCCGACCTGCTCGCGATCGCCGAGGACGTCACCGGCGACGACCGCGAGCGCGTCGTCGAACTGCTCGACCTCACCGCGACCAGCGGTGGCGCGGTTCCCACCGCGAGCATCCGGCTCGAGGTCGACGGCGAGGAACGGGTCGCAAGCGGCACCGGCTCCGGACCCGTCGACGCCGCCGTCTCCGCGGTCCGGGAGGCACTGGGTTCGATGGCCGACGCCGAACTCGAGTCCTACCACGTCGACGCCGTCACCGGCGGGACCGACGCCGTCGTCACCGTCGAGGTGACGATGGTTCGGGACGACCGCTCCGTGACCGTCGCCCGTAGCGAGGCCGACATCACGCGGGCGAGCGTCGAGGCGATGGTCGACGCGCTCGATCGGCTGCTCGGCCAGGACACGCAACCGCTCGCACCCGCCGACGACTGAGACGGGCTGCTGTTTCGATCTCCCGGCACGACCGCGCGACGGCTCGCGGGCTTCTGGGCTGAGGGACAGTACTCCGTTTCAACATCGGCACGACTCGATTTTTAGTGGAAGGGCTGGCGATCGAGCACGCCCCAGGGGTTGAACAGGTAGACGCCCGCGAGAAAGAGTGTGAAGACGAGCACGAACAGCTGGAGCACCGCGTCGATCCCGAACGCCGTCACCGGGTACAGCATGTACGCGATCAACGCCGCGACGGCGATCCACAGCGTTCCGACCGCGACGCGCTGGCGGAGTTCCATACCGAGGGGTTCCCCTCGAGCGACATGAAGCTCTCGAAGGCCGCCCTCACAGCGAGAGATCCGTGTCGCCGACGGTTCCCTCGTCGAGGATGTCCTTGCGGTTGTCGACCTGCCCGACGTCGTCGTAGGCGACGGGGCCCGGAACCTGCTCGGCGTCCGGCCCCGGCTCGTTGCCGAGGTAGAGGACGTTCGGATCGGTGTTGTACTCCTGGAGGAGCCGGAACGTCGAGTCGGGCTCGCCGTACTCGCCCCGCAGGAGCCGCTCGGCCTCCTCCTCGGTCAGCCCGTCCTCGTCGTCCTCCTCGGCGGGTTCCTCCTCGCCCTCGAGGACGGCGATGGCGTCCTGCAGCTCCTCGTCGTCCGGGTCGTGTTCGATGGCTCGAGCGAGCGGGACGTTGTCGACGTATCGCTGGGGGTCGCTGTCGGGGTCGTTCATGTCGCCGAACTGGATCGCTCCCGGCGGACAGGCCTCCTCGCAGGCCGTCGTGCCGACCATCTCGTCGCCCATGTTGCCGTCCTGACGGGCCGGATCGAAGACGCACTTTTCCATGACGCCGCGAGGACCCCGACCGCTGACCCAGCGGTCGCGCTGGTCGTACATCATGTCCTCCTCGAGCTCCTCGGAGGGGGCGTCGACCTCGGGCTCGCCCCACTGGAAGTAGTTGACGCCGTAGGGACAGGCGACCTGACAGTACCGACAGCCGATGCAGACGTCGTAGTCGGTGAGCACGAGCCCGCCCTCGTCGCGGGTGTGACGGGCCGTCGTCGGACACACCTTCTCGCAGGGGGCGTCAGTACAGTGCTGGCAGGGCCGGATCAGGTAGTTAAAATCCCGCGTCCCCTCGAAGTCGTCGGCGTCGGGCGACTCGACGGTCCCGTCCCCGTAGGCGATGATGTACATCCAGTTCGCCCCCTCGTCCCAGTTGTGCTCCTGGTTGCACGCGACGACACAGGAGAGACAGCCATCGCAGGTCTCGAGGTCGAGCGCCATCCCCCACTGAACGCCGTCACCGTCGCCGTCGTCCTCGCCGTCCTCCTGGGCCGCGACGATATCGGCTTCCGACCCGTCACCGTTCTCGGCCGTTCCCCAGGCGCCCAGACCGACGGCGGCCGCGCCGGCGCCCATCTTCTTCATCGTGTCGCGACGGGACTCCTCGCCGTCGCCTTCGAAGCGGGAGAGCATCCCCGAGAGCGTTCCCTTCGCCTCCGCTTTGGCGTTCTCGTAGGCTTCCTTCGTCGGCCGCTCGTCCTCGCCGAACTCCTCGAGGACGTCCTCGTGGTAGCGCTCGTGGAACTTCGCCTCCGAGAGTTCGCCCTTCGTGACCCGCATCGCGTCCTCGGCCATCGCCATTCCGAGATCGGCGTCGTACTCGGTCTCCTCGAGCATGGCCCGAAAGTCCTCCTCGGCGGCGTCCCCGAGTGGATGGAACGGGTCGTCCCCGAGGCCGCTCTCCTCGTCGGAGCTCATCGCGTCCGCTCACCTCGTCTCGCCGTCGGGAAGTTACTGGTTTCTGACATTGGGTTCGTTCGGAACTCCCTCCCATACCTGCGCAAATAAAGCGGTTCCCTGCGAGGGATGGGAACTCATGACGAGGGTGGAGAGCAGTACGGATGCCGAACGGTCGGTGGACGGCTCGAGCGGACCGCTCGGTGGATTTCGGATCGAGATCCGTAGTCGACACGGCGCGCACCATTCGGAGGCACAGCAGTCGGACAGCTACTTCGCTCCTAGACTCCTGTGAAGACTCCCCTCTGTGCGGCGAACGAATCGTCGAGGACTGCTTACTGAAGAGCGACAACCCGCTACGTATCCGTGACCGCCGCTTCACGGTCTTCCTCGCGGCGCTGACGACTCGAAACGGGAGCAAAGATCGCTCCTAACGGAGAGAGCTCTGAACTACGTCCACGATACGCTCGGTGCAGCTCCCGGTGAGACGGCCTTGCCACGCAACGAGCTCCTCACGACGCGGAGAGTGTACCGCCCACGGAGAGGCAAAGGACTCTCGCGGGACACCACCCGTCTCCCAAACCGCTGGCCGAAGCGCGATGGAGTGATCGTACTCCTTGGTCGAGATCGCGACTGCAAGATACTGTTCCTCGCTGAACGGATGCTTCCGGTTGCTAACGATCAGCCACGGCCGCTGTTTCTCACTACCGAGTTTGAACGGATCTCGGCTTCGAACGACATCACCTCGTTCGGGCCGCATCGATTAGGAGTCCTCGCTCGGATGTGGTGCATCGGGAGCGGCCGCATCCCACTTTTCGGGATCGATACCGCCATCGTCCTCATCGAGGCGAGCGCTCGCAGTACGGAGATCGTATGCTGCGGCAACTCGGTCCTCGTCCTCCGTGAGGGCCCAGTACTCGCCCTTGTGTCGCACGAGGTTCCGTTCTTTGAGTCTCGAGAGAGCGGTTCCGACGGTGTTTGGATCGGCATCGATCGCTGCCGCGATTTCGGCTCGAGTGAAGGCTTTGTCCCGCTGTCCGTACAGGTACGTGACCACCGCTTCCGGTACGCTCGGGCCCTGTGGTAGGTCTCCGGATTCGAACTCGCCGATACTCACGGGCAATGACGTACTTTGTGTGTTAGCGTAATCAGTATGCTGGAGTACCAGTGCACATTCATTTTTGTTGATACGAGCCCTCACGCTCAGTTTGACCGTCACCGTTTCAGACGTTAGCGCGAGTTGAACCGCAGAAATTCCGCTCGCGTCACTCCCTGGCTCAAACTCCGCTGTATCGTTTTCAGCAGCACAGACGACTCGCTATGCTCGTCATGTTGTGCTGCTGAAAAGCGCCGAGAGGGAGATTTGAACCACGCGAAGACGATCATCCTCGCTTCGGTCGGATGCTGCGTCTTCTCTCGTTCAAATCCCGTCGTCGTTTTCCGCTCACGGATGTCGAGCACACGCTACGCGGTGCTCGACGGTATGGTTCGCGAAAAAGCGCCGAGAGGGAGATTTGAACTCCCGAGTCCGTGAGGACAGCAGATTTCGAATCTGCCGCCTTGGCCGGGCTAGGCTATCTCGGCTCACCCCTATCTACCGCGGTGACGTTTTTATCCGTTTCGAATCGTCGCGCCGTCTGGGAACCGCTGACGTCCGAACGTGACAGTCGGACGAAAGACGTTTCACGCGAGCCTCCGAGGTCGACGCCATGGACGTCACCCAGGCCAGCCGCGAGTGTTCGACCGTCCTCGAGGAGATCGGCGACGCCGTCGTCTGCGATCGGTCCTTCCTCGAGGAGATCCTCGTCGGCGTCGTCGGACGGGGCCACGTCCTCCTCGAGGACGTCCCCGGAACCGGCAAGACGTTGACGGCCCGGAGCGTCGCCACCGCGCTCGGGCTCTCCTTCTCTCGGATCCAGTTCACGCCCGATCTGCTGCCGACCGACGTCACGGGCACGCACGTCTTCGACGAGCGCGATCGGAGCTTCGAGTTCAACGAGGGACCGTTGTTCGCCAACATCGTGCTGGCCGACGAGATCAACCGCGCGCCGCCGAAGACCCAGGCCGCCCTGCTCGAGGCCATGGAGGAGGGCCAGGTCACCGTCGACGGCGAGACGCGCCCGCTGCCGGACCCCTTCTTCGTCATCGCGACGCAAAACCCCGTCGAGCAGGAGGGCACCTTCCCGCTGCCCGAGGCGCAGGTCGATCGCTTCCTCGTCAAGACGTCGATGGGCTACCCCGACGCCGAGGGCGAGGTCGAACTGCTGCGACGGCGCGCGAGCCGCGAAGAGGGAAGTCCGACCGTCTCGACGGTCCTCGAGCCCGAAGAGATCGACGCGCTCCGGCAGGTTCCCGAGACGGTCCGGGTCGAGGCGGACCTGCTCGAGTACGTCGCTACCGTCGCCCGCGAGACCCGCGGCGACGGCCGCGTCGAAGTCGGCGTCTCCCCGCGGGGCACCCAGCGGCTGTTCGAGGCCGCCCGCGCGTACGCGGCGCTGGTCGGTCGGGAGTACGTCACGCCCGACGACATCAAGCGAGTCGCCGAGCCCGTCCTCGCCCACCGACTCGTGTTGACGCCCGACGCGACGGTCAACCGGGTCGAGAAGGCCGCGATCGTCGAGAGCGTTCTCGAGAGCGTTCCGGTGCCGACAGTCGAGTAGGCCGTCGGTGGAGGGGGAGCTCGCTCGGGAAACTGCTTCGGTGCAGGGAGTTACCGGTTTCCCATCGCCAAGCCGAGTGCGACGCCGATCGCGACGCCCATCGGGAGCCATAGTCCGAGGTCGTCGGTCGCGACGCCGATCGCGGTCCCCAGTGCGATCCCGATGGCGATTCCAACGCCCAGTTCGGCTCCGTCGGTGCCATCGGTGTCGTCGCCCGCCTCGACGGTATCGTTCGCCATGTGACGTCGTTCGTCGGAGCGACGATAGCTGTTGGCTCCGTGAGCGGGCTTACCCCGTGTTCTTCATCCCGGCAGCGATTCCCTTCACCGTCAGTCGCAGGGTTCGCTCTTCGATGTCGGTCCGGTGGGTGCGATCGAGCAGGTAGACCTGCAGCAGGTTCAGCGGGTCGACGTAGGGGTTGCGTCGCTCGAGGTTCTCGCCGAGCCAGTCGCGGGTGTGGAGCTCCTCGCGCTCGCCGATCGTCTTGACGAGCTCCGCAGCGCGCTCGTACTCCTCGCTGACCCGCGGGAAGAACCGCTCGCGCAGGTCGGCGTCGGCCATCCCCGCGTAGGTCTCGGCGATCTCGAGTTCCGTTCGGGACAGCGAGAGCGCGGCGTTGTCCAGCGTCGATCGGAAGAACGCCCACTCGTCGTACATCTCCTGGAGGGTTTCCTCGGAGCCGCCGTCCTCGAGGTAGGCGTCGATCCCGCTCGCGAGGGCGTACCAGCCCGGCAGAATACACCGCGACTGGGTCCAGGAGAACACCCACGGGATCGCCCGCAGGTCCTCGACGGTGCGCTCGCCGGATCGCGAGGCCGGCCGGGAACCGAGGTCGAGGTCCTCGATGACGGTGATCGGCGTCGCCTGCTCGAAGTATCGGACGAACCCCTCGCTCTCGAGGAGGTCGCGGTACTCCTGGCGGGCGGCGTCGGCCATCGTCTCCATCGCGTCGATCCACTCCTCGTCGACCCGCTCCTCGGGCTGTTGCTCGGCGTAGAGGCGGGCCCGAAGCTGGGCGTTCAACATCTGCTCGATGTTGCGCTCGGCGATTCGGGGGTTGCCGTACTTCTCGGCGATCGCCTCGCCCTGTTCGGTGAACTTCACCTGGCCCGTCACGGTGGAGTTCGGCAGCGCGAGCAGCGCCTCGTTCATCGGGCCACCGCCCCGCGAGATCGAGCCGCCGCGGCCGTGGAACAGTCGCATCGTCACGTCGTGGTCGTCGCAGATCTCGCCCAGGCGGCGCTGGTTCTTGTACAGCGACCAGTTCGCCGCGAGGAACCCGTTCTCCTTGTTCGAGTCGGAGTAGCCCAGCATGATCTCCTGGGTGTCGCCGCGAGCCTCGAGGGCCTGGACGTAGGCCTCGTTCTCGAACAGCGTCCCCATGATCCGGCGTGCGCCCGAGAGGGCGTACTCGGTCTCGAGCAGCGGGACGATGTCGAGTCCGCAGTGTTCGGGTAGGGAGACGACACCCGCCTGGTCGGCGAGGAAGAGCACCTCGAGGACGTGGCTGGGCTCCTCGGTCATCGAGATGGCGTAGGTGTCGATCGCGTGGACGCCGTACTCGGTCTGCCAGTCGCCGAGCTCGTCGAACAGCGTCAGCACTCGTTCGGAGTCCTCCGAGAGCCCCTCGGTATCGGTGAGATCGATCACGGGATCGTCCTGCAGGACGGCGTCGGTCAGGAGTTCGACGCGCTCGTCCTCGTCGAGTCCGTGGTAGTCGATTCCCTCCCGCTCCAGCGCCGCCGCGATGGCGTCGGTGTGTTTCTGCTGGTGGTCCCGCAGGTCCATGCTGGCGAGCGAGAAGCCGAACGTGGCGACCCGCCGCCGGATCGGATCGACGTGGGCGTCGACGACGCTCTCGGCGCCGTTGTTTCGCAGACTCTTCGCGACGACCTCGAGATCGTCGAGCAGCCCGTCGACCTCCTCGTAGCCGCCCGGGCGGACGTCGCCGATCCGCGCCAGGCGCTCGCGCATCAGCTTGAGTTTCTGACGGTACGGTTCGCCCGGGTATCGGTCCTGTGCGGTGCGGGCGCTACCGGGCAGCAGCTCCCGGTCGTCCTCGAGGCTGGCCTCGAACTCCGGCCCGACGTCGATCCGGCTCCCGTCCTGGCTCAACACGCCCGACAGGCGCTTGAGCTGGGTGCGATACTGCTCGAGGACGACCCCCCGTTGACGCTCGAGGGTGTTCGCGGTCACCTCCGGGGTCACGTAGGGGTTGCCGTCACGGTCACTGCCGGCCCACGAGCGGAACTCGAACAGTTTGGGAATCTCGAGGCTGTGGCCGATCTCCTCGTCGATAGCGTCGTCGAGTTCGTCGTACACCTCGCCGACGACGTCGAACAGCGTGTTCTCTAAGTACCACTGGACGTTACGGGCCTCGTCGGCGACCTCCGGCTGGCGCTTGCGGACCTGCGGGGTCTGCCAGAGGCTGGTCACCTCGGCGTCGATATCGCGCCAGACCTGATCGCGCTCCTTGTCGGTCAACAGTCGCTCGTCGAGGGTCTCGAGGTGGGTCGCGATCGCCCGCAGCTTGGATTTGACCGTCTTGCGCCGGGCCTCCGTCGGGTGAGCGGTGAACGTCGGTTCGATCAGCACGTCGTCGAGGACCTGCTGGACCGTCTCCACGTCGGTCTCGGCGAGTTCGGCCGCGGCCGTCTCCAGGCTGTCCTCGAGGGTCCCCTCCTGGGAACCGGTTCGGATCGAGCGCACCCGCTCGCGTTCCTCGGCGAGGTTGATGAGTTCGAAGTACGTGGTGAACGCCCTGGCGACGACCCGCTGTTGGTGGGGCGAGAGGTTGTTGAGCTCGGTCGCGAGCGGGTCCCGCGACTCGAGGTCGCCCGCGCGGTAGTCGATCGCGGTCGTCCGGCAGGATTCGACGGTCTCGAACGCCCGTCGCGAGGTCTGGTCCTCGAGGACGTCTCCCAGAAGCGCCCCGAGTTCGCGAACGTCCCGACGCACGGTCCTGTTATGCAGTGTCATCGCAGGATCGTACGGACCGTAGCGTAAAAACCCCGGGAGCATCCCGAAGCCTTGCCTCACGCATCTTTTTCCCTGATAGTTGCGCCGTTCGGCACGAACTCGGCGGTCCCGAGTTCCGAACCGATCCTCTCGAGTGCTGTCGTCTTAGTATATTATCCCAGAAAACATTCTGAATAAGCTATTGATTTGCTATTATATGGTTCTACGGATCGACCAGAAAGATAGAATATAGTTTGGTCGGAGATATCGTCCCGGTATTTGAATGTCGTATATCCGTATCTATGGCCTTCTTTCCGCTATTGGCCGTGAAGGACAGCTTTCGCGCGAGAACAGCTACTCTTGGCGACGAGACTGTCGATGACTTGCCGAATATATATCGCGAATAGCTACTGAATGTTTTAGTTAGAGATGATTGGTATATGTGTTTAATTACGAACGTACATGCGTAATAACAGAACAATCAAACAGGAATAATTAGATATCAGATAGATCGTGGATCCGGGCGGGACGGCACCGGGAGCGACTGCTCCGCTCGGAACGGGGAGAGGTCGGATTCCGACCGACGGTTCGACTCGTTCAGGCCGCGTCGCGCAGGGCCTCGTTCAGCTCTGGCACGACCTCGTGGAGGTCGCCGATCACGGCCCAGTCGGCCTTCTGGACGATCGCCGCCTCGGGATCCGTGTTGATCGCGAGCAGCGTGTCCGCGCCCTTGCAGCCGACCATGTGCTGGACCGCGCCGCTGATCCCGCAGGCGATGTAGATATCCGGGCTAATCTTCGCGCCCGTCTGGCCGACCTGGTCGTCGTGGGGGCGCCACCCCTCGTTGACCGCGGCTCGAGAGGCGCCTACGGTTCCGCCGAGCAGCTCCGCCAGGTCCTCGAGCTGGTCGTAGTCCTCGGCGCTGCCGACGCCCCGGCCGCCGCCGACGACGACCCGGGCCTCGCCCAGCGGGATCCCCTCCTCGTCGCCCGTCTCGACGCGATCGACCTGTACCGCGAACAGGTCGTCCTCGAGGTCGGGCTCGAACGTCGAGACCGACGGCTCCGTCGGCGATGCGGCGGGTTCGATCGGAAACTCGTGTTCCGCCGCTGTCAACAGTTTGTGTTCGCCCTCGAGGCGGGCGTGCTCGATCAGGCTGCCGCCCCAGCGGTTGCGCCGCAGTTCGTAGGCGCCGTCGTCGGCGACGTCGACCGCGAGGCAGTTCGTCGCCATCGGCGCGTCGAGGGAGGCGCCGACGCGAGCCAGCACCTCGCGGCCGCGGTCGGTTCCCGGGGCCGTGATCGTCTCCGCCTCGCGCTCGGACGCGAGCTGGATGACGCTCTCGGCCCACGCGTCTGGCGCGTAGCGCTCGAGGCGGTCGTGAGCGACGCAGTGGACCGCCTCGACGCCGTGTTCGCCGAGTTCGTCGCCGAGCGCGTCGGCCTCGTCGCCGACGGCGACGGCCTCGAGCGGCTGTCCCTCTGCGGCGGCCAGCTCGCGGGCCATCGCGAGCCCCTCCAGGGACGTCTCTTCGGGCGCGCCGCCGTCGTGTTCGACGAGTGCGAGGATCATACGACCTCCACCTCCTCGACGAGGATCTCGACGATATCCGGGACCGCTTCCGGTCCCTCACCCAGGATCTCCGCGGGCGAGTCGTCGGTCTCGGGCGCCTCGAGACGAACCTTCTCGAGTCCGCCCGCCCTCGTCTCGGCCCGGGGATCCACGCTCTCGATCTCCTGGCGGCGGGCCTGCATCTTGGCCCGCATCGAGGCGTAGCGGGGCTCGTTGAGCCCCTCCTTGACCGTCACGACGGCCGGGAGGTCGATCTCGTACACCTCCTCGCCGCCGGAGATCTCGCGTCTCGCGATCGCGGTACCGTCCTCGATCTCGAGGTCCTTGATCCCGGTGACGCAGGGGTAGCCGAGCGCGTTCGCGACGCGGACGCCGACCTGGTAGTTGGCCGCGTCGGCCGACTCGTTGCCGAACAGCAGCAGGTCGAACCCCTCGTCGTCGTCGAGCCGATCGATCCCGTCGGCGATCGCGTCCGCGGTCGCCCGCGGGGACCACTCCTCGTCGTCGGTCTCGAGCAGGGTCGCCTCGTCGGCCTGCATGGCCAGCCCGGTCCGGAGCTGTTCGTCCGCTTCGGGCGGGCCGAGTGTGAGTAGGTGAGCGGAGCCGCCGTGGGTCTCGACCTGCGCGACGGCCCCCTCGATCGCACACTCCTCGTGGGGGCTCATGGTAAAGCCCAGCCCGCTCGTGTCGATTCGCTGCTCGTCCTCGGTGAGGACGATCTTGGCGCCCGTGTTCGGGACGCGTTTGAGACAGGCGAGTACCTTCATGGTTAGCTCCGGATGCGGTCGTTCTCGGGGTCGAACAGCGGCTCGCTGCCGACGATCTCGACCTCGACGGGGTACCGTTGGCCCATGTACTCGACCGCGAGCGCTCGGCCCTCCTCGGCGTACTCCGGCGGGAGGTACGCCATCAGGAGATGTTTGCCGACCGATGGACCGGTTCCCGCACTGGTAACGTAGGACTCCCGTCCTTCCTCGTCGACGATCACCTCGCCGTCGTCGTCGAGGATCGGCTCGCCGCCGAGCATGAACCGGGGTTCGCCGCCCTCGGGCGCGTGGTCGGCTACGGAGAGGGTACACAGGGTCGCCGCGTCCTCGATCTCGAGGGCCTCCGCGTAGGCCTCCTTCCCGACGAAGTCGGCGTCCTTGACGCCGTGGAACGAGAGGCCGGCCTCCGAGGGGTCGTACTCGAGCTCGAGTTCGTGGCCGTAGAGGCGATACCCCTTCTCCAGGCGGCCCGTAGTGCCGTAGACGCCCATTCCGACCGGGCGAACGTCGTGGTCCTCGCCGGCCTCCTCGACGACCTCCCAGAGCCGCCGGCCCTGGCCCATCGGCGCGTAGAGCTCCCAGCCGCGCTCGCCGACGTAGGAGAGCCGCATCGCCCAGGCGTCGACCTCGCCGACGGTGACCTCCTGGGCGGTATAGGGAGGAAAGGCCTCGTGGGAGACGTCCTCCTCGGCGACCGACTGGACGACCTCGCGGGCTGACGGCCCCCAGACGCCGAGCGTGCACAGCGACTCGGAGTTGTCGATCATCGTGACGTCGGCGTCCTCGGGGATGTGACTCCCGAACCAGGCCCGATCGGAGCCCGCGGCCGCCCCGCCCGTGATCAGCCGGAAGTGGTCCGGGCCGAGCCGGACGATCGTCAGGTCCGAGACGAAGCCGCCGTTTTCGGCCAGAATCGGCGTGTACACCGTCTTGCCGACGTCGACGTCGATCCGGCCGACGGCCATCCCCTCGAGGAACTCGCAGGCGTCCTCGCCGACGAAATCGAAGATGCCAAAGCCCATATCGCCGACCATCGCGACCTCGTCGCGCATGTGGAGGTGTTCGGCCAGAGTAATCGGCGACCACCACCGCGAGTCCCACTCGTTCGGTCGCTCGAGCCCCTCGAGCTCGTCGGCGTAGCGCTCGAGGAGGTCCTCGTTGGACTCGTACCACTGGGGCCGTTCCCAGCCCGCGGCCTCGAAGAATCGCGCGTCGAGTTCGTCCTGGCGGTCGTAGAACGGACTCGTGCGCAGGGGACGCGAACTCTGCCACTGCTCGTGGGGGTGGACGATGCCGTAGATCTTCTGGAACCCCTCGTGTGCGCGGTTCTTGACGAACCGTCTGGAGTTGCCGTACTCGTAGAACCGGTTGATATCCGAGCCGTGGAGGTCGATGTCGGACCAGCCGCGGGTCATCCACTGGGCGACTGCTTCGCCGACGGCGGGCGCCTCCTTGATCCAGACCGCGGCGCAGGACCACAGTCCCTCGACGTCCTGTAGCGGGCCCAGCAAGGGTGCGCCGTCGGGCGTCACCGACAGCAGCCCGTCGATCTCGTGGCGGACGCCGGCCTCGGGATCGTCCAGCAGCTCCGGAACGATCTCGAGGGCGTCGTGCATCGACTGCTCGAACGCGTCGTCGGTCAGCGGCGGCTGGGTCGGCGAGAGCGGCGCCTCGTCGATCGAGGGGATCTCGTCGACGTCCCAGAGGATCGGGCGGTGCTGGTAGGAGCCGACCTCGAGGTCGTTGCCGTGCTGGCGCTCGTACATCTGGGTGTCCATGTCCCGGACGACGGGGAAGGAGATCTCGCCCTCGTACTCCTCGAAAAAGGAGATCGGACCGACGCTGACCATCTGGTGGACCGCCGGAGTCAGCGGGATCTCGGCGCCGGCCATCGCGGCGATCTTCGGGCTCCAGAGCCCGCAGGCGATGGCGACCTCGTCGGCCTCGACGGTCCCCCGGTCGGTTTCGACCGCGCTGATCGCGCCGTCCTCGACGTGGAGATCCAGCACCGTCGTGTTCGGCGACACCGTCAGCCCGCCGTCGGTGTACTCGTCGGCGCGTGCCCGCATCACCTCGCCGGCCCGCAGCGGGTCGCAGGTCCCCGCACCCGGGCTGTAGAAGCCGCCTTTGATGATGTCGGTGTTGAGATAGGGAACCATCTCCTCGATCTCTTCGACCGAGAGCAGCCGCCCGGGCTCGCCCCAGGCCGTCGCCGACTGGACGCGCCGCTCGAGCTCTGCCATCCGCTCTTCCGTTCGGGCGACCTCGAGCCCGCCGCTGTTGGTGAAGGTGTCCATGTCCTCGTACTGCTCGATGCTCCGGCGGGTGAGGTGGGTTATCTCCTTGGAGTGTTCGACCGGCATCAGGAAGTTCGACGCGTGCCCCGTCGAGCCGCCCGGATCCGGCAGCGGTCCCTTGTCGAGCAGCAGGATGTCCTCTCGGCCCCGATCCGCGAGATGGTACGCGAGGCTGTTGCCGACGATCCCCGCACCGATAATCACGGTATCCGCGCTCGAGGGGAACGCGTCGCTCATCCGAGATCGCCCCGCTCGAGCGTATCCGTCCATGTTTCGTGTGAGTTCCGACCGCCCGGGTCGTGTCTGTTGTTGACTCTCATACTACGTTCCAGTTTCGTAGCAACGGCATCCAGGATATTAAATTTCCGCAGGAGCGGCGAGGACGCGGCCGAACGAGGGCGAACCGGTTCGGGTGACTCCCCCGTCATTAAATACCGGCACGGTGGACCTCTGGCGCCAGCCGAGCGCGATCACGGCGAACTCCTCGTCGTATCCGGAACGCTATACGTGAGCTAACACTTATCACTGATTCGAGAAAACGTACTCTAGATGACGGATTCGAACCAGGACGGGGCGATCCCGACCGACTACGAGATCGCACAGCGCGCCGAGAAACGTCCGATCACCGAGGTCGTCGAACCGTTCGGGCTCGCGGACGACGACCTCGAGCCGATCGGCGACTACAAGGCGAAGGTCTCGCTCGAGGCGATCGAACGGCTCCGAGAGGAGCGATCGGACGACGGGAAGCTGATCCTCGTCACGGGGATGACGCCGACGCCGCTGGGCGAGGGGAAGACGGTGACGACGGTCGGACTCGGCCAGGCGTTCAATCACATCGATCGGGACGCCCTGATCGCGATCCGGGAGCCCTCGCTTGGGCCGGTCTTCGGCGTCAAGGGCGGCGCCGCGGGAGGGGGGTACTCGCAGGTGCTCCCGATGGAGGACATCAACCTCCACTTCACGGGCGACCTGCACGCGCTGACCTCGGCGCACAACCTGATCTCGACGATGCTCGACAACCACATCAAGCAGGGCAACGAGCTCGACATCGCGGTCAACTGGGTCAACTGGCCCCGCGCGATCGACATGAACGACCGAGTCCTCCGGGAGACCGTGATCGGCCTGGGCGGCGAGGTCACCGGCGTCCCCCGGGAGGACGGGTTCATCCTCACGGCGGCCTCCGAGATGATGGCCGTGCTCTGTCTCGCCGACGGGCTCGAGGACCTCAAGGCTCGGATCGGACGGATCATCGTCGCCTACGCGGAGGACGGCGAGCCGATCACGGTCGACGATATCGGCGCGACCGATTCAGCCGCCATCCTGCTGAAGGACGCGCTCAAACCCAACGTGGTCCAGACGATCGAGGGAACGCCCGCGTTCGTCCACGGCGGTCCGTTCGCGAACATCGCCCACGGCACCAACTCGCTGATCGCCGACGAGATCGCCGCCCACCTCTCGGAGTACCTCGTCACCGAGGCCGGCTTCGGCTCCGATCTGGGCGCCGAGAAGTTCATGAACATCGTCTGTCGGTTCGGCGAGATGGAGCCCGACGCCGTCACGCTCGTCGCGTCGGTTCGGGCGCTGAAGTACCACGGCCAGGACATGTGGCCGCCGAACCTCGAGCAGTTAGAAGACGAGAACGTCGAGGCCGTCGAACGCGGGCTCGAGAACCTCGACAAACACGTCGCGAACCTCCGGAAGTTCGGCGTTCCCGTCGTCGTCGCGCTCAACCGGTTCCCCGACGACGCCAACGCGGAGGTCGAGGCCGTCCTCGAGCACTGCCGCGAGGACCTCGAGGTACGGGCGGCGGAGTCGACGGTGTTCAGCGACGGCGGCGAGGGCGGCGTCGACCTCGCCGAGAATCTCGTCAACGCCGCCGAAGCGGAGTCGTCGTTCGAGCCGCTGTACGACCTCGACATGTCGATCGAGGAGAAGATCGAGACCGTCGCAACCGAGATCTACGGCGCCGACGACGTCGAGTACCACAGCGACGCCGAGAAGGATATCGAACGGCTCACCGAACACGGGTTCGACGACGTGCCCATCTGCATCTCGAAGACGTTCCACTCGCTGAGCGACGACGCGAGCCGCAAGGGCGTCCCCGAGGACTGGACGCTCGAGGTCAACGAGATCTATCCCTCCGCAGGGGCCGGATTCCTCGTGGTGTTGACCGCAGACGTGCTCACCCTCCCCGGCCTCCCCGAGGAGCCGGCGGCCGCGAACATGGAACTCCACTCGGACGGGAGCATCGACGGCCTCTTCTGACCGCCTACTCCCCGTTTTCCGATCGGTGGCCGAGCAGCCACAACGCCCGGTAGCAGTCCCAGAGTTCACAGTTACAGCGGTCAGCGATCGTTCGACACCACTCGAGGTAGCGCTCGTAGTCCTCGGCGTCGGGCGCCTCGGGGTACGGTTCCTCGAGTTCCCCGTGCTCGCGAAGCACCGCCCACTCGCGGGCGCTCATCGCCAGGTACCGCTCCGGCTCGAGGAACTGCAGGAACGCCGTTCCGATCGGGACGTCGACCCCCTCGAGGGCCGTCAGCGCCTCGAGTTTCGCGTGCGTCGTCTCGGCCGCGAGGGCGCCTCCGATCGCCGTCTCGAGGTCCTCGTACTCGTTATCGCCGAAGCGCTCCTCGGCGGCCCGCCGCTCCGCGTCGGGGTACCGACCGAGGAAGCGCCGGAAGTACCACTGGACGATCCACTCGACGTCGCGCCAGCCGTAGGATCCCTCGGCCAGGGTCGCGGGCAACAGCTCGCGGTGTTCGTCCTCGACGGTCGCGAGCGGCTGTTCGTCCGGGTACTCGTCGGCGAGTGCTGCGACCGTCTCCGGAGAGAGAGCCATCGTCCGTCGGTTATCCGCCCGACAGTGTGAACGTTTCCCTCGCGGTGCTCGCAGCGGGAGGGAGAAACTTTCATACCTCGTCGAGGGAAACGGTACACTAGATCATGAGTAGCTTCCACACAGTCACGAGTGGCTCCCGCACAGGTGGTTCCGATGGCGACTGAGGAATCCGAGCCCGTCAAGACGATCTGTCCGTACTGCGGCGTCGGTTGCGGTATCCAGGTCAACCAGGGCGAAGAGCCCGGCGACGTCCAGTTCATGCCGTGGGGCGACGCCCCGGTCAACGAGGGCCGGATCTGCATCAAGGGCGGCGCGGCGACGGAGGTCGTCGACCACGAGGACCGACTCACCGAGCCGCTAATCAAGGAAGACGGCGAGTTCCGCGAGGCCACCTGGGAGGAGGCCTACGACCGCATCGTCGACGAGCTCGAGCGCATCCGTGAGGAGCACGAGCCCGACGCGGTGGGCTTTTTTGGCTCCTCGAAGACGATGAACGAGGAGAACTACCTCCTCCAGAAGCTCGCGCGACGGTACGGCACCAACAACGTCGACAACTGCACCCGGATGTGTCACGCCTCGACGGTGTGGGCGCTGCGGACGAGCCTGGGCGCCGGCGCGATGACCAACAGCATGGCCGATCTGGAGGAGTCGGCCGACATCTTCTGGATCCAGGGGGCCAACCCCGGCGAGCAACACCCGATCGCCAACAGCCAGTACTTCCGCCAGGCCGTCCTCGAGGGCGCGACGGTGATCCAGGTCGATCCCCACGCCAACAAGACGACGAAGTCGTTCCAGATCGACGACACCGATCGCCACCAGCACCTCCAGCTCGAGCCGGGAACCGACATCCCGCTGTTGAACATCGTTATCAAGACGATCCTCGAGAACCACGAGGAAGAGCCCGACGCGGGCTGGATCGACGAAGCGTTCATCGAGGAGCGAACGGAGGGGTTCGACCACCTGAAAGAGACCCTCGAGGACTTCGACAAGGAGGAGGCCGCCGAGCAGTGCGGCGTCCCCCTCGAGGATATCGAGATGGCCGCCGAGAAGTACGCGATGGCGAACAACGCGGCCATCTTCACCGGGATGGGGATGAGCCAGCACACCTGCGGCGTCGACAACGTGCAAAACGAGATCAACCTCGCGCTGATCACGGGCAACCTCGGCAAACCGGGGACGGGCGTCAACCCGCTCCGCGGCCAGAATAACGTCCAGGGGACCTGTGACGTCGGTGCGATGCCGAACGTCCTGCCGGGCTACCAGCTGGTCGACGACGAAGAGGCTCGCCAGTCCGTCGAAGAGGTCTGGGGGTTCGAGGTGCCCGACGAGCCCGGACTGACGAACGTCGAGCTCTCCCACGAGTTCGGCAACTCGGTGAAGGGATTGTACGTGATGGGTGAGAACCCGGTCGTGAGCGAACCCGACGCCAACCGGGTCATCGAACGCATTCAGGATCTCGAGTTCATGGTCGCACAGGACATCTTCATGACCGAGACGGCCGAGTACGCCGACGTCGTCCTTCCGGCGACGACCTGGGCCGAGCGCGGCGGCACCGTCACCAACACCGACCGCCGGGTCCAGCGGATGCGCGGCGTCGATAAGGTTCACGAGAACACGAAACACGACCTCGAGATCATCATGGAAGTCGGCAGCAGACTGTTCAGCGAGGACGAGTTCCGCTTCGAGGACGAGGAGGCCGTCTTCGAGGAGCTGCGGCAGGTCTGTCCGAGCTACTACGGGATGACCTACGACATCCTCGGCGAGGAGGGGATCCAGTGGCCCTGTTACGAACTCGGCGACGAGGGCGACCGGTTCCTCTACGAGGACAGCTTCGACACCGACAACGGTCTCGGGCGGATCGAGGGCGTCACCCACCAGCCGCCCAAGGAGACCCCCGACGACGAGTACCCGCTGATCCTGACGACCGCCCGGCTCGAGGAGCACTACAACACGGGGACGATGAGCCGTCGCTCGCCGACGCTGAACCGCCAGACCCCCGAGAACTTCGTCGACGTCCATCCGAACGACGCCGAGCGATACGGGATCGAAGACGGCCAGCAGATCCGCCTCAAGTCCCGACGGGGCGAGATCACCGTCGAGGCCCAGGTCACCGACGCGATCAAGGAGGGGTCGGTGTGGACGACGCCGCACTTCGCGGCCGCCTCGGCGAACAAACTGACCAACGACGTCTTAGACGAACGCGCGAAGATTCCGGAGTACAAGGCCGCCGCGGCCGAGATCGAGGTCGGTATCGAGCCGGCCGACTCGGAGGCGCCGGCGGACGACTGACGACTGCCGACTCCACCGTTTTTTCACCCGGCGCTCGAGGGACTGGCGAGTCCGCGCGTTTCAGCCGTCTTCGTCCCCGGTATCCCCGCCGAGCTTCGCCCACGCCGCGCCGACGATCGACTGCCGACCGCGTTCGTGCCGACGGAACGCCACGACGAGCCCGACCAGTGAAATCAGAACGAGCAGGGCGAACGGGGCACCGGTCAGCACGGCCGTCGCCTGCAACACCTCGGCGCTGTCGGTGACGAGGACCGAGACGGCGACGAGTCCCTGTACGATCCCCCAGAAGACGATCGCACCGGTCGTCGGGGCGAACTCCCGTTTCGTCGCCAGCACGGCGACGGCGAGCGTCGAGGTGTCCGCGGAGCTGGCCATGAAGACGACGATCAACGCCAGGAAGCCGAACACGAGGAACTGGCCGATCGCGAGGCTCTCGAGGACCGGGAAGCCGGCGACGGCCTCGGAACCGCCCGCGGCGTCGATCGTGCCGAGGACGTCCACGACGCCCGTCTGCTGGAGGTGCAGCGAGGTCGATCCCAGGAGGAGAAACCAGGCCATCGTCGCCAGCGAGGGCGCGATCACGCCCGTCAGGACGACCGTCCGGATCCGCCGTCCGCGGGACAGCGCAGCCAGAAAGAGACCTGCGAACGGGGCCCAGGAGAACCACCATGCCCAGTTCCAGATCGTCCAGTCGGCCACCCACGCGCTGGCGATCGGGCCGTTCCCCAGATAGATGCTCATCGGGATCGCGTGAACCGCGGAGCTTCCGACTGCTTGCGAGGAGTACTCGAGAACGGCCGTTCGCGGGGCAACGGCGACGAACAGCGCCGCGAACAGCCCGAACAGGACGAGGGTAACGGCGGCGATCCGCCTGATTCCCCGGTGGACGCCGCTCTGTGCCGAGACGACGAAGACGAACGTCAGGCCGGTGACGAACAGCACCGAGCCGACGGTGTCGGACGCGACGCCCCACTGGAAGTCGATTCCCGCGAGGAACTGGTCCCCGACGAGCGCGATCGAGGTGGCGATCCCGCCGATCGTCGCGAACACCGCGAGCAGATCGACGAGCCGACACCAGATCGAATCGAGGTTTTCGACGCCGAGAAACGGCGCCAGGATCGTCGAGACGCGCAGCGGCGCCCCCCGCTGGTAGACGTAGTACGCGATCGGGACGCCGACGGCGACGTACGCGCTCCAGGCGGAGATCCCCCAGTGAAACAGCGTGTAGGTCAACGCCGCCCCGACGGCCGCCTCAGACTGCGGCTCGACGCCGAAGTAGGGCGGTGGCGTCTCGTAGTGAAACAGCGCCTCGGCCGGCCCCCAGAAGACGATCCCGGCGGCGATCCCGGCCGTAAAGAACATCGCGAAGTAGACGGGGTAGGTGTAGGCCGGCTCGGCGTCCGGGCCACCGAGTTTCACCGTTCCCCACGGCCCTACCAGGAGGTACAGCGAGACCAGTACCGAAATCGTCATCACGGCGGCGAACAGCCAGCCGCCGTAGATCGTGACGGTCCGCTGTGCGGCGTCGACGGCACGGATCGTTTCGGCGGGCACCAGCAACTGCCCAATAAAAAAGAGGACGAACGCGACGACCGGGATCCCGAACGCGATCGGATCCTGTCGGGAGAGAAACTTCTCGAGGGTGTCGGCCAGTCCGAGCCGTCGCACTCGGAGCAGGGACTCCGGATCGAACGCGCCGGCGTCCTCGTCGGATTCGGCCGGCAACACGGCGAGATAGGCCAGTCCGGAGCCGAAGAATACGAGCGAGAGGAGAAGCCACGTCGGCCCGGAGACCGCTTCCACGACGGGATCGGGGAAGAAAAAACCCGCCGTAACGACGGCCCCCGAAAGGAGACAGAGCGGCCCCAGTAGCGTCCGGAGCACCCGTTCGACCGGCCCGACTCCCTGAAGCCCCATGTCAACAATTTACACGCGGCATCCGTTAGTCCTTCCCCCACAGGTCTCGGCGGAATCCTGGTCGACAACCCGCGACGTCCTCACTCCGTGTCGCCGTCAGCGTCGCCGAATAGCGAGTCGGCCGACGTTCGATCGAGGACGGAGCGGCCGAGGAACCGACCGCCGATCTCCATCGGGCTGATAACCTCGTCAGCGCCGACCGCCTCGAGTTTGTCGACGTGCTCTCGGTCGTTCGCGGCGGCGACGATGCGGACCGCCCGGTTCGCCTCCCGCGCCGCGAGGACCGTCAGGACGTCCGTGGCGTCGTCCCGGGTCGCGACGACCACGCCCGCGGCCTCGTCGATCCTGGCCTCGTCGAGCGTTTCGGCGAGGGTCGGGTCGCCGGTGACGACGGTGACGTTTCGGTCGTCGAACTCGGCGGTATCGTCGGCGTCGGACGCGACGACCACGACGTCGACCTCGGTGCCGAGTTCGTCGAGCAGCGGTTCCGTGATGTCGTCGTGGCCGAGAACCAGCACGTGGTCCTCGAGCAGTGTGAGTTCCGTCGGGGTCATGGTTCCGAATGCGGTGGCTATTCGCTTCTCGATGGCCGGGACGATCAGCGCTCCGATCGCCACGGTGAACGCGCCGGTTCCGAAGACGATGACCGAGAGCGAGAACCACTTCGCCTCGGTCGTCAGCGGCGTGATATCGCCGTAGCCGACGGTCGCGACCGTGACGATGACGTAGTAGACCGAGTCGCTCCAGGTCTCGAGGCCACCGAACTGGTCCCGGAGCGCGTACGAGCCGACCGTTCCGTACAGGCCGACGCCGATAATCGAAGACAGCGCGGCGATCTGCAGCGAGGAGAGTTCGAGTCGCCGGTCAAACGCCGACCGATTGACGAGCAAGAGCGGGAGCGTCACGAGAATCGCAAGCAAGAGCGGAACGTCCATTGGCCGAAGCGTCGTCAGGGGCAACACCGTAGCTAGCGGAAGGACAGCGAGCGTGAGGTACCACGCGATCCGTTTCCGACGCCGGAGGCCGAAAACGAGGAGCATGAGGACGAACGCGAGCAAGACACCGGTGAACTGCAGGAAGACGGGCTCAGCCGGAAGCGCCCCCGCCAGCGGCCCGTCGAAGGCCGGGTCCGGCTGGCTGAGGTTCGATAATCCGGTGACAAACGAGAGGATTGCGACGAACTCGGTCAGCCACACCACCGCGTTCGCGCCGGAGAACTCCTCCCAGTGGACGAACCGTACCCTCTCGGAGCGGTAGAACAACCGCTCGAGTGCGGGTTCCGACGGGTCCGGGGTATCGGTCCCCATCCTCTAGCTGTAACGGGGACGAGCTATTTGATGTCTTCCCTGGCCCTCGGTCGGTGCATCGATCCTGCCGAACCCTCGCCGAAGTCGTGTTGTGTGGTAACGGAAGCAAGTACTATGTGAGTGACCCTCGATGTTTCAGACGAGTACGAGGACGAATACACATGTACGACAACGTTCTGATCGCGACGGACGGCAGCGACGAGGCCGAGGGGTGTGTCGAACACGGACTCGATGTCGCGGAGCGAGTGGGTGCGAAAGTACACGTGCTGTACGTGGTCGAGACGAAGGCGAGCTACATCCTGACGGTCGGTATCTCCGACGACGAGCTTCGATCCTACCGAAAGTACGGCGAAGAGATCGTCGGCGAGGTGATCGAGCGCGTCTCCGAACGCGGTCTCAGCGGCGAGGGCGTGATCAGAACCGGTCGACCGGCCGAGGAGATCGTCGAGTACGCCAACGAGAACGACGTCGACCTCGTCCTGATGGGAAAACAGGGCCACGGAGCGATCGATAGACACCTCGGAAGCACCTCCGAGAAGGTCATCCGGATGACCGACACGCCGGTGACGATCGTCGCGGGCGCACAGTGGACGGCGTGAACTACTCTGCCCTACCGCGCTCGCGAAGACCTCTGTTCTTTCGTGATGACGAAACGGCGCACCCGTTTCGAACCACGTTCGAACAACGCCGGAAGCGTGGTGAACATCTTACTACCCTCTTTGACCACCGAGGTAGTAACGATGCCGATTCGCACGAAAACAAGACGTATGGGTGCTGTATCCCCTCCCTGATCGCTGAAAAAGGAGGCTTCGTGCTCTCAATTACAGCTAACGCTCTCCTGTAGGAGATTGGTGATCCCGGTGCGTTGCTCGTCTGCTTGATTGTGTGCTACACAAGAGCGAACGTGCAAAAGACATCGACTGGACGCCGTGTGACGACACTACGATCAATACGGGCTCACGAGCCTGCAGCGATCCGATCGAGAGGATCAGTCGCGAATTCGCAACGGGTGTGGTGCTGTCCGCCCCGGTCAGCTCCCGTCGTCGGCTCCGGAATCGGCAGACGGACCGGACGGATCCAGATCCATTCCATCGAGAGCGTCGGTCCCGGTGTTGATCCCCTCCTGGTTCATCCCACAACCGCCACAGTTCCGTCCCACGTCGTCACCGAAGACGCCCTCGTTCCACTCGGTGACGTCGGGATGGTCCGGAACGAGGTTGGGATCGACCTCGAGCCGGTCGAGTTCGCGCTCGACCAGCGCGGCCAGTAGGTCCGCGAGCGCGGCGTAGTAGTCGTCGTTACGCTTGCTCACTTCGTCGGCAAACCGCCAGTACCAGCGCCCGAGGTGATCCTCGAGGAACTGCTGCTGGGCGTCGACCACGACGCCGACGCCCTCGTCGTCGCCCGCATCGCGGAGGCTCGCCTCCCGCAGTGCCAGGTGCCCGAGGAACTCGAGCTCGAAGCAGATGTGGTCTCGCCGGTCGTTAGCACCGTCGGCGGCCGAGAGGCCGAACGCCCCGTAGAATCCGCTGATGTCGGCTAACTGCCGAACGTTGGTCATCAGCGGTCCGGGCAAGTACGTCAGTTCGTATGGCGAGACGGAGAGGCCCTCCTCGACGCCGAACAGCGAGGCCCAATCGCTGTGAAGGTGGTCGCTCGGCGCGACGTGCTCGGCGAGGACGCGGGCGGGCTCGCCGAGGTCCTCGTCCAGTTGTGTTACTGACTCGACCAGGTCTTCGCGGAAAGCGCGAGCCTCGACCGCGTGGTCGAATTCCTCGCCAGGTCGCTCGAGTCCCAGCGCCAGCAGGCTGTAACACCGGCTACGGTGGAACGCGTCGTCGATCGTGCCCGGCAGCTCGTCGGCCGAGGAAGGCGCCTCCTCGGAGTCGGGTTCCGGGGCGGACTGCTCGCTCGGTGGGCCGCGGATAATAGTGTTGTTGGTCATGGTTCTGTTATGTCACGTCGAGGCGGTAGACGGTCTCACCGTCAACCTCCTCCTCGCGGTCGCGTTCGGCCTGCGGTTCAGTGATCGGGACGCGTCCAACCTCGTCGCCCTCGTAGTAGCCGATCGCCTCGTCGTCGTCGACCTCGAACTCGGTGATCGACCACTCGGTCGACCCCATGAGGTTGAACAGCCCCTCGAGTGCGGGCTCCTCGCCGTCGCGCATCGCGTTGTACGTGTCGATGGCGTCCTCGACGCCGGGGCCGAACATCTGAGTGAGGTAGTCGACCGGCGCGTTGATCGGCGGGACGTAGTAGACGTTGGGCTCGAGGCCGAACTGCGGGTACAGCGGGAGCGCAATTTCCTTCTCGTGGACGACGTAGTCCATCGGGTTGACCGGTTCCTGAGTCGGGTCGCCGATGGCCGCATCGTCAGGCGTGTTGATGTATCCGTGGAGGCGGATCTTCCCGAGACAGTTCTCGAAACACTGGGGTGCCTTCCCCTGCTCGGTCTTGGGGAAGCAGCCGATACACTTCTGCGAGACGCCCTCCGACTGGTTGAAGATCGCCTTCTTGTAGGGGCAGGCCTCGTTACACTGCAACAGGGCCTCGCACTCTTCCTCGTCGATGAGGACGACGCCATCCTCCTGGCGCTTGTAGATGGCCTGGGCGGGGCACGACCCTGCACACGCCGCGTACGTGCAGTGGTTGCAGATCCGCGGCAGGTAGAAGAACCAGATTGGATGTGTCTGGTCGTCGAAGTGGGTATCCGCCTCCATCCGTTCACCAGCGGGTTCGTCCTCGCCGAGGTTGGGGTACCGCCAGTCGTCGTCGTCGGGCATAAAGCCCGCCATGTTCTCGGCGTTCTGCATGTCCTCGGTCGGGTGGTTCTCGGGATCCTCCCAGTCGGCGCCCTTGGCCTCGAAGAGGGTGTCACCCTCGTAGGTGTCGCCGTCCCACTCCATCGAGTCCATCTCCTCGAGGACTCGACCGTCCCAGCCGACGGGATGGGAGCCGTAGGGCTTGGTCTCGACGTTGTTCCAGAACATGTGCTCCTGGCCCTCTTCGTGGGTCCACGTCGTCTTGCAGGCCAGGGTACACGTCTGACACTCGATACACTTGTTCAGGTCGAACATGGCCGCCCACTGGTCGTCCGGACGAGCCTCCTCGTACGGATAGTCCATCTCGCGGCCAATCTGCCAGTTTTCTACTTGAGACATTAGTCGTCACCTCCTGTATCGACGTATTCGCCGGCGATGTAGCGCTCCATCGCCTCGTTTTCGTAGGTCGGTCGAATGCTGAGGACGTCGCTGAAGCCCTCGTCGGGCTGCCAGCGGCCCTCGCCGTCGCGGCCGCCGTCCTCGGCCTTCTCGATCTTTACGAACGACTCCTTGGGCGCACCGTTGGCACAGTGGATGTCCGCGGCAAATCCAGTCTGGACGTTCTGTCCGCCGTAATCCTTGCGCGCCATGTCGTCCGTGAGAAGCGTCGGCCGGAACCAGGTCCGGGTCGCGCTCTGGTGGCCGCCGTAGCGGTACAGCGACTGGTAGCCGGTCTGTTCGTTCTTCGCCAGTCCCTCCTCGGGGTCGGGCGTGTGCTCCGAGGCGCGCTCCTCGTCGTGCGTCTCCATCTCGACGTCTTCCCACTCCTCCGCGGAGCGCTCGTGGGCCTCGACTGTGCCGTGGGTTGCCTGGTTGAGATTCATCCAGCTGCGCGTGACGCCCTGGGGAATCGCGGGCTGATAGCGTACACGCATCATCGCCCGTGCGACGTCGTAGCCATCGTCGTCCTCGTCCCAACCGCGGTACGGCCGGTCCTCGGGGTCGGCGTCAACCCACACGTAGTCGCCGTCCTCGAAGCCCTCCTCTTGAGCGTCCTCGGGATTCATCTCGATGTACCCCTCACCGACGTAGGGCTTGCGCTCGTCGTCGCGTTCCATGTCGCCGTAGTTCCCCCACCAGACCGCCACGTTCGGCAGCGCATTGGCGAACGTGTGGGTGCCGTGGCGGTACTTCGGGGTCATGTACGAGTACTTGTAGTCCTCGTCGATATCCTGTAGTGGGTGGGTCGTATCGGTGAGTTCCTCCGGCGTGTAGATCGTGTTCCGAACCTGTCTGACGATGCCGTCGCGTGCAGACTCATCATCGTCCCAGCCGCGGTCGGCCGGCGTCTCGGGATCGATGACCGGGCTGTCGCTCGCGTCGACGATCGCGTTGGGCTCGTAGAACGTCCCGTCCATCGGCTCGCGGTGGAGCGGGATGTTTTCCCCGGCCTCGGTGAACATGTCTTCCTCGCGGAAGAACTCCATCCGGCCGGTCTTGGTGTACCACGGATCGTCCTCCTGGGTCTGACGGCTACCGATGAACTTGGGGTAGGTCCCGGTCATGATGAGCCGGGGAGTACCGTCCTCGGCTTTGTCCAGGAGATCGTCGATGTCGTAGCCTTTGACCGAGTTCGAGTGGTCGATGATCCGCTGGAGGTAGGGCCGCGCCTCGTGTTCCTCGTCGATGAATTCCCAGTAGTCCTCGAACCGGTCGTCGTCGAGTTTCTCGCCGAGCTGCTGGGCGACGCCCCTGAAGATCTCAGCGTCGTTGCGGGTGTTGTAGATCCGCTCGTCGAGGCCCGTCGTGTTCATCGCCATCACGAACGGGTTGGTGACGCTTGCCGTGATGTCGTTCATGTGGTGTTCGGCCCACGAGTCGGCGGGGAAGACGATATCGGAGTACTCGCAGGTCTTGGTGAACCACCACTCGTTGGTGAACAGGGCCTCGATGTCCCCCGTCCGAAGCATGTTCTCGACGATGTCGTAGGATCCCTTCGCGTTGCCGAGGATCGAGTTCGAACCGGTGGTCCACAGGAATTTCGTCGGCGTGGGCATGTGCGAGTCGCCCATGTAGTACTCGTCGCCGACCCTCAGCGGCCGGTCGCCGTGGGAGTACCAGTGGGCAGACTGCATCGTGTACCGGGTATCTTCTCGAGCGTGCGCGTCGGGATCGAGTTCGATATCGAAGGGGTCCTCGGAGGACCACTGCTGGCGACCGTTGAACAGGGCTCCGCGGTAGTTACCGGCGTAACTGCCGATGTTCCCGCCGAACCGGCCGACGTTCTTGGTCAACGAGGCCAACAGGAATCCGGCGCGGTCCTTCTGGTCCTGATTGGTGTAGTGGTTCGGCCCCATTCCCTTGATAAGGAGCGTCTGCTCCTGATTGTCGGCCATCTTCCGGGCCAGGTTCTCGACCGCCTCGGGAGCCGTGCCCGTGACCTCTGCCGTCGATTCGGGGTCGTAGGTCTCCTCGAGGTGTTCCCTGATCAGGTCGAAGACCGTGCGGACCTCGACGGTTTCGCCGTCAGTAGTCTCGACCTCGAAGGTCCCCTCCAGTGAGGCGGGAACGTCGAAGTCGTCGCCGATCTCGTCTCGGGTCACGGGGACGAGATCGCCGGTTTCGTCGTCGCGCACGACGAAGTCACCCCACTCGTTCCGGAGGTCCTCCGAGAGAACGTTCTCCCAGATGTCAGTCGTCGCCTGACTTGGGTAGTCGTCCTCCTCGACAAGTTCGGTCTTCTCGAGGTCCGCAGGCTCGTAGTCGTCGATTACGTCGCTGGCGCGAAGCAGTTCCTTATCCTCCGTTCGCACGAGCAGCGGCAGGTCGGTGTACGATCGGACGAACTCCTCGTCGTAGAGTCCGTCCTGAACGATGACGCTCGCGGCACCGAGGAACAACGCGGAGTCAGTGCCGGGCCGTACCGTAACGACCTCGTCGCACTTCGAGGCGGTGGCGTTGTAGTCGGTGAAGATGCCCGTGACCTCAGCGCCCTTCATACGGGCCTCGGTCAACCAGTGGGAGTCGGCCATCTTCGTACAGATCCAGTTCATCCCCGCCATCACGATCTGGTCGGCGTACTCGACGTTCGCGAGGTCGAAGTCGACCGTCTGCTGGCCCGTGACCATCGTGTGGCCCGGCGGCAGGTCGGTGTGCCACGAGTAGTTGTCCAGACCGACGCCGCCGACGGCGTCGTCCTCGTCGACGTCGCGGACGTGGTGGTCGACCAGCGCCATCTGGTTGGCCACGCGGTACATCCCCTGCAGGCGGATCATACCGAGGAAGGGCATCCCGCCGCGAAGCTTCATCGCTTGCGTTCCGACGCCGCCCGTCTCCTCGACGACCCGCTCGTCGTAGTCCTGTTCGAGAAGCGCCTCGGTACCGGTGGGCCCGTCGCGGTCGTCGTGGTCGATATCGCTGTAGTGTTCGGCGACCTCGATCATCGCCTCGGCGGCGAGGTCGTACGCTTCGTCGAAGTCGACGGTCTCCCAGTCGTCCTCGCCCCGCTGGGCGTACTCTTCGGGCATCGAGCCGTCGTCGTCCCGCGGGAAGCCGTCCTCGACCCACTGCTTGAAGCCTTCGCGGACCATCGGCTCCTTGACGCGCATGTCGCCGTAGAACCGCTCAACCATCGCCAGCCCCTTCTGGCAGATCCGGGGATCCCACCGCTGGGAGGCCTGGTTGCCCTGGAGGTCCGTCGCCTCGCCGTAGTTCATCGACGGGCCGAGGCGCGTGATGACGCCGTTCTTGACGTTGGCCTCGAGGTAGCAGTTGTGGGTGTCGTTGGGCGTACACGTCATCATGAACGTGTCGTCGACGTCCCACACGTCGCGGTACTTTTGGTCCCACTCTTCGTTGGGATACTCCTCGAGCGGGTTGATCCCATCCTGTTCCTGCGCTTCGTCCGCCGTCAACCGTTGGAACCCGAATAATCCGGCGCCTGCCGCACCCGCTGCACCGGCGGCACTCGCGCCGAGGACCTGGCGGCGCGAGAACGTCCGCCCGCCGATCTCGACGCCGTCACCACTATCGGCCGAAACGTCGGGATCCTCCGCATCAGACATGATACCACCCCCACGTTCCGGACTGTTCGGCCGTCAGTTCGTGACCGGTTTGGTGTACTGGCATTGTCTACACGAGAGACTGGGGGTCGTAATCTTATACATCCAGTTTGCGTTCCCGGGAAATTGGAACGGCCGCCCCAACCACCACCATATCCAGGTGGTTTATTAACGGCCCCCCAAATCCACAGACGTGACGGTGAGTACGTGGTGCGAAGGAGATGGACTGGTCGTCGACCCGTTGGGGTGCCGACAGAATCCACTCCGATCGACCTCGAATGCGGGCGAAAAGCGGACTTCTTGAGCGGCCGGAAAACGCTGCGTGATCGTCGCCGCGATTACCGTAGCCACTGAAAGTCGGTGCAGACCTGATCGCAGGACAGCGATGCGATCAGTGTGTGACTTCCACCCCACCCTACTCGCTCACCGCTGACGCGGTTCGCTCCTTGAGGGTGGGGCTTGACCCCGAGGCGATTCACGTACATGTGTCCAGCAGTATTACTCACGCCCGGTGGAGTTCGAGCATTGCGCCGGTCGTCCCCGTCTGCCGGTGAGTGACGTCGTCGAGCAGATCCGCTGCGTCGTCGCGAACCTGCGCAGCGGCGAAAGACGGATCGTCAACGACAGCGCGGACGCGTGCTCCCGAGCCCGCACGCGCGAGTTCGGTGCTCAGCTGGCTAACCTGGCTCTCTAGGGGCAGCTCCCGGAGATCGAGCGCGTCCTCGGGCACATCGTCGAGGACGTCCGTGAGGAACGTCTCGACGGCGTCGCCAAGGCCCTCCAGCGCATCGTGGCTTCGCTCGCTGCCAGGGCCGTGCTGGAGGTCGTGGTCGAACGGTAGCTCGTGAACCTCGGGCACGTCGATGTCGACGGCCCCCTCAAAGAGGTCGTTCTCCTCGCCACAGCACTCGCACTCGAAAGTGGTCATGTTCACGACCCCTGCGATCGTCGAGATGCCGTTCTCCTCGAACAGTTCGAGCGTCCGCCGCGTATCTTCGACGCTGGCGTCGAACGGCGTCGTCACGAAGACTCCGCCGTCGACCGGGACGTGCTCGAGCGCGGCCCCCACGACGTCGTCCGAACCCGCTGGCATGTCGATCAACAGGACGTCCCGGTCCTCCCAGGCACCCTGCGCCAAGAGGTTCTCGACGGCACCGTAAGCGATTGCCCCCCGTCGGGCCGTCGGGGGGTCGCCGCCCGCGTCGCCGGGGCTGAGAAACTGGATACCGTCAGTCTCCAGCGGGACCGGCTGGCCGTTCTCGTTGGTCAAGATCGGCCCCTCTGTTTCCGGGAACAGCGTTGGGACGTTCGGTCCGTAGATGTCTGCGTCGAACAGCCCCACGTCCAATCCCTTCGCAGCGAGCGTTCGTGCAAGCGCGACCGAGACGGTCGTCTTGCCGACGCCACCTTTCGCACTGGCGACGGCGATAACGTGATCCATCTCGGGCAGTTCGACACCCGAATCGTCGTCTACTGGGAGGATTCGAACGTGATCCGCCTCGGGGAGCGTCAGCGCCGCTCCTCGGAGCTGCTCGATGATTCGCCCCGCCAGATCGTCACCGAGGCCGTCGATGGTGACGTCGACCGTGACCGTTCCCTCGTTATTCGTCCGTACCCGTCTAATGATGCCCTTCTCGATCGGATCGGTCCCGTCCGGAAGCTCGATCTCTGCGAACGGTTGCGGCGGGTCGTTAGCGGTCGCCATGATATTCGGGAATGGGGCAGCATCGTTCTAAACCGTCTCCGTAGTTCCCACTCCCTGAGAAGTTCGAGGGGGTCCCCAGCCGGTCTGAGAGAGTCCGCACGTAGGCGCTCACGGTCTGTGGCAATCGTTGATACTTTTCCGATCTTGGAGCGAACCACGAGGGAGTTCGTAGTTCGCTCTTACGTAGCACATTGTTGATTTCAGAGCGTAGCTCGGATAGCGTGTTTGAGCGATCTCTCCCTGGTTTTCTGTGTAGTTCCCGCCGTAGCTGAAACGCTCTGAGGTACTGCGTGAGTTTGTCCTTCGAGCTCCCTCGATGGGGCGAGAGCCACCGTCGCGTCAGCGACGCGTGGCTCTCGCAGGTATTGACCGATGCCGACGCGTCTCGCGACCTCTCGTCCTCGAACCGTCAGCTTTGAGCCGTTTCCGACCGAAGCGACTCCGAACGCATGCGCTGGACTCCGCGGACCTACCTGCGACTGTTCCTGCTCGGCGGCGGCCTCCTCCTGTTGGGTAGCGGGCTCCTCGCCGGCGAACTCCTCGAGATCCTCCTCGGCGCCGCCGGCGCGGCCCTGGGCGGAATCGGTCTCGTCGCCGAGTGGCGGGACGTCTCGGACTGACGACACGCATAAGTCGCGTCCGGACAGTGGCCTCGGTATGTCCAGATTCGTCGCGATCGCCGCAACGATCCTCGCGGTGGTGCTGGCAGTCGCGAGTCTGCTGTTGTTGCTGGCGGGTCGACACTTCATTGCCGGAACGCTGCTGACGTTCGTGGCGTTCTCGATCTACCTTCGCGAGATCAACCTCGAGTGAGTCGCCCATCGCTTGCCACGCCTCTCCGTTCCCGCTCTCGACCCAAACTATTTGCGCGAGTCCTTCGAAAGGACGGCTGTAGGAGGATGTTCGACAGGATACTGATCGCGACGGACGGAAGCCGGAAAGCGGCTGCAGCGATCGACCACGGACTGGATCTCGCGGAGACGTTCGGCGCCGAGGTCCACGTGATCTACGTCGTCGAGACGAAGGCGTCGTACATCCTCAGCATCGGCGCGAGCGAGGAAGGGCTCGAGGAGTACCGCCAGTACGGCGAGGAGATTGTCGGCGAGGTCGTCGATCGGGCCGAGGAGCGAGGACTCGACGGCGTCGGCGTGGTCGAATCCGGCAAGGTCGCACAGCAGATCCTCGAGTACGTCGAGACGGCCGAGATCGATACCGTCGTCATGGCCGAACGCGGTCGAGGGACCCTCGAGAAGTACCTCGGCACCAACGTCGAGAAGGTCGTTCAGCTGTGTCCGCAGCCGGTCACCGTCATCCGCTCCTGAGACGACCTCGAGGTCGTCGTCCGGTCTCTTGTACGTCGTTTCCGGTGCAACCCGGCCGTCTTCGGTTGCACCGGTAACCCGTTACGGCAGTCCGTCTCAGTCGTCGCCGACGTCGACGACGGTTCCGTCCCTGGTTCTGACGTGCGTAACGAGGTCGCCAGTCTGGCTCGTAACGACGATCTCGTCGTCCTCCTCGAGGTCGTCTATCAGCTCGGCGAACTCGTCGGACTGGAGGGTCCTGTACTCCCGTCTGAGACCGACCAGAACGGCGTACATCATGAACAGCAGGATGAACGTAAACGGAAGTCCGCTAGCGATGGCAGCCGCCTGCAACGCCTCGACCGCGGCGTCGCCGCCGGCGATCAGCAGTGCCGAGGCGACCAGCCCCTCCGAGGCGGCCCAGAAAACCCGGCCGGCCGGCGGAGTCTCGTGTTTCCCGCCGGTGCTCAGGTGCTCGAGGACGAGCGACCCGGAGTCCGAGGAAGTCACGAAGAACGTCGTGACGAGGATGATCGCGAGCACCGACAGGATCAGCGTGCCCGGCATCAGGTCGAACATTGCGAACATCGCGAGCTCCTCGCCGACCTCGAAGACCGGGCCGCTGATCGCGCCCTCGGTCGCCTCGCTCAGCTCGAAGTTCAGGGCGGTTCCGCCCATCGCCGAGAACCAGGCAAACGAGAAGATGACGGGGATCAGGAGCACGCCACCGACGAACTCCCGGATCGACCGTCCCTTCGAGATTCGTGCGATGAACATTCCGACGAACGGCGACCAGGAGATCCACCAGGCCCAGTAGAACACCGTCCAGTCGACGAGGAAGTTACCTTCGCCCTCGCCGCCCGGACCGTAGAACTCCGAGCCCTGGAAGTAGTGGTTGTCGAAGGTGTTCCCGAAGAACGAGAGCTCGAAGAAGTTCCCGAGGTAGCCCCCGATCGCCTGCGGGAGCGCGCCGAGGATAAACAGCGTCGGTCCGAGGACGAACACCGATCCGAGCAGGAGCACCATCAGCGTGAGGTTCAGATTGCTGAGCCGTCGGATCCCCTTGTCGAGACCGAGGTAGACCGAGATGATCGCCAGGCCGGTAACGACCCCAACGATGGCGACGGCAACCCAGACCGAGTCGGGGATGGCCGGAAACGCTCCGACCTCGTCGCCGACGAACGTCAGCCCGGCGTTGATCTGTAACGCCCCCAGCCCCAGCGAGGTGACGAGACCGAACAGCGTCGCGAAGATGGTGAAGATGTCGATGAGGTGTCCGGGCCAGCCGTAGATTCGGTCGCCGAGAACGGGGTAGAACACCGACCGAAAGGTCAGCGGGAGCCCGCGGTTGAACGAGAAGAAGGCGAGTCCGAGCGCGACCAGCGCGTAGATCGCCCACGGGTGAAACCCCCAGTGGAACAGCGACACCGCAAGCGCTACTTCGCCGGCACCCTCGGTCCCCGCCTCCGCACCGAGATGCGGGTCGAAGAGGTGAAACACCGGTTCGGCAACGCCGAAGAACATGAGGCCGATCCCCATCCCCGCGCTGAACAGCATCGCGACCCAGGAGATGTCGCTGAACTCCTTTTCGCCGTCGACCCCGCCAAGCCGGATCGAGCCGTACTTGCTGATGGCGAGATAGACCATGAAGATGATGAAGGTGTTCGCCGCCAGGATGAACAGCCAGTCGAAATAATCCGAAACCGCGACTCGGGTGTCCTGGTACACGGTCCCCGCCTGGTCCGGGAACACGAGCGAGAGGACGATAAAGAGGACGATCAACCCACCTGCGATGAGGAAGACCGGCGGGTTGATGTCGAATCCGAACCCCTGCCAGTTCCTGTCGCCCGGTTCTCGGTCCGTCTCCGCGTGGAAGAGATTTTCCTGTATTCCGCGCTTATCTTCGTCTGCCATAGTTTCCCTCAGTGTTCGTGCTGCCGTAGTTGTGCTGCCCGAAACCGCACGCCGAGCCCGTTCGAAGCGGTAGTTCGTGACACTCCGATCGAACCGCTCGATCCGACCTGCCGACTCCGATTGCTCGAGCCGCCGTCAGGGCGCTACCGTGCGAACACGTCTCGAGTGACATGTACTACCAATCCCATTATACCGATTCCCTGCTGTCAGGTATATAGCTTTGGTAACTATCCGTGTAGTTGTCAGAGGATCACACCGTCTGATAGTCCTTTCGACCTACAGCTCTCGCGACCGCTGGCGTGGCTGTCAGAATCGAGTGAACAGGAATCCGAGCCGGGACGGGGTAGCGAGAAACGAGACGAAAAACGTTACCACGGCGAGTCCGAACGAGACGGCCGCGAGTCCGGTTAGAATCGGTGCAAGCCCGGTCCAGACGGGGATCGAGAGCACGATCGCCGTCATCGAACAGACGACGATCAACAGGAACCCCATCGAGACGCGCAACCCCATCTGCCGGGGGTTGAACCCACATCGAGGACAGCCTTCCTCGTCCCCCTCGAGTTCGCACCCGCAGCGGTTACAGTGCGGAACGCCACCCGTGAACGGAACCATAGCGTACTGGTCTCGCCGAAGCGACAAAAAGACGCGGCTCCCGTCGATAGGTCGCTCGAGTCCGGCGCTGGAGGCTGATCCGGCGTCGGTCGGAGTCTCGGTCGGGATGAGGGCCGTTCCTCGAGGGCGAACCACAACAGTCCGGAACGCTGTAACGTAGAGTTTCCAGAGCGCCCGTTTCCGGCCTCAACTCCCACATTTATGTGCTCCCGAAGACACGTATATGGTAATGTCTGACAAGGAAGCAGGACGGACCGAGAGCCACCCGAACTACCCGACAGTCGACCAGTCCGATCGAACCCTCCCCCGGAACCTCCGCCAGTCCGGCGACCCGGGGATCGAGATGCTCGTCTCGACGCGCGTCCGGAAGTCGCCGTTCTTCCACAAGTCTTTCGTCGAGAACGGCGCCTGGCGAGCAACGGTCTACAACCGGATCTACCACCCACGCGGGATGCTGAAACCCGAAGAAGGGGGGATGATGGAGGAGTACGACGCGCTCGTCAACCACGTAACCCTGTGGGACGTCGCGGTCGAACGCCAGATTCGTGTCAAGGGACCCGATGCGGAGGCGCTCACGAACTACGTCATCACGCGGGACGCGACCGAGATCGAGCCGATGCACGGGAAGTACGTCATCCTCTGTAACGAGGACGGCGGCATTCTGAACGATCCCGTCCTGTTGCGCCCGGCCGAGGACGAGTTCTGGTTCTCGATCTCCGATTCGACGCTGATGCAGTGGCTCCAGGGGGTCAACGTCGGGAAGAACTTCGACGTCGAGATCGACGAGATCGACGTCGCGCCGATGCAGGTTCAGGGACCGAAGTCGGTCGACGTGATGGTCGATGTCGTCGGCGAGGAGGTCAAAGAAATTCCCTACTACGGGCTGATGGAGGCCGAAATCAACGGCGTCTCGGTGCTGGTGAGCCAGACCGGCTTCTCCGGCGAGAAGGGGTTCGAGATCTACGTCCGCGACGCGACGAAATACGCCGAGGCCGTCTGGGATCCCGTCTACGAGGCCGTCGTCGACCACGGCGGGATGCAGGTCGCCCCGGCCCACCACCGTCGCATCGCCGCTGGCATCCTCTCGTGGGGCCAGGATATGGACCACGAGACGTCGCCGTTCCAGGTCAACCTCGCCTACCAGGTCCCCGAGGACAAGACGGCCGACTACGTCGGCAAGGAGGAACTCGAGCGCCAGCAGGAACTGATCGAGGACGGCGAGTACCCGTTCGTCCACAAGATGGTCGGGCTGAAGCTGGCCGGCGAGCCGATCCGGGACTACGCGCCCGACTTCTGGCTCATCTCCGATCCCGAGACGGGCGATGAGTGTGGCTACGTCACCTCACCGTGGTACAACCCCGAACTCGAGACGAACCTCGCGCTCGGGTTCGTCCCCGCCGAGAAGCTCGACGGCGACGTCAGGGAGGTGTACGACGGCGACATCGAGACGGAGTTCCAGGTTCATCTCCCCGACGAGTACGCCGAGGAGCCCGGCGAGCCGGTGTACGCCAAGGTCTCCGAGGTTCCGTTCAAGCCCTCGGTCAACCCGAGCGCGCGCGAACAGGCGAAACTGAGCGCTCGCGAGGAGGCTTCCGAATAGTGTCCGGAGAGATTCAGTCCGTCCCGACTGCCGAGGGGATGGTCGAACTCCTCGAGGAGCCTCGTTTCGAGCTGATGCCGTTCGAGAGCATCGACGAACAGCTCGGTCACCTTCCCGAAGGCTCGGAGATCGCTATCACCACCTCCCCAACCCTGGGTCTCGAGGCGACGATCGAGTGGAGCGAGCGGGCCAGCGAGCGCGGCTACGAGATCGTCCCTCACGTCGCGGCCCGCTACGTCGAGGATCGAGACCACCTCGAGGAGATCGCCCGTCGACTCACCGAGGCCGGGGTGACGGATATCTTCGTCCCCGGCGGGGATCGCGAGGAGCCGGCCGGCGAGTTCGAGTCCGCACTGGAGCTGCTGGTCGCCCTCGAGGAGGTCCCCTACTCGTTCGCGGAGGTCGGGATCACGGGGTATCCGGAGGGCCACGCCTTCATCGACGAGGAGACGCTGGCCGAGTCGATGGCCGAGAAGGAGCCCTACGCGACCTACATCGTCACGCAGCTGTGTTACGATCCCGATGCGGTCATCGAGTGGATCGAGGAGATCCGCGACCGCGGCGTCGAGCTTCCCGTCGAGGTCGGCGTTCCAGGCGTGATGAAATACCAGCGGCTGCTCGGCATCTCGAAGAAGGTCGGCGTCGGCGACTCCGTCCGCTTTCTCAAAAAGACCAGCGGGATCGTCGGCTTCGTCCGCCAGCTCGTCGGCTCCAGGGGGACCTACTCGCCCGACACGTTGCTCGAGGGGCTCGCACCGTACGCGACCGACCCCCGGTACGACATCCGAGGCGTTCACATCTACGCGTTCAACCAGGTACCCGACCTCGAGTCCTGGCGAGCCGAGACGCTCGAGAAGCACCGCTGACTACCCGTTTCGTTTTCGCTCCTGTTCGGGGTGTTCGGAGACGAACACGCTCGTGTGATCCGGGATGTCCTCGGTCACCCAGGAGTTGGCGCCGATGCTGACGTGATCGCCGACGGTGATCGCGCCCAGCACCTTCGTTCCGGCCCCGATCACGACGTTGTCGCCGATGTCGGGGTGGCGCTTGTACCCCTTCTTGAGGGCCTTCTCGTCGTCTTCCTCCTCCTCGAAGTGGAGCGCCCCCAGGGTGACGTCCTGGTAGAGCCGGACCCAGTCGCCGATCGTCGCGGTTTCGCCGATGACCACGCCGGTGCCGTGGTCGATGAAGAAGTGGTCGCCGATCCGTGCCCCCGGATGGATGTCGATCCCCGTCACCGTCTTGGCGTACTCCGTGAGTTCCCTCGCGTACTCGGGAACGCCAGTGTCGTAGATACAGTGGGCGACCCGCTGGACCATGATCGCCTGCAGCCCGGGGTAGGAACGGACGATCTCGACGACCGACCGCGCGGCCGGATCGCCCTTGTAGGCGGCCTCGACGTCCTTCTCGAGGGTTCGGCGAAGCTCCGGGAGGCGGTCGAGGACGTCGGTCGTCGTCCCGGCCGGATCCGACCCGGAGTAGGCTCGGATCCCCGACTCGTAGTGTGATCCCAGCTCCGTGAGCGTGTTTCGAACCGCCGACTCGTCCTCGAGCAGCTTCCGGGCGTTCCAGCAGCCGGGAAACAGGAGCCGCCTGAGCAGGTTCAGCTCCGGCCGCCTGCGGTCCTGTGGGAACGGCGCCGACGACTCCGGCCCGGTGGCGGCGTCGGTGTCGTACGTCTCGAGGAGACGCGCGGCGGCATCACCCGTGTACTCGTATGCCATGGTCGGATACTCGAACGGGAGGACCAAATGCTTTCCAACCGTTCCGGTTTCGGACCGTCGACTCGAGGGCGGCGAACCCTACAAGGCGCCGGTCGACGAACCACGAGTGTGTCACCGGAACTGCTTCGCGGCGAGCCGGTCGCGGCGCCGATCCGCGAGCGCGTCGCCGACCGGGTCAACACGCTCCGGGAGAGGGGGACGACGCCGACGCTCGCGACGGTCCTGATGAGCGACGATCCGGCCGACGAGCGATTCGTGGAGCTAAAACACGAGACCTGCGCCGACGTCGGAATCGCCACCCGCGATGTTCGGCTCGAGCCCAGCGCGCCCGCCGAGCGGCTGTACCGGGAGATCCAACGACTGGGCGAAACCTCGGCCGTCGACGCCGTCTTCGTCCAGGTTCCCCTGCCCGACGGCGTTTCGCTGACGGGGGTCAGGCAGCGACTCGAGCCGACGAAGGACGTCGACTGTCTTCACCTCGAGAACGTGGGACGGCTCGTCGCCGGCGAGCCGCGATTCGTTCCGGCGACGACGGCCGCGGTGTGTCGGCTGCTCTCGGCGTACGACGTCCCGGTTTCGGGAGCCGACGTCGTCATCATCGGTCGGTCCGACGTGATCGGCAAGCCGCTGGCGAACCGGCTGCTGCAGAAGCGTTCGTGCGGCAACGCGACTATCACGGTCTGCCACTCGCGGACGGCCGACCTCGCCGCGCACACGCGCCGAGCCGATATCGTCGTCACCGCGGCCGGCACACCGGGGGTGGTCGACGGCGCCATGTTCTCGAGCGGTGCCGTCGTCGTCGACGTCAGCGCGAATAGAAAACCGGGTGGAGACGACGGGGTCGTCGGCGACGTGGCGTTCGAGAGCGCGTCAGAAAGAGCGAGCGCGATCACGCCCGTTCCCGGCGGCGTCGGTCCGGTAACCCTCGCGGCACTCGCCGAAAACGTCGTTCGAGCCGCGACGCGGCGGGACGGGGACTCCGAGTGTTAGCGGTTCGTCCGCTCGCGCTCTCGCTCTGCACCGATCCGTCCACGCGGACGGAACAGCCGCTCGAGGGTTCCAATCAGGTTGTCCGGAGTTTCGAACGCCGTGGGCGTCCCCGGTAGGTAGTAGTCGACACCGTACTGGTCGTCCGAGTTGATACGGGTACGCTTCATACTCGAACGTCGAGCCTCGATCGGATTAAAAATTTTGTATCGCACATAATTCGAGGTGATCGACTTGCCATTTTCCCATTATTTTGGGTTATCTGGAGACCCTTTGGTTGGGCCCCGCGGGTTTTGGATATTGTAAAGCCGTGCCCAGTACTAACTCGAACTCGGTTCGTCGCAGTCGTCCTACTCGGCGATTCGAAGCCGACGTCGAGCGGCGTGACGCTCGCTCCTCACGTTCGCCGCATTTCGCTCGCTGCGGGACGAATCCACGCCGCACGGAGGCAGCCAACAGGTATTTGTACGGTCGAGTGTTGCTCCCAGGAAACGGTGTTCGACGTGGTTCCGACAGTTCCTCAGTCCGATCGGCGCTTGCTCGCCGTCTCGTTCGCCCTCTTCGCCGGTGCCGGCGCGGCGACCGCCGCGGGCGTGGGTCCCGCGATGACCGTGGGTGCAACCGCGCTGGCGGTCGGCGGCGTCTACTGCGTGGCGCTGTACGCCAACCGGGTCTCGCGCCCGACGCTGGCCCGGCTCTCGCTCGGGCTCTGGATCGCCTTCCTCGGCGTCGCGGGACTGCACCTCGTCGGCCTCGAGACGATCGCGGGAGCCGCACCCGGGTCGACGACGGCGGGCGTCCACTCGCTGTCGGCGCTGACCTGGGCCTCGCTGCTGTTGCCCTGCTCGACGACGGTCTTTCTCGGCTTCCGGGAGTACGCGAGCTCGGGCGCGGACGTCGCCGACGAGCAGGCCCTCGAGGGCGAGGCCCCCGACTACTCCACGCGGTAGCTGACGGCGATCCCCTCGCCTAGCGGAAGGACGACGGTCTCGAAAGCTTGGTCGCCGGTCACACGCTCGAGGTAGGCCGCGATGCCGCGGGTGTGGTCGTTGGCCGATTCGGGGATCGTCCACTCTCCGCTCTCGTCGTTCGTTTCGACGACCTCGAGCAGCGTCTCGAACTCGATCGGCCCCGCGGTGATCGCGTTGTCCGCGACGACGACCCCGCCGACGGGAATCTTCGGCCGGATCGCCTCGAAAGCGTCGACGTAGCGGTGTTTCTGGTGGTCGATCAGCGCGACGTCGAACGGTCCCGCGTACTCCTCGATCGTCTCGAGAGCGTCGCCGAGCTCGTAGCGCGCGCGGTCGTCGTAGCCGCCCGCGGCCATGTACTCGCGGGCCAGCTCGAGTTCGTCCTCGTCGACCTCGGTGAGGACAACCTCGCCCGTCTCCGAGAGTGCGTCCGCGAACCAGTACGCCGAGTAGCCGTAGCCCGAGCCGAACTCGAAGACCCGCTCGGCGCCGACAACGCGGGCGAGAAAACGCAGGAAGCCGCCCACCTCGGGTCCGACGTGGGGGAAGCCAGCCGAGTCGGCGTACTCGTCCATCTCGCGCAGGGTCTCGTCGGGCTCGGGGCCGACCGCGCGAACGAACCTCGCCATCTCCTCGCTGAGAACGTCGGTCATACCTCCCCTTGCGGGAGGGTCTACCAAAGCGTTCGGGGAACCGGTTAGCTCTCGTCGGCGACCGCGAGGTTCGCGAGCGCTCCCGCAAGTACCCGCGTCGCCGTCGCACAGTCCTCCCAGTCGGTCCACTCGAGCGGCGTGTGCGAGAGCCCGTCCTCGGAGGGTGCAAACAGCATCCCCGCGTCGGTCACTCGCGAGACCCGCATCGCGTCGTGGGCCGCCCCCGAGTGCAGCTCGAGGGTGTCGATCCCCGCCTCGGCGCCAGCCCGCTCGAGGGCGTTCCGACACCGACGGTCCATCGGCGCCGGCTCGACGTCGATCTCGCGTTCGAAACCCGTCTCGACGCTACGTTCGGCCTCGAGTCGCTCGAGGCTCGTCGTCGCGGTCTCGAGGATCGCCTCCATCGTGTCGTACTCGACGTCCCGTACGTCGACGCCGAGTTCGACCCTGCCGGGAACGACGTTCGTCGCGTTCGGGTGAACCCGGCTCTTGCCGACGGTCGCGACGGCCGTCCCCTCGCCGGCCGCGGCGTGCTCGCGGCCCCTGGTCTCGAGGTCGAGCACGAACTCGCTGGCCGCCGCGAGGGCGTCCGTTCGCTCGTCCATCCCCGTCGCTCCGGCGTGGTTCGCCTCGCCGACGAACTCGGCGGTCGCGTGGGCGATCCCGGTGATCGTCGTCACGATTCCGACCGGAACCCCCCGCTCCTCGAGGCGGGTGTCCTGCTCGACGTGCAACTCGAGGAAGGCGTCCCATGCGCCCGCGTCGAGGATGCCCTCGCCCCGGTAGCCGATCGACTCGAGGGCGTCCTCGACGGCGATCCCGTCGCCGTCGGTCGCGGCGAGCGCGTCGTCGACGCTCCGGCGACCCGTGGCGACCGACGAGCCGAACATCCCCCCGCCGAAGCGGGTCCCCTCCTCCTCGGTGAACGAGACGACCGTAACCGGACGCTCGAGACTCCGTTCGAGATCGCTCTCCTGTAGCGTCCGGACGGCCTCGAGCGCGCCGTAGACGCCCAGCGGTCCGTCGAAGATCCCGCCCTCGGGGACCGAGTCGAGGTGGCTGCCCGTTGCGACCGGGGCAGCCTCGGGATCGGCGTTCTCGGGAAACCAGGTCGCAGCAACGTTGCCGACGGCGTCGACCGAGACCTCGAGTCCCGCGTCCGTACAGCGGTCGACGAACCGATCCCGTGCCTCCCGGTTGGCCTCGGTTCCCGCGAGAACGGTCCGGCCCCGTCCACTCTCGGCGTCGGTCGCGCCGAACGCGGCGTTCTCCTCGATATCCCTGCGGAGTCGCTGCCGATTAACGTCCATGCGTCGCCGTTCCGACCGACGGTACGATACCGTTTCGCTCTCTCCGGGCGGCACATTTTTTGCCGCTCGGGACCGTCGGTTCGACCGATATGAGCGACGACCACCCGATCGCCGACGCCGTCGACAACCTCGTGTACGAACCGGTACAAGTCCACGACCGCGGGATCGACCTGACGGTGAGCGCGATCTACGAGGTCGCCGCCCCGGGAAGCCTCGACTTCGGCGGCGACGAACTGGCAGACGCCGACCTCGAGCCGGTCGAAACCAGCCGGCGCGACCCCGACGACGAGTACGGCTGGTGGTCCCTCGAGGGCGGCCGGTACGTCCTCCAGCACAACGAGTTCCTCACCGACCTCGAGGAGCCGCTGCTCCTCCAGCCGAACAACGAGCTGCTCGCCCGCGGAGGGTCTCACCCGACCGTCCAGGTCAGTTCCCACCTCCCGCTGCTCCCGCTTTCGGTTCCCGACGGCGGGATCGAGATCAAGGAGAACGCTCGCGTCTCGACGCTCTCTCCCGTCGGGGGCGGGACACCCGGGAAAAATCGGGCTGAAAGCCAGTAGCGCTAGCGGGTCCAGCCCCAGGGACAGCCGGCGGCTGCACCTGCCGTTCGAACTCAGCGGTCAGCTCAGTTCCCTCTCCCTTTCCTTACCGATCGGGGAAAACTGGCCTCGCTCGAGCGCAGCGAGGCCGAGCGAATACACAGCCGCGAAACGTGGCTGACCGGGGCCGTCCGACCGCCGCCACGGACCGCCGACGAACACGACGGTGATCGTGGGCCCGAAGATACTTACTCCGATGGGAGACTCGTCAGCTATGCATCGACGGGGCGTCCTCGCTTCGCTCAGTTCGGCGTCGATCGGTGGCGCCGCGGTCTGTGTCGCCGCCCTCGGTAACCGGGGCGAGGATGTCCATCTCGGCCGAATCATCCTCACGAACCAGACCCAGCGCGAGCGAACCGCTCACGTCGACGTTTACCGGGACGACGAGCGTGTCTTCTCGACGACCGAGACGGTCGCGGCGTACGACGACGAAGCGGGAGTCGTCCCGGGGGCGGACGTCGACTGCGGCTGGCCGGCCGAACCGGGACGGTACCGCGTCGACGTTCGATTCGACGGCCACGAAACGGCGTCGATCCAGGTGTTCGAGACGGAGTCGGCCAGGGACGCCGACGACGGTGAACGGCCGGACGACCGCGAAGACGATCGAGCGATCGACTGTTACGCCGCTGTCGCCGACCTGTTGGCGTACGACGAGACGAGGACGTGGTTCGCGCGGTGTCGGTCGACGACCTCGGACCCGTCGGCGGACGTGTGTCATCTCGAGGCGGAGTGACTGGAACTCGCCTCGACGGCGAGGGAGTCGGGCGTCAGGCCCGATCCGCCGGTACCTCCCCACGATCGGATGGACCCAGAGAAGGCGACCGGACGATTCGCGTTCGTTTTCGATACGAGCAGCTCAGTCGTCAGCTACCGGTTGGGCGGTTCCGTTCCGGCCGTTGGAGGGACCGTACCCCTGACCCATGCTGACACGGGAGCGCTCGAGGGTCGGCTCCTCGAGGACGTACTCGTTGCCGCGCACCCGAACCGTGCCGCCCTCGGCGGGGACCCGTCGCGAGCCCCGAAGGCCGCGAACGAGCCGCCAGAGGGGCCGAACCTGACAGAGCGCGAACCCGACGGCGATGAGCCCGAAGCCGACCACCATCGCGGCCGTGATCGGTTCGGCCAGCATCGCCGCGCCGAACACCGCCGCAACGATTGGGGTCGCGTAGCTGACGAGGCTCGCGTTGGTCGGCCCGACGCCCTCGAGCAGCGCGAAGTACAGCAGGAAGCCGCCGACGGTGGAGACGACGCCGAGGTAGGCGATCGCCGCGAGCGCCCCGCCGTTCCAGTCGACTCCCGAGAGCGCCTCCGCCGGGTGGACGATGCTGGCGGCGTGAAGGATCGCCGCGCCGACGAGCATCGACCAGGCCTGCAGCGAGACCAGCGGGAGGGTCCGGGAGAATCGCTGGGTAAGCACGGAGCCGAACGCGAACGTGACGGCCGCGCCGAACAGGAGCGCGATGCCCGCGAATCGACCGCCGAGGGACCCACCCGCGACGGCGATGGCGGCGACGCCGACGAATCCGACGAGCAAGCCGAGACCGTCCGTCGCTCGAATCCGGTGGAACGGAAGGACCGCGAGCGCGATTGCGGGGGTGACGATCGGCGCGAAGCTCAGCACGATCGCCGCGACGCTGCTCGAGACGTAGCGCTGTCCGAGAAACAGCAGGGCGAAGTGGGCTCCGATCAGGAAAACCCCGGTCGTCAGGACCAGCCAGATGTCGTCACGGCTCCCCGGGCGCAACCGGGCACCGCTCGCGACGACGAGCGCGAAGAAAATCAGCGCAGCGGTATCGAAACGAAACGCCGCGAACAGGAGCGGCGGCAACGAGTCCAGTCCGACCTCGATCGCGGTAAATCCAGATCCCCACACGACAGCTAACAGTCCGAATAGGAGTACATCTCTTGTGTTCGTCATTTGCACCTCGCGCCCACCCGCAGGAAAGGCGACGTCTTAGGTACGTAATGCTAAAGTAAAGGATTTTTGAGAACCGTGATATCACGCCCCACCGGGGCGCACGCGGGTGACGATTTCGTCTCCCGACCTCGCCCGGCGTCTCGTGGCCCGAACCCCGTTCCTCGGGCCGCTACTCCGCGGCGTCCTCCTCGCGCTCGCGGAGCTTGAACTTCTGGACCTTCCCGGTGGTCGTCCGGGGAAGTTCCTCGACGAACTCGACTTCGCGAGGGTGTTTGTACTCCGCGAGGTTCGTCAGACAGTACTCCCTGATCCCGTCGGGTTCGACGTCGGCATCGGGAACGGGGACGACGTACGCCTTCACAGTCTCGCCGCGGCGCTCGTCTGGAATCCCGACGACCGCGGCGTCGGCGACCGCCTCGTGCTCGAACAGCAACTCTTCGACCTCCCGCGGGTAGACGTTGTAGCCGCCCGTGACGATCATGTGTTTCTCGCGGTCGACGACGTAGAAGAAGTCGTCCTCGTCGCGGTAGCCGAGATCGCCCGTGTGGAACCACCGCTTGCCGTCGCTTTCGGTGAACGCCCTCTCGTCGGCCTCGGGGAGGCCGTAGTAGCCCTTCATCACGTTCGGCCCGGAGACGACGATTTCGCCGGCGATCTCGTCGATATCCGTCTTCGCTTCGTCGACGGGCCCCTCGGCGATCGGGGCGAGTTCCTCGAAGTTCCCGTCGACGACTCGAGCCTCTACCCTAGGAACGGTCCGCCCGATACTGCCGACGCGTCGCCCGTCGACGGGACTGTTGAAGTGGGTAATCGGGCTGGTCTCGGTCAGTCCGTACCCCTCGTAGAGCTGCACGTCGTACAGCTCTTCGAACCGACGGAGGACTTCGACGGGGATGCCCGAGCCGCCGACACCACAGAGCCGCAGCGAGGAGAGATCGAACGACTCGGCGTCGGGCTGGTTGATGACGTCGTTGTACATCGCCGGCACGCCGTGCATCAGCGTCAGCTCCTGGTCCTCGACGATCGAGACGGCCTCCTGGGCGTCCCACTCCGGCACCGCGTAGTAGGTACCGCCCCCGAACAGCGTCGCGTTCATCACGACGGTCATCCCGTAGATATGGAACAGCGGAAGGACGCCGAGCTGTTTGTCGTCCGGGCGGATCCCCTCCGGAATGAGTTCGTTGGCCATCCGGGTGTTGGACTCGAGGTTGCGGTGGGTGAGCTGGACGCCCTTGGGACGGCCCGTCGTCCCGCTGGTGTAGGGCTGGACGGCGACGTCGTCGTCGTCACGCTCGACGACGTCCGGTGTGCCGGGCTCGAGGAACTCCTCGAAAGGCGTCGCGCCGTCTGCCTCGCCGCCGACTGCGACGACGTGTTCGACGTCGGTCTCGTCGCGGACCTCCTCGACGAACGGAACGAGATCGGCCAGCGTAACGACGACCGTCGCTCCGCTGTCGGCGAGCAGGTGACCGATCTCGCGGGCCTTGTACTGGGGGTTCATCGGGACGACGACCCCGGCTGCCCGCAGCGTGCCGTGGAAGGCGATGACGAACGGCGGCACGTTCGGCAGGTAGATCGCGACCCGGTCGTCCTCGCCGATTCCGCGTGCCTCGAGCGCGGCGGCGAAGGCGCCGGTCTGACCCCAAAACTCCTCGTAGCTCGTCTCGCTCCCCTGGAACCCGATCGCAGCGTTCTCGCCATGCTGGCGGACGGTCTTCGCGACGTGATTGACAAGATTTGCCATGTTCCACGACAACGTCTTCGCGTACGATGAAAAGCGTTCACACTGTTCGAGACGTTCGGTGAATCGGCTACCGGAAATAACGCCTGCCGACGGACGAGTCGGTACTACCGGCCGCCGGCACGGGCTATTTATCCCCGCCACGCTAACCTTCGGTCCGATGTACCAGAACGTCCTCGTGCCGACGGACGGGAGCGACGGGACCCGACGAGCGATCACGCACGCGCTGACGATCGCGGACCGCTTCGACGCGACGGTCCACGCGCTGTCGGTCGTTCCCGAGGGGCCGCTCGGTACCCTCGAGGATCGGGCGGACGTAACCGCGGGCGCACGACGAGCGGTCGAACGGGTCGAGACCGAAGCCGTCCGCGACGGAGTCGCGGTCACGACCGCGGTCGAAAGCGGCGTTCCCCACGAGGAGATCCTCGACTACATCGACGAGGCGGGGATCGACATGGTCGTCATGGGAACGCAGGGACGGACGGGACTCGACCGCGTGCTGGTCGGGAGCGTCGCCGAGCGGGTCGTCCGGCTGTCGGACGTTCCGGTCGTCAGCGTTCGGCTCACCGACGAGATCGAGATCGAAGCGCCCGAGGCGGCCGAGCGCATCGCCCGCACGAAGGCGACCGACGAGGGGTACGCCGAGCTCTCGCTTCGGGAACAACCCTACCGGACCAGCGGAACCTGGACGGTTACGCTCGAGACCGACCGTGGACTCGTCGCGATCGACGTCGACGCGGTTACGGGAACGGCTCGAATAGCAGAAACGGAGTAACAGACACCACCCTTTCGTTCTCGAGTCCCTACTCCGAGAACGGACCGAACGACGGTTTGTAGTTCGTCCCAACCAGCAGCGCGAACGCCGCGGTGGCGATCGTCCCGACCGCCAGTCCGGGGATCGCGATCGCGCCGATGACGGCCGCGAGCGCGAAACTCGTCGCGGCGGCGTTGACGGCGGCGTAGACGCCGATCGCCGAGGACAGTAGCAGGCTCGCGCTCGTGACGGCGAGGACGGTCTCGCGGCGCTCGAGCCAGCCGCCGACGTCGGTGTTGGCGTCGGCCTCGCCGTCGGCGCCGGGCAACTCGAGGTACGGGCGGAACAGCTCGAGCGTCTCGGTCGGGCGGACGATCCCGCGGGACTTGTTGTACTCGATGATCCCCTCCGAGTCGAGTTTCGGGAGGTGGGACTGGTACAGCGGGATGTAGACGCGCTGGCGCTCCGTCGAGTTCAGCTCCGCGACGGTCGTGTCGTTTTCTATGGCGGCGACGTACTCGGCGACGTCGCGCATCCTGACCGGTTCGTCGTGCTCGAGGAGGTAGCGGATCGCGTCACGACGGCGGTTCGTCTGGAGAATGTGGAAGACGTCGTCGTCGTCGAGCGACACCGTCTCCGCGCTCGAGTCTTGCCCGTCGTCGGCGGAACGCGGTAGGTGGTCTGTTTGGAGGGACATCGTCTGCACTCAAACGCAGCAATCAACGACACATAATCTTTTTCTTCCTTCGCCTAGGCTGAAATACTGTTTATTTCTTACTAAATGTTGTCTGAAGTTCCGCCGATCCCCAAAAATAGTCATCGCCAACCGATTCGGGAAACCGTCGTACCGAGGGCCGATGCGGTCGATGCGGCTCCGGGACCGACGAACATGTTCGGAGCCATCCGTTTGGTTGCTCGGCCCGTCGTCTCGGGTATGACAACGGAGACGACCGCTGCGGTCGACCAGCAGGCGCGAACGACGACCGTCGACGTTCGGTGTACGGGCCACGTCCGAGACGCCGTCGGCGACCACGACCTCGAGTTCACCTTCGAGGGGACGACCCTGCGGGAGTTCCTCGAGGCGTTCTTCGAGGAGTACGACGTCGAGGAGCTGCTCATCGCCGAGACCGAAGCCGACGCGACGGCCAGGGGCTGGGCGCCGGTTCCCGACGAGCTCCCCGGAACGTGGCGGAAGAACCCCGAGGGCGACCAGACCCGTCCCTACGCTCGCGTCTGTATCAACGGGCGGTTCAACGAGCACTTCGAGGGGTTCGAGACCGAACTCGAGGAGAGTGACCGGGTAGCGCTGATCTATCCGTTCATGTTCTGTTGCTGAGTCGCGCCGTCGTTCATACGGTTTACTGTAAGTCATTTCCGGCGCAACCGCGACCTGGGCGGCGATTGTGCCGGTAAATCGTTACAGCAATCCGCATCAGCGCTCGCGCGCTCGAGGCGTTCCCTCGGTCTCCTCGTAGACGCGGGGCTCCGTCCCGTCTCCGGGAGCTCGACTCCCGTCATCGGGTTCGTTCTCTCGCGACGAGTACCGCTCGACGTCGTCTGCCGGACAGACCCACACCTCGACGGCGTACCAGCCGAACAGCCGCGAGGCGTGCTCGTGGGCCGTCTCGCCGTCAGCTGCGACCACGCTACCCGCGTAGGTCAGCGGATCGGACGCCTCGTCTCGAACGAACACCTCCCAGCGGGGGCTCGACCCCAAAGACTGGCCGTCGACCCTCGAGCGCACCGTCTTCTCGACCATACGGACGTCGAGTCGACGCCTCCCCGAAGTCGGTTGTGGCGAACATCTTCCCGCCCGTTCCCGGGCCTCGAGAACGCGAGGTCCGGTTTTGTCCCCGCCGCGACCAGTTTCGAACCGATGTACCACGTCGATACGTCCGAGCAACCGGTCGTGCTCATCTGGGAGGTCACCCAGGCCTGCGGCCTCTCCTGTGACCACTGCCGGGCCGACGCCCAGCCCGACCGTCACCCTGACGAGCTCTCGACCGCGGAGGGGAAACGGCTGCTCGAGGACGCGGCCGCGTTCGGGGAGGGACAGCTCGTGGTCCTCTCGGGCGGGGATCCGCTCGTCCGGGACGATATCGCGGAGCTGGTGGCCTACGGCGACGGACTGGGACTACGGATGACGATGACGCCAAGCGGAACCCGTTCGCTGTCGACCGAGCGGATCGAGGCCCTCGCCGACGCGGGGCTCAAGCGGATCGCCGTCAGTCTCGACGGGGCCGCCGCCGAGAGCCACGACGCCTTCCGCGGAGAGACGGGCAGTTTCGCCGAGACGATCCGAGCCGTCGAGGACGCGCGAGACGCCGGGATCCCCGTCCAGGTCAACACGACCGTCTGCCGGGAGACCGTCGGCGAACTCCCCGCGATCCGTTCGCTGGTGAGCGAGCTCGGCGCCGTCCTGTGGAGCGTGTTCTTCCTGGTCCCGATCGGTCGCGGGCGGGTCCTCGAGGCGATCGACCCCGCCGAGGCCGACGCCGTGATGCGGTGGCTCGCGGCCGTCGCCGATGAGGAGCCGTTCGGGCTCAAGACCACCGAGGCGCCCCACTACCGTCGCGTGGTCGCCCAGCGCAGCGCGAACGAGGCGTCGGACGCGGGCGGGGACGGGAGCAAAGGTGGCCGAACCGGGGTTATCGCGGGCGACGGCTTCGCGTTCGTCAGCCACACGGGCGAGGTCTACCCCTCGGGCTTTCTCCCGCAGTCGGTCGGCTCAGTCCGTGAACAGCCCGTCCACGAGCTGTACCGCGAGGCACCCCTGTTCCGCGAGCTCCGGGATCGGGACGCCCTCGAGGGGAAGTGCGGCGCCTGCCCCTACCGGACGATCTGCGGCGGGAGCCGCTCGCGGGCGTACGCCCACACCGGAGACCCCCTCGCGAGCGACCCGCTCTGTCCGTACGTTCCACCGGGGTACGACGGCCCCCTCCCGTGGGAATCCTCGAGCCCTACTGCGTGAGGTGAAAGGCATGTCCCTCCGCGGTCCCTGGGACGGAACATGAACAACCGAACCGACGTCCTCGTCGTCGGCGGCGGCGCCACCGGCACTGGAATCGCCAGAGACCTCGCGCTTCGGGGCGTCGACGTCACCCTCGCCGAGCGCGGCGGGCTCTCGGCGGGTACCTCGGGGCGCTCTCACGGCCTGCTCCACAGCGGCGCCCGGTACGCCGAGGCCGACGGCCCCGAAGCCCGGGCCTGTCTCGAGGAGAGCCGCACGCTCGCCGAGATCGCAGGCGCTTGCGTCAGGGAGACGGGCGGGCTCTTCGTCCAGCTGGACGGGGACGACCCCGCCTACTTCGAGACGAAACGCGAGGCCTGTGAGGAGGTCGGCATCCCGACGGAGGTCGTCGACGGCGATACCGCACGCGACGAGATTTCCGACCTGAGCGACGACGTCGAGCGGGCGATGCGCGTCCCCGACGGCGTCGTCCTCCCCTCGCGGCTGGTCGCGGCGAACGCGGCCGACGCCCGCGAACACGGCGCGGAGATTCTGACCCACGCACCGGTCACCGACATGCGCCGCAAGGACGGCCGCGTTACCGAGGTCGATCTCGGCGGCGAGGTCGGCGAGACGATCGAGCCGACGTACGTCGTCAACGCCGCCGGCCCCTACGCCGGCGACGTCGCCGCACTGGCCGGAGGGACGGTCGACCTCCGCCCGACGCGGGGCGTGATGATCTCGGTCGACTACGACCGGCTCGAGCCGGTTCTCAACCGCTGTCGGGATCCCGACGACGGCGACATAATCGTCCCCCACGACGACGAGGTCGTCCTCGGGACGACCAGCGTCCCCGTCGACGACCCCGAGGAGTACGAGCGAGCCGACTGGGAGGTCGAGCGCTCCGTCGAGGAGTGTGCGAAGATGCTGCCCGCGGTCGCCGACGCCGCCCACCTGCGGACGTGGTGGGGTGTCCGTCCCCTCTACGAACCCGAGGAGGCGGCCCTCGACGCGCGGGGCATCTCGCGGGGTTTTCACCTGCTCGACCACGCCGATGAGAACGTCGCCAACTTCGCGACGATCGTCGGCGGGAAGCTGACGACCTACCGGCGAATGGCCGAGGCGACGGCCGACCTGGCCTGTGCGGACCTCGGCGTCGACGCCGACTGCGAGACCGCGACCCGACGGCTCACCGGTGCAGACGATCCCGAGCGTCTCGACGCGCTCGTCGAGGAGTTCGACGGTCAGGGGCCGACCGACGAGGACGTCGTCGGCACTTAGCTCACGCTCTCGGCGGGATCGACGTCCTCGTAGGCGCCCGTCTCGAGGACGTTCCGGAGCTGGGCGACGAACTCGTGGACGTCGACGAAGCCGGTGTACAGCGGCGCCGGACAGACACGGATCACGTTCGGCGGGCGGAAGTCGACGACGACGCCGCGCTCGCGCAACGCCTCGCTGACTCGTTCGGCCTCGGGGTGTTCGATCGCCACGTGGCCGCCTCGATCCTCCGACGCCCGCGGCGTCCCGACCGTACAGCCGTACTCGGCGAGCGTCTCCTCGACGAGCCGGATGAGCGTCCCCGTCAGCGCGAGGGACTTCTCCCGGATCCGATCGATACCCGCCTCGTGAACGAGCTCGAGCGAGCCAGCAAGCGGGGCGGCGGCGAGCACCGGAACCGTCCCGATCTGCCACGCGCCCGCCGAATCCGCCGGCGTGAACCGCTCGCGGAGCTCGAACTGCGTCTCCTTCTCGTGGCCCCACCAGCCCGCGAGCCCCGGCGTCTCGCCGAAGTGACGTTCGTCGACGTAGAGCCCGGCGATCGCCCCCGGGCCGGCGTTGAGGTACTTGTAGCTACACCAGACCGCGAAGTCGACGTCGTGGGCGGAGAGCTGGTGGGGAACGACGCCGACCGAGTGTGCGAGATCGAAGCCCGCGAGCGCGTCCTGTTCGTGGGCCGCCTCGGTAATGCGCTCGATATCGAGCAGCTGCCCGCTCCGGTAGAGCACCGAGGGCATGAACACGATGCCGACCTCGCGGTCCTCTAGGGCCGCGACGACGTCCTCCTCCGCGATCGTTCGGCCGTCCCGGCTCTCGACGACGTGGAGGTTGTCGTCCGGATCGTGCCCGCGCTGGCGAAGCTGGGACCGGATCGCGTAGTGGTCGGTCGGGAAGTCGAGTTCGTTGACCAGGACTCCGGGCGGGCGATCTCCCCGCGCGTCCAGAAACGTACCGACGAGCGTGTGGATGTTGACGGTCGTCGAGTTGGCGACGACGACCTCCTCGCCGTCGGCGCCGACCAGCGCCGCGAGCTCGTCGCCGAGGGACTCGCCGTACCGGAACCAGGGGCGCTCGGCCTCGGTCCACGCCTCGATGCCGAGCTCGCGCCACTCCTCGAGGGCGCGCTCGAGCGATCGCTCGGCGGCGTCCGAGACCGGGCCGAGCGAGTTGCCGTCCAGGTAGAGTTCGCCGGGGACGTCGAACCGCTCCCGGAACTCGGCGAGGGGGTCGTTCGCGTCCCGTTCGCGGGGGTCGGCTGCGCCGTCGGGTCGATCCGGGTCGAAGCCGGGGTCCATGCCGGACAGTTGGGGAGTGTCCACTGGAAGGTTTCGGCACCGCGCCGCAGTCGCGGTCGTGACCGCACGATCCGACGGCTCGGCGGTACCGCTACTATCCTCCGGGACTCAGTCGGCGTATGGACGACGAGGCGACTGCGGAACTCGACCCCCAGCTCGCGGAACTCCTTCAAAGCGGCCGGGTGGCCGACCTCCCCGCGTGGCACGAGCTGTCCGTCTCGGAGGCGCGACGCCTCGAGGACGAGGTCTTCGCCGCGGGGGACGGGCCGACGCTCGAGCGGGTTCGAGACCGCCGTCTCGAGGGACCCGACGGCGACGTTCCGGTGCGGATCTATCGCCCCGGTCCGCGGGCCGAGCGGAGCCCGCCCCCGGCGCTGATCTTCTGCCACGGCGGCGGCTGGGTCCTCGGCACGCTCGATTCGGCCGACGACCTCTGTCGGGAGTTCGCGGCACGGATCGGCGCCGTAGTGGTCTCGGTCGACTACCGGCTGGCGCCCGAGCACCCGTTTCCGGCCGCCCTCGAGGACGCCTGGATCGCCCTCGAGTGGACCCGGGACGAGGCCGACCGGATCGGCGTCGACCCCGATCGCCTGGGCGTGGCCGGAACCAGCGCCGGAGGGGCGCTTGCCGCCGCGCTCGCGCTCCGGGCCCGCGAGCGGGACCTGCCCCTCGCCGTACAGCTTCTCTGTTACCCGATGCTCGATCGTGACCTCGAGCGGTCCTCGTACCGCGACCACGCGGAGGCGCCGTTGCTCTCCCGTTCGGACGTGGCGTGGTTCTGGGAGCAGTACCTCGCGAAGCCGGCCGACGCCGAGGACCCGCTCGCGGCCCCGCTGCGAGCCCACTCGCTCGCGGGCTGTCCGCCCGCGGTGGTCGCGACCGCGGGCCACGACGTGCTCCGGTCGGAGGGGGGCGCCTACGCCGACCGACTGCGAGCCGCCGGGGTCGAGACGCGTCACTGCCACTCTCCGTCGCTCGCTCACGGGTACCTGAGTCTCACCGACGAGGTCGACCGCGCCGACGCCGCAATGGACGACGTGGCCGACGCTGTCGGCTCACTGCTGAATCTCGATTCCTGACCGCAGCCTCCCGATCACTCCCGTCGCTCGTCGACGAGCGCCCGGAAGTTCTCGAAGACGCGCTCGGCCGAGACGTCGTCGAACGAAAACGACTTCGACTCCCAGCCGAAGTCCTCGACGAGGCGGTCGCGGACGGCGGCGGTGATCTCGGGGTGGAACTGGACGGTCCACAGCGGGGCCGACCGATGGCGCGTGCCGAACACGGGGGCGTGGTCGGCCGCGGCGATCAGGTCCATGTTCTCGCCCGACTCGGTGACGGCGTCGCCGTGGACCGCGGGGACGACGGAGTCGACGCCCTCGAACAGCGGATCGTCGGCGAGATCGGCCTCGACGAGCGTCGCGGTCGTGCCGACGTTCTCGACGGCTCCCCCGAGCGCCGCGTTGGCTACCTGGTGGCCGAAACAGACCCCCAGCGTCGGGATCTCTCGATCGACGAGGTCGCGGACCAGCGCCTCCTGGTCGGCGATCCACGGCCGACGGTCGGCCTCGTAGACGGCCGCCGTACTCCCCGTCAGCACGAGGCCGTCGGCGTCCTCGAGCGGGGGCCGCTCGCCCGCGACGAAGTCGATCTCGGTGGCGTCGGGAAACCGCGATGCCAGCGCGTCGCAGTGGTACTCGCAGTCGGGATCGACCTCGCTGCGAACCACGTACAGCGTCGAAGCAGTCGAACGGAGGGCGGTCATTCGTGTACTCTATTTCGCTATTCGTTCGCGGCAGTATATATTGCGATGGTTTCGCAATGGGGCGAGCGGACGGGCAGTACGACTACTCGAGGACGACCAGGGTGTCGCCCATGTCGGCGCTCTCGCCCTCCTCGACGGCGATCTGGGAGACGGTACCGCCTCGAGAGGCGACGATGTCGTTTTCCATCTTCATCGCCTCGAGGACGACCAGCACGTCGCCGGCTTCGACCTCGTCGCCGACCTCGACCTCGACGCCGAGGATCGTCCCCTGCATCTCGGCGTCGACGGTCTCGCCGTCGGCGTCGATCTCTGTCTCGGCCTCGCTGGAACCGCCGGCCGGCTCGGGCGGGCCGCCGGCCTGAGACTGGGCCCCACCGTTACCCGCCGGGATTGCCGGCGCGCCGTGTTCCTCGAGGTTGACCTCGAACCGTTTCCCGTTGACTTCGACGGTGAACTCCCGTTCGACGGCCTCCTCGTCGTCGTCCGTATCGGCGCTCTCGGACCCCCACTGAGCCTGGGCCTCCTCGATCCGGCTCTCGTCGAGCTCCTCGTCGAGATACTTCGTCGTGTGGGTGCTCTCGACGAACCGCTCGTCCGAGAGCATCAGCCGGTGGAACGGGATGATCGTCGGGATTCCCTCGATCTCGTACTCCCGAAGGGCCCGCAGCGAGCGCTCGAGACACTCCTCGCGGTCGGCGCCCCAGACGACCAGCTTCGCGATCATCGAGTCGTAGTCGGTCACGAGCTCGTCGCCCTGCTTGAGCGCGTCGTCGAGGCGAACGCCGATCCCGCCCGGCGGGTCGTAGGTCGTCAGCTCGCCGCCAGTCGCGGGCGCGAAATCGTTCGCGGCGTTCTCGGCGTTGATGCGGAACTCGATGGCGTGGCCGTCGATATCGACGTCGTCCTGGGCGAAATCGACCGTCTCGCCCGCCGCGATCCTGATCTGGCGTTTAACGATGTCGATGCCCGTGATCTCCTCGGTGACGGTGTGTTCGACCTGGATCCGCGTGTTGACCTCGAGGAAGTAGAAGTTGGTGTCCGGCCCCAGCAGGCCGTCCCGGCCGAGGTCCTCCTCGACGAGGAACTCGACGGTGCCGGCGTTGGTGTAGTCGGCCGTGGCAACTCCGCGACGGGCGGCCTCGCCGATCCGTTCGCGGAGCTCGTCGGTCAGCGCCGCGGACGGTCCTTCCTCGATGACCTTCTGGTGACGGCGCTGGAGCGAGCAGTCCCGCTCGCCCAGGTGGCGGACGTTGCCCTCGCCGTCGGCGAGGATCTGGACCTCGATGTGACGCGGGTTCTCGAGGTAGCGCTCCAGATACACGGAGTCGTTGTCGAAGTACGCCTCGCCCTCCCGCTTTGCGCTCTCGAGTTGCTCCTCGACCTCGCTTTCGTCCCAGACGACCTTCATCCCGCGGCCGCCGCCGCCACCTTCGGCCTTGATGGCGATCGGGTACCCGTGTTCCTCGCCGAACGCTTTGACCTCCTCGGGGTCGGTGACGGGATCCGTGGTGCCGGGAACGATCGGGACGTCGGCCTCGCTCATGATCTTCCGGGCCTTGGTCTTCTCGCCCAGCGACTCCATCGCCGAACTCGAGGGGCCGACCCAGGTGATCCCGTCGGCGTCCTCGACCTTCGCCGCGAACTCGGCGTTCTCCGCGAGGAACCCGTAGCCGGGGTGGATCGCGTCGGCGTCGGCCTTGCGCGCGGCCTCGATGACGGCCTCGTGATCGAGATAGGAGTCGGCCGCGCGGGCCGGCCCGACGTTGTACGCCTCGTCGGCGTACCGGACGTGGCCCGAGTCCTTGTCGGCCTCCGAGTAGATCGCGACGGTTCCGACGTTCAACTCCTCGCAGGCCCGCATCACCCGAACGGCGATCTCCCCGCGGTTCGCGACGAGAACCTTCCTGAACATTGCTGTCAGAACCGTCACGGGGCGCCTACCTTACTTTTTCGCAACGAATCGGTCAACCGGAGAACCACTTCCAGTTGACACCTCCTGATCGAAGCGACCGCACGCGCCGTTAGCCGTCGTGCTCGGCGGCGATTTCCTGGCGAGCCTCCTCGAGCCACGCCGGCTCCTCGGGTCCGGTCTCGGTCGGCTCCAGGGCGAACTCCTCCTCGACGGCCGTCCGATCCGTCGCGAGGACCGACTCCTCGTCGTCCGGCAGGATACCCTCGAGTGCGTACGCCTCGAGAGAGCCCTCCTCGGCGAGGACGAGCGTGAACGACACCGACTCGTAGCTCCCGAGGGCTTCGGTGGTGCCCTCGAGGACGTACCGCTCGCTCGAGTCCTCCTCGACTGCGACCGAGTCGACGGCGTCGTAGGCGTCGTCCAGCGGGATCGGCGGCGACGGATCGACCGACTGGTGACCGCCGACGTCGTAGGCGACCGAGCCGGACTCGTTGTGTCGCACGAGCGGCGTCTCGGCGTCGATCCACCGGTCGTACTCGATCGTCCCGGTGTCGTCCTCCAGCACCGTGCGCTCGCGGGCCGGCGAGCCACCAGGTGCGACGGTCTGTGAGACGTGTTCTGCTCCGACGACCGTCCCGTCGTCGACGGCCGTTCGCTCGAGTTCCGCCCGGTAGGCCCGGTCCTCGAGCTGGCTGCGGTGTTCGTTGACCAGCAGGTTGGAGTCCGTCACGCCCGACTCGGTGAGCCCGGGCGCCAGCTCGCGGTCGCCACCGTTGTCGTCGCCGTCCTCGGCGTCACCGATGAGTCCGCCACAGCCCGCGGTCAGCACGACGAGCGCGACCGCGAGCAGCGCGAGCCGCCCCCTCACTCGACGCCGACTCGGTTCGGGTCGCCTCGTCCCGTCGATCCGATTCGCCCTGCGTGATGAGTCCTACCGACTGACATCTCGTCTGTCGGACGGTTTTCGAGCCGGGAGTATAGTTCTACCGTCGAGAGGACCGTTTTCACTCCCTACCGCTTCGAGACGAGCGCGCGAAAAACGAGAGATCGGCGGCTCGAGCCCCGCTCAGAACCGGTCGGTTCGCCCGGCGGCCGACCAGGGATCGGTCGGCGCGTCGATCGGCACGCGGACGTCGCGCTGTTGTTGCGCTCGGATGCGACCGGCAAAGGCCCAGCGGCGGTCCTGCCAGGTCTCCTCCTCGTCGGCAGCGGCGGCCGCGGCGGCGAGCGCCTGATCGTGGAGGTGGGCGCCGATGGCGGCGACGATGGCCGCGGCCTCCTCGCTGTCGGCGTCGTCGGGGAGCTCGAGTTCGACGCCCTCCGGGAGCCCACCCAGCAGATCGACGGCGTCGGTGCCGGCGTCGACGTTCGACTGGTGCTGTGCGGTCATCTCAGAGCGGAATGTTGCCGTGTTTCTTGTCGGGGTTGTCCTCGCGTTTCGTCTCGAGCATCTCGAGGTCGTCGATCAGCCGGGGGCGGGTCTCGGTCGGAAGGATGACGTCGTCGAGGAAGCCCTTGTCCGTCGCGGTGTAGGGGTTGGCGAACTCCTCGCGGTACTCCTCGATGAGTTCGTCTCGGAGCTCGTCGGGGTTCTCGGCCTCGGCGAGCTCCTGGCGGTAGAGGATGTTGACCGCGCCCTGGGGGCCCATGACGGCGATCTCGGCGGTCGGCCAGGCGTAGTTGACGTCGGCGCCGAGGTTCTTCGAGGCCATCACGCAGTAGGCGCCGCCGTAGGCCTTGCGGGTGATGACCGTCAGCAGCGGCACCGACGCCTCCGAGTAGGCGTAGAGTAGCTTGGCACCGTGGCGGATGATCCCGCGGTGTTCCTGGTCGGTTCCGGGCATGTAGCCGGGGACGTCGACGAAGGTGACGATCGGGATGTTGAACGCGTCACAGAAGCGGACGAACCGCGACCCCTTCATCGAGGCGTCGACGGTAAGCGTGCCGGCGTTGACCCGTGGCTGGTTCGCGACCAGACCCACGGAGCGGCCGTCGAGGCGACCGAAGCCGACGACGATGTTCTTCGCGAAGTTCTCGGCGACCTCGAAAAAGGAACCCTCGTCGACCACGCTGTCGATGACGTTGGTCATATCGTAGGGCTTCTGCGGGCTGTCGGGGACGATCGACTCGAGGGCCTCGTCGCGTCGGTCCCGATCGTCCCAGGGGTCGACCCGCGGCGGGTCCTCGACGTTGTTCTGCGGGAGGTAGGAGAGCAACTGCTTCATGTCGTCCAAGGCCTGCTCCTCGCTCTCGCAGGCGAACTCGGCGACACCGGTCTTGTCGGCGTGGGTCATCGCTCCCCCGAGTTCCTCGTGGGTGACGTCCTCGCCGGTGACGGTCTTGGTGACGCCGGGACCGGTGATGTACATGTGGCTCGTGTCCTTCACCATGAAGATGAAGTCGGTAATCGAGGGGGAGTAGACCGCGCCGCCCGCACAGGGACCCATGATCCCCGAGATCTGGGGGACGACACCGCTCGCACGCTGGTTGCGCCGGAAGATCTCCGTAAAGCCCGCGAGGCTCTTGACCCCCTCCTGGATGCGCGCACCGGCGGAGTCGTTGAGCCCGACGATGGGGGCGCCGACCTCCATCGCCATGTCCATAACCTTGCAGATCTTTTCGGCGAAGACCTCACCCAGCGAGCCGCCGAAGACGGTGAAGTCGTGCGCGAAGACGAAGACGGTCCGGCCGTTGACCTCGCCATAGCCCGTGACGACGCCGTCGCCCGGGATCTTCTTCTCTTCCATCCCGAACTGGCTCGTCTGGTGGGTTCGGAGCTGGTCGAACTCCGTGAACGTGTCCTCGTCGAGGAAGTAGTCGATCCGCTCGCGGGCGGTCATCTTCCCCTTGTCGTGTTGTTTCTCGATTCGGTCCTCACCGCCGCCCAGTCGCGCTTCTTCCCGGAATTCCTCGAGTTCCTCGATGCGATCCTCCATCGTCATGCCGAGATCACCGCCGTGGGACGCATACGCCGTTGTGTGATGACCAACAGGAAAAGAATTCCGTAACCTGCCACAATTATCGGGAACGTCAACTCGTCGCGCGAGGACGACCACGAAAAGTTATAAATAGGCGCCTTTTAAATACGGAGATATGGTTCAACGTGAAACATGGGCCACGAGGACAGGGTTCATCCTCGCCGCGGTTGGGAGCGCGGTAGGATTGGGGAACATCTGGCGCTTTCCGTTCGTCACGGGTGAAGGTGGCGGTGCGGCGTTCCTCTTCGTCTACCTCCTGTTCATCGCCCTGGTTGGGTTTCCCGCAATTCTCGCGGAGTTCGTCGTCGGGCGGAAGACCAAGCGCAACCCCGTCGGCGCGCTGAAGGAGTACGGTGGGGGAATCTGGACGTACGTCGGCGGGATCTTCATCGTCACCGGATTCGTCATCCTCTCGTACTACAGCGTCATCGCCGGCTGGTTCATCCGCTACACCCTCGAGGGACTTCGGGGAAGCTACGCCGATCGCATCGCCGCCTACGAGGGCGATCCGGAGATCATGTTCGGCGCGCTCTCGACGGGACTCGACGCGTTTATCCTCCACACCGTTTTCATGGTGCTGACGGTCGGCATCGTCGCCCTGGGGATCCGTCGCGGGATCGAGCTCGCGGTAAAAGTGATGGTTCCGGCGATCATCCTCCTGTTGATGGGGCTCGCCGTCTGGGCGTTTACGCTTCCCGAGGCGAGCGGCGGCTACGCCTACTATCTGTCGCCCGAGTTCGGCGTCATCGCCGACAACTGGGCCGAACTTCTGCCGGCTGCGGCCGGACAGGCCTTTTTCACCCTCTCGCTGGGGATGGGTGTGATGATCACCTACGCTTCCTACCTGGGTGAGGACCGGAACCTCGCGTCCGACGGAACCGCGATCATCGGCTTCGACACCGGGATCGCGTTCCTCACCGGACTCGTCGTCTTCCCGATCATGTGGGCCGGCGACATGACCGATCCGGGTGAGGGCGGTCCCGGCGAGATCTTCGTCGCGATGACACAGGCGTTCGCGGACATCGCGGGCGGCCAGTTCCTCGGACTGCTGTTCTTCGCGACGGTCTCGCTCGCCGCGCTCTCGAGTGCGATCTCGCTGCTTGAGGTCGTCACCTCCTACGTGATCGACGAGAAGGGGGTCGAGCGATGGCAGGCCGCCGTCGGGATGGGCGGGGTCATCTACCTGCTCGGGGTGCCGGTCACGTACGACCTGATCTTCCTCGACCTGCTCGACCTGTTCGCCGACGCAATCTTGCTGGTCTTCGGCGCGTTGATGCTGACGATCCTCGTCGGCTGGATCGCGCCGAAGGCGGCGATCGACGAACTCGAGAAGGGGATCGGTCCCCTCGACGGCCTCGGCCAGGCCTGGATCTGGGCGATCCGCGTTCCGATCCTCATCGTGCTCGTCATCTCGCTGTACCTCGGCGTCGTCGACTACGTCGAGTTCCTCACCGGACCGTTCGCCGAGTGGATCGACGCGAACCTCTAACCGACCGCCGTTCGGCTTTTTCGGCGTTCACCCGTTCCTCGAGCGGGTGTGTCGGTCATAGCCCACACGAAACGACCGACTGGGCGTCGACCACCGCGACGGCTCGCTCATCGATTCTGCCATCGGACTTTCTTTCTCGAGAAAATACGCGTTATCGTTCACAGAAACTCTTTATATCGGAACGTGGCAACGTACCACATGGTTGGGGAGCTCAACCGGCGGCAAGTACTGGGGGGAATCGGTGTAACGGGAACGTTCTCGCTCGCGGGTTGTCTGGACGCGCTCGGCGCGGGCAACGGCGAGGCGGACGCGGACGAGAACGGTGACGCCGACGCGATGGTCGGCGTCCTGCAGCCCGAGTCCGGAGACCTCGGCGATCTGGGGACGCCGATCGCCGACGCGGCCGAGCTGCCGGCGATCCAGCTCGCGGACGAGGGCGTCGACTTCGAGATCGACATCCGGCGCGAGGACACCGAGACGACGCCCGACGTCGGGGTCAGCCGCGCCGAGGCGCTGCTCGACGCGGGGTATCCGGCGGTGACGGGCGCGGCCGCATCGGACGTGACGATTACCTGCGCGGAGGACGTCTGGTACGACAACGAGGTCGTGGCGATCTCGCCGGCGAGCACCTCGCCCGACATCACGGACATGCCCGGCGACTACCTGCTACGGACTGCGCCGAGCGACGAGTGGCAGGGCGACGCGATGGCCGAGATCGCCGTCGAGCAGGAGGGCGCCGAGTCGGTCGCCACGATGTACCTGAACAACGACTACGGTCAGGGGCTCAACGACGTGTTCGTCGCGGGCTGTGAGGACCGCGGCGCCGAGGTCCTCGAGGAGGTACCCTTCGAGCCCGAGCAGGCCTCCTACGACTCCGAACTCGAGAGCACGGTCGGGGAGGGGCCGGACCTGCTGATGGTCGTCGGCTACCCGGAGAGCGGTCAGGTCATCTTCCGGGACTTCTACAGCGACTTCGACGACGGAACGACGATTCTGGTGCCGGACGGCCTCATCGACCCCTCGCTGCCCGGTCAGGTCGACAACCCGATGGAGAACGTGATGGGGACCGCACCCGGCGCCGGCGGCGACGGCGCGGACCACTTCAACGAACTGTACGAAAACGAGTACGACAGCTCGCCGGGCGTGTTCAACGCCCAGGCCTACGACGCGACGGCGGTACTCATCCTCGCCACCCTCGCAGCGGGCGAACTCGACGGCGCGGCTATCGCCGAACAGGTCCGGGAGGTTGCCAACCCCGACGGCGAGGAGGTTACGCCCGAGAACCTGGCCGACGGCCTCGAGATGGCGGCCAACGGCGACGAGATCCAGTACCGCGGCGCGTCCGGTCCCGTCGAGTTCGACGACGCCGGCGACCAGGTGGCGGTCACCTACGAGGTCGGTCGCTACCACGAGGACGGCTACGACGTCGAGGATACCGTCGAGTACGAGGCCTAGTCGGGACGGCGATTCTTTTCGGTGCCGCGAGTACGACTCGAGCGACGACCAGCCCGCTCGAGTCGATCCCCGGCTACCCGCCCAGGAAGTCCTGGCGAACCTGTTCGTTCGCGAGCAGCGCCTCGCCGCTGTCGACGTACCGGTTCTGTCCCTGGACCAGGACGTAGCCTCGATCGCACCGTCTGAGCGCCTCCTTGGCGTTCTGCTCGACCAGCAGGACGCCGGTGCCGTCCGCGTTGATCTGATCGATCCGGTCGAACATCTCCTCGACGAGGTCGGGTGCGAGCCCGGCGCTCGGCTCGTCGAGCAGGAGGAGATCGGGATCGAGCATTAGCGCCCGGCCCATCGCCAGCATCTGGCGCTGGCCCCCGCTCAGGTCGCCGGCCGCCTGCGAGCGGCGCTCCTCGAGGATCGGGAACCGATCGAAGATCCGCTCGAGTCGGTCCTGTGGAACGTCGTCTAAAATGTACGCGCCCATCTCGAGGTTCTCGAGCACCGACAGCGACGGGAAGACGTTGTCGTTCTGGGGGACGTAGCCGATTCCGGTCGTGATGATCTGCTCGGGTCGGTAGCCGCTGATCTCCTCGCCGGCGAACTCGATCGAGCCGCCCATGTGGACGGTCAGCCCGAAGACGGACTTCATCACCGTCGACTTGCCGGCGCCGTTGGGGCCGACGATGGTGACGTACTCGCCCTCGCCGACGGCGAGGGCGACGTCGTCGATGATCTGGAGGTCGCCGTAGCCGGCGTCTAGCCCGGCGACCTCGAGTACGGCCATCAGACCTCACCCCCGAGGTACGCCTCGATCACTTGCTCGTTCGATTTGATCTCCGCCGGCGATCCTCGATCGAGAACAGCACCCTGGTGCATGACGATCACGCGCTCGCAGTTGTTCATGATGACGTCCATGTCGTGTTCGACGATGAGAAAGCTGTACCCCTGCTCGCGGAGCTGGTGGATGTGCTCGAGCAGCTTCTTCTCGAGGGTCGGGTTGACCCCGGCCATCGGTTCGTCGAGCATGAGCATCTCCGGATCCGTCTGCAGGGCCCGCGCCAGTTCGAGCAGCTTCCGCTGGCCCCCCGAGAGGTTCTTCGCGTACTCCTCGGCCAGGTGGTCGATCTCGAAGAACTCGAGGGTCTCCCAGGCCCGCTCGCGAAGCTCGCGCTCCTGGTCGAGCACCTCCTCCCGGAAGTACGGCAACACGGACCGCCACAACGACTCGCCGCGCTGGCCCTTCGGCGCGAGCATCATGTTCTCGAGGACGGTCATTTCCGGGAGTTCGCGGGCGATCTGGAACGTCCGCACCAGCCCGCGGTTCGCGACCTGGTGGGGCTCGTCACCGGTGATCTCCTCCCCGTCGAACGCGACTCGCCCGCCGTTGGGCCGGTGGACGCCGGCGATGCAGTTGAACGTCGTCGACTTGCCGGCCCCGTTCGGACCGATCAGTCCCGTGATCGATCCCCGCTCGACCGCGAAGCTCGCGCCGTCGACCGCGACGATGCCGCCGAAGCGCTTCTCCAAGTCCTCGACTTCCAGCACCGCGTCCTCGACGGCGCGATCCGTTCGGTCGTCCGCGTCGCCCTCGCTGCGGGCGGCTCCCGTATCGGGGTCTCGCTCGAGGTCACTCATCGCGGTCACCCCCGTTCGTCGCGGCCGGCTCGTCCGTCTCGCCTGCCGCACCCGCACGGTCGTCGCTTCCGACGGCAGGTCGTCCGCCGTCTGCGACCGCGCCGCGCCGGCTCAGATCGACGCCGGCCGAGATCTCCTTGCGGTGGCCCAGCAGTCCGTCGGGGCGCTTGATCATCAGGACGATGAGCACGACGCCGAGGACGATGTATCGGACCTCGTCGGCCTGCTGATAGAACACGTAGCCGATCAGGGCCGACGGATCGCCGGTGCCGAGTTCGGCGAACGCGCCGTGGGCAGTCCGTGGGAAGTCGGTCCCGAGGTTCGCCCGGACCATCGTCCGGACGAACCGCGGTCCCTCGAAGATGAACGCGGCGAAGACGAACCCGCCGATGACGCTGCCGGTGTTCGAGCCCGCGCCGCCGACGATCAGCGCGACGAAGACGTAGAACGTGATCAGCGGCATGAAGTTGTCCGGGCTGATGTGGGTTCGACTTCCCATCCACAGCGTCCCCACGAGCCCCATCAGCGCACAGCCGAGCGCGAACGCCGCGATCTTGGCGCGATCGGTGCGCTTGCCCAGCGACTTCGCCGCGAGTTCGTCCTCGCGGATCGCTTTCAGTACTCGGCCGAACGGGGAGTGGGCGATCCGGGTCAACAGGACGTAGAAGGCGACCACGAACAGGATCAGGACGAGCGTGTAGATCCCTCGCTCCAGAACCGACGACGCGATGCCGACGGTCTCGCCGAGCACGATGAGAACGCCGCCCACGTCGCCGACGATCGGCTGGTCGAACAGCCAGCCGACGACGCTGTCGACCGGCGTCGCCCGGATCCCCTGCCCGCCGCCGGTGCCGTAGGCCGTGTCGCCGATCTCTCGGAGGCTCCGGGACTGCACAGAGAGTCGGACGATCTCCGAGAAGCCGAGCGTGACGATCGCGAAGTAGTCCGCCCGAACCCGAAGCGTCGGGATCACCAGCACGAGTCCGGCGAGGCCGGCGGCGATCGTTCCCAGCACGATGCCGACCGGGATCGGGAGCCCGAAGCCGGCCGGAGAGCCGTCCGGCGAGGCGACGGCGATCGACAGCGTATAGGCACCGATGGCCATGAAGCCGGCGATACCGATGTTGAACATCCCGGTGTACCCCCAGTGGAGGTTCAGCGCCAGCGCGCCCAGCGCGAAGATCGCCCCGAAGAAGGTGATCGACTGAATCGTGCCGACCGTCGCGTTGACGCCCGCGCCGGAGAGCACGCCGACGACGAAGAAGCCGACGTACGTCGCGAGCACGACCTTCGCGACCAACAGGAGATCGGAACGCCACTCCGGGCGGATCACGGCGGACGACTCTTCCGGCTCGTCCGGCTCCTCGTCTCCGGGCACCCCCGCGGTATCTGTTTCGGGGTCGCCGTCGGGATCGGCGCCGCTCATGCCGTCTCAACACCCCCGAGCAGTCCGTCGGGTTTGACGATCAGTATCAGGATCATCAGCGTAAACGCCGCGATCTCGTTCAGGTCGGCCGGAATCCAGACCAGCGAGACGTTGATCGTGAGCCCGATCACGAGCGAGCCGACCAGCGCGCCGTAGATCGAGCCGATCCCCCCCAGAATCACCGCCGCGAAGATCAACAGTAACAGGAACCAGCCGATGTTGATCGAGAACTGGCCGCGATCGAGGACGATGAGATAGCCCGCGACACCGGCCAGCCCCGCGCCGATCGTCCAGGTGGCGAAGATCACCCGTTCGGTCGGGATGCCGGTAATCAGCGCGAGATCCTTGTTGTCGGCCATCGCTCGCATCGCCTTCCCCAGCTTCGTGTACTGGAGCAGGAGGTGGAGCCCGACGATCAATCCGACCGCCGTCACGACGAGGGTCAGTTCGTGGAGGTTGAGCCGCTCGAAGGGCAGCCACGCCGGGATCTCCTCGAGGATCGGCGCGCTCGCCGTCGCCGAGTGGGACTCGACGGTCCAGAACACCCCGATGATGTACCGGAGCGCGAGCGCGACGCCGACGCTCGCGATGAGCAACGAGATGCCGCTTGCGTTCCGCATTCGCCTGTAGACGAGACGGTCGATGGCGAGGGCGATACCGACGGTCAACAGCGCGGCCGCCACGAGTCCGACCAGGATCGCGACGGGCGAGGCTAGCACGTTCATTCCCAGTTCGCCACCCGTCGGTCCCGCTGCGGTCGGACTGAACAGAACGAGTTCGCCGACGCCGTAGACCCCCCAGCCGCCGATCAGCCACGCGACCGCCCACCCCGAGAACGCGCCCGTCGTGACCAGGTCGCCGTGCGAGAAGTTGGCAAACCGGAGGATGCTGTAGGTCATCGAGAGGCCGATCGCCGCCAGCGCGATGTACAGCGAGTCGACCAGTCCGTTCCAGGTGTACCGCCACAGCCGGCCGAACGCCATCTCGCCGGTGGCGAGCCGCCGGACGAGGTCGAGTGCGAGGACGACGATACCGAGAACGATCAGTAGCGCGAACAGCTCCTGGCCGGACGGCGACGAGAGCCGATCTCTCACCTCGTCGGCGAGCTCCGAAACCCCCTTACCTGTGTTACCAACACCCATATCACGTTGAGTGATTACGTCCCGGAGTATATAGTTCACGCCACTCGTCACCGATGAACACGGGCTTCCGAGTGGAGGGGGCTCGCCAGCCTTTGCCGACCGCTCGCGCCTACGCCTCGCCGTACACCGGGACGGCCGCCCCGCTGGTCACCGCCGCGCCGTCGCTACAGAGAAACGCCACCACGTTCGCGATATCGGCGGGATCGACCCACTTCTCGTGGTCGGCGTCTGACATCATCTCGCGGTTCATCGGCGTGTCGATCACGCTCGGCATCACGCAGTTCGCCCGGACGACCCCCTCGTTCTCCTCGGCCAGCGTCTCGGTCAGCAGTCGGATACCGGCCTTCGTGATCCGGTAGGGGCCGTCGCCCTCGCCGCCCTCGAGCGACGAGCGGGCGCTGATGCTGACGATCGCCCCTTCCGACTCCTGGAGGTGAGGTAAGGCGTGTTTCGAGGCCAGGAAGGACGTCTTCAGGTTGACGTCGACGAGCATGTCGAACTCCTCGAGGTCGGTCTCCTCGATGGGCTGGCCGCCGCGCCAGGTGCCGGCGACGTTACAGAGGTGGTCGATCCGGCCGTGATCGTCGACGACGTCCTCGACGAGGGCCGAGACCTCGCTCTCGTCGGTGAGGTCTGCCTCGTAGAAGTCGGTTCGATCGTCGACCTCGAGCAGGCTGTCCTCGTCGTCGGGTCCGACGACGTCGACGGCACAGACGGTCGCGCCGGCGGCTCGGAAACGGTCGGCGACCGCGCTGCCGAGCGCGCCGCTCGCACCTGTGACGACCGCGACGGTATCCGTAAACTCCACGTCGAACGTTGTCTGTGGGCTCATACCAGTCCCCTCGAGGGCCATATAGATCAATCTCGGGGCGGAGCGCCCGTCGCAGAACGGCAACTCGGCAGTTAGAATCCGTGTGGCGGAAGCGAAACCCGCTGAAACCAGAAGCGCTCGATGGCGCCCGCGACCGTCTCGAACTCCTCGGGATCGGACGGCTTCGCGAGGTAGGCGTTCGCGGCCCGCTCGTAGCTGTCGTTGACGTCGCCGGAGGCGCTCGAATCCGCCAGGACGAGCACCGGCAACTGAACGAGGTCCTCATCATCTCGAACGGTCTCGAGGAACTCGAACCCGTCGACTTCCGGCAGATCGAGCGCCAGTAGAACGAGATCCGGAATCGGCTCCGACTCCTCGACCCGTTCGCGCAGGAACTCGAGGGCCTCTGTGCCGTCCGTCGCCGCCTCGATTTCGGTTTCCGTCGTGACCGTCTCGAACGCCTCTCGGGCCCGTCGCGCGTCGTCCGGGTCGTTCTCGATCAGCAACAGCCGGACGCGGTCTTCGGACCCGGTCTCGTGCTGCGACCGCCCCAGCGCCGAGACGTCCGGAGTCGAGAACTTCTTACTTTCCATAGTTTCAGTCTCTGATAATTATATGTATATCAATCCTATATAAGCTTGTTTGCCGTCTGAATATTATGTATTTAACAAAGTCTATTTTCCGAATACTATTGCGTGAGCCTCGGTTCGGCTCTGCGGGCAGCTTTCGGTGTCCGATCGGTTCACACCGAGTCCGAAGACCCGAAGATCCACGGTCTATTTATTATCCGCGACCTAGCCGTCACTCGAATGCGCCTGATCGCCCACCGGGGGTTCGCCGCGACGGCACCGGAGAACACGATCGCCGCTGTCCAGTCCGCCGCAATACACGCCGACGCGGTCGAGTTCGACGTCCGGCGCTGCGGGTCGGGCGAACTCGTCGTCTTTCACGACGAGACGACCGATCGCGTCACGGGCGTCGAGGGGTCGGTCGCCGACACCCCGCTCGAGGAGCTGCGCTCGTTGTCGGTGCTCGACTCCGGGGAACGGATCCCGACCCTCGAGGAGATGCTCGCGGCCGTCCCCGACCACCTCGAAATCAACCTCGAAATGAAAGCCGAGGGGATCGCCGCGGACGTCCTCGAGGCCCTCGAGGGGGTCGAGAACCGGGTCGTCGTCACCTCCTTCCTGCTGCCCGAGCTACGCGCGATACGGGAACTCGACCGGGAACAGCCGACCGGACTGCTCGTCAGTCGCCGGCTCAAGACCCCGGTGACGACGGCGGTCGAACTCGACTGCGACGTCATCGGCGCGAACTACTGGCGGTGTCTGACGACGCAACTCGTCGAACGGGCGAAGCGGGTCGACCTCGAAATTCACGCCTGGGCGATCGAGCGGTGGACGACGGCGCGGCTGCTCGGGCTGTGGGGGGTCGACTGTATCTCGGCGGATCGCCCGATTCAACTCGAGGGGTACTAGGAGAGTTCGCTACAGGCCCACGCCGCTCGGTCGCGGACCGACGGTTCCGGATCTCCGGCCGCGAGCGTCGAGAGACGGTCGCGCGCTTCGGCGACCTCTCCGCGACCGAGCGCGATGCAGGCGTTCGCCCGAACGTACTGGTGGTCGTCCTCCAGTAACTCCAGTAGCCGCGCTCGCACCGGCTCGACGACGGACGGGTCGGCGGCGGCGACGCGGCCGATCGTCACCGCGGCGTTGGCCCGCGTTTTGGGATCGCCGCTCTCGAGGGCCGTCCGGACCTGCGAACAGGCCGGCTCGACAGCCTCGGGTCGGCGGTGGGCGACGTCGGCCAGACAGCCGATCGCGTTGCGCCGGAGCTCCCCGTCGTCACAGTCGAGGAGGGCGATAGCGTGTTCGACGAACGCGAGCGAGGAGAGCTCCGCCTCCGAGCGGGCGAGCCGACCGAGCACGGACAGCGCCGGGACGGCGTCGTCGCCCGGTGCCGACGCCAAGGTCTCGGTCAGCAGCCCGAGGGCGGGCTCGAGGGCTTCCGGACGTGACCGGGAAACGTGTGCCAGCGTCCGGATCCCCCACTCGTCGCCGTCCCGAGCCTCGGTGACGTCGACCAGTTCGGGAACGTGATCCGCGAGCGCGGTCGGACGTTCGGCGGCCACGGCGGCGAGACACCGGAGGAGCTCTCCCGTCGCCGCCGTGTCCGGGTTCTCGGCTGCGACCGCGACGAGCGCGTCGGCCGACGGGGCGACGTCGGAAGGGGCTTCGACCGCCAGCTCCGCCAGGGAGAAGGCGACCGCCTCCCGAAGTTCGAACGCCGGTTCCCGGAGGAGTTCGCGGAGCTTCGGAACGGTCGGCACGTACGTTCCGGGCTCGCTCTCGACCCCGTCGCGGACGGTCCGAACGGCCTCCTGCCTGGTCGTCGAATCAGTCGCGTCGAGTCCGGCGAGTACTAACGGTAGATCTACCGACTCGGATCGCTGTTGCTGCTCGACCGTTTGGCCCCCATCCCAGTCCATCTCGTCTACCCTATGTCTGAAAATCAATAAAAGCGTTACGACTGTCCGCCACTCGAGAGTACCAGTTAGGCGAGCCACTCCTCGGGCTTGGTGTCGTAGTCGACGTCGTCGGCAGCGAGGTGGTCGACCTCCTCCCAGGAAACGCTCTCGGTCGTCACCTCGGTGCCGTCGTAGCGGATGAGCTTGCCTCGCTCCTCGGGCTCGGGCTCGCGGTTGCGCCGCTTTGCGACCTCGATGTCGTGTTCGTCGACCTCCTTGACGATCGTCAGCAGGTTCACCGGCCGCCCCCAGAGCTCGAAGATCCGCTTCAGCGTCTCGCGGGCCTGTCCCAGATCGAGCATGACGCCGTTGTACTGGTGGCCCAACAGGAGCTCGTTGGCGTTGTTGTAGTTGCCGTCGTAGACCGCGATCGTCGGCTTCCCGAAGTTGGTGAACTGCAACAGGAGCTTCTTCTTGACGTCCTCGGCGGCGTCGCTGGCGACGTGGAACTGTCCCGTCGCCTGGGAGTGTTCGTAGGTGAAGTAGTTGTTCTCCGTGATGAACTCTTGGGTGAGGAACTCGTCGAGGAAGGTGACGTCGTTGTGGCTCTCCCGGACGTCGTACATCCGATCCCAGCCCGCGGCGAAGTCGACGTCTTCGAGGGCCTCCTCGACCGAGGCGTAGCGCTCGTCGTCGAAGAGGTACCGGCCGATCCGCTCGAGTTCGTTCTGGTTCACGCGGGAGAGGAAGCCGCGGTGCTGGCGTTTGACCAGCGAGTAGTGTCGGCGAGCCAGCCCCTCGTAGGTGAGGGCCTTCCAAGGGTAGCGCTTGAGGTCGATCTCGCCGTCGCGGGCGCGCTCGAGCGCCTCGCGGTCGATCCACTCGTCGGGCAACCCGGCGAGATCCTCGAGTTCAGCGGCGTCGACGCTCGCGAGCGCGTCCGGCGGCTCGAGGGTCTCGAGCACCGAATCGAAGTCGACGACATCGGCCAGGTTGCGCCAGGAGATTCCCTCGACGCGCAGCAACCGTTCTAAGACCTCGCGGCGATTGGTGGTGTTCTCGACGTACTCCCACAGCTCCATCCCGAGGCTGTAGGGGTTGAGACCGCTCGACGCCAGGACTTTCGCCATGTGGTCGGCGTAGTTGAGGAACTCGTCGTCGCCGGCGAAGCGCTCGTCGGTCATCATCGTCGACTCCCAGTAGGCGGCCCACCCCTCGTTCATCACCTTCGTCATCTTCTGGGCGGCGAAGTAGTACGCCTCCGCGCGCATCATATCGAGGACGTCGCGCTGCCAGGGCTCCATCTCGACGGCCCGCCCCGCCTCCTCGTCGTACCGTTTGCCGTGTTCGCGGACGAACGACAGTACGTCCTTCTCGGGCTTTTCGGGGAAGTTGACGGGACCGTCCTCACCCTCGAGCTTCTCGAGCCACTCGTCGTCGAACACCTCGCCCTTGATCTCCTCGGAGAGCCCGAGCTCGTCGAGTTTCGCCGCCAGGTCCTCGTCGATCTCATCGGCGGGGCCGTCGGTCTCGAGCCGGCGACTGAACACCTGGTGCTGGTCGATGTTGTCCTCGAGGCTCAGACAGTGGTCGATCCACTTCTCGACCTCGGCACGGTCGATCTCGGGATCGGACATGTACTCGTCGATCGCCCGAGCGTGGCGCTCGAGCATCGCGGCGGCGTTGACCTGCCCCTCGTCGGACTGACCGCTCGTGAAGAGACCGAACCACTCGTTTTTCGCGAAGAAATCGGAGTGGGCCTCGACGTGGGTGATGACGGCCTTCTGGTCGGCCAGCGTGTTCGACTCCTGGAGGAAGGCGTGGGCCGGGTTGTCGTTGTTGACGATCTCGAAAGCCTTCCCGCCGCCGTACTGGCCCTGTTTCTGCTGGCGGTCGTACTGCATCCCCCACCGCCAGTGGGGGTACCGCGACTGGAACCCGCCGTAGGCGATGAGTTCGTTCATCTCGTCGTAGTCGACGATCCAGTACTTGACGGGGTAGGGATCGAGACCCAGCTTCTCGGCGAGGTTGCGCGCCTCTCGGACCGGTTCCTCGAGGTCGGTCGCGATCGCCTGTTTGCGGAACCTATCGGCGTTTGAGTTCATTTTACTCATCGGTATCACCTTCGGTGCTGAGGATGTCGTAGATCGCGTCGGTCACGTCGTCGGCGCCGTTGACGTAGGCCACCGCGACGTCCTCGGCGTCGCGCCCGAAGTGGCGCTCGAGCTCCTCGGCGTGGGTGGCGTTGATCGCGTTGCCGCTGGGCTGGGTCTCGACGTAGGCGTGGAGATTCGCCGGGATCGACTCCATCAGCGGGATCACCCGCTCCTCGGTGTCGTTCGAGGAGTTCTCCGAGTCACCCGCGGCGAAGACGTAGCGGTTCCAGTCACTCCAGGGGTACTCTTCGAGCAACTCGTCGGCGAGTTCGTACGCGCTCGAGATCTTCGTCCCGCCGCCGCTACGAATGCCGAAGAACTCCTCGCGTTCGACCGCCCAGGCCTCGGCGTCGTGGGCGATGTAGACGAACTCGGCGTTGTCGTACTTCCCGGTCAGATACCAGTCCAGCGGCGTGAACGTGCGCTCGACGAGCTCGCGTTTCTTCTCGCGCATCGAGCCCGAGACGTCGCGGATGTTGACCACGACGACGTTCTTCTCTTTCTCCTCGATGATCTCGGGGTGGCGGTAGCGCTCGTCCTCCCGGCGGAACGGGACGTGTTTGATCCCCTCGCGGCGGATCTTCTGCTGGACGCTCTGGCGTTCGACGTTCGCCTCGAGCTCCTCGATGGAGGTCCACGCGCCGCGTTCCTCGGGCGGAACGTCGTCGTACGCGTCCTCGATCCAGGCCATCGACACCGGGATGCTCTCGCCGCGGGCCCACTCGAAGACGTCCCGTGGGCCGAAGCCTTCGACCTTGCAGACCTCCCGCAGGAACTCCTCGTCGAAGTCCATCGCGAGCTTGCGCTTGAGCCCCTCCTTGAACATCCGCTCGAAGTCGAGCGTGCTGTCGGGCCCCGTCCGAGTGAGGTCGGTGAAGGGGCCCTCCTTCTCCTCGACGACCTTCTTGCCCTTCGGCTCTAAGTCGAGTCCGAGCTCCTCGTCGAGTTCCTGGGCGAACTCCTCGGGGTCCATCTCGTAGTACTCGTGGTCGCCGCCCTCCTCGCCGGGCTCGTCGCCGTCGCCGTCGTCGTCGCCGTCGCCCGGCTGGGGTTGGGGCTGGCCGACCGGCTGGCCGACGTCGGGGGTGCCGCCGTCGCCCTGGCCGACGCCGCCCTGGTCCCGTCGGTCGTACTCGAACTCCGGCAGCGAAATGATCTTGACCGGGATCTGGATCTGATCGGGCCGGCCGCCACCGAGGTCGCCGTACTTGATGAAGTCGGCCAGATCCTCGCGGCGCTGTTCGCCCACTTCGCGGAATCGCTCGAGGTCGTCTCTCAGTCCCATCTGTAACACACCTGTCCCATGACGTGTCTGCTGGTCAGTTCGGCCGACGCCTCGGTGTAGTCGAACTGCTCGACCATCGTCTCGATCGTCCGTTCCTTGACGGTCTCCGTCTCGGTCCCGCTCGGCGGATCGTCCCACTGGCGGGGGTCGAAGTCCTCGAACGTGCGCTCGACGTCGTCCCAGTCGTGGCTCTCGAGGACGGACTTGATCACCGGAATCGCGGTGAGGTCGACGTCCTGGACCGAGAAGTCCTCGTCGCGGTGTTCCCACGCGTGGCGGTTCAGCGACGTGATCACCTTCTCCCGACGGAAGTTCCGCACGCTCTCTCTGGGGAGGTTGCCCTCGTACTCGGCCTCCGAGAAGCGCCCGAGGTGTTCGACCTCGAACAGCTTCATCTTGAGCGGGTCGGGTTCGACGCGCTCGCCGCGGTCGTTGTGAAGCGGCTCGTCGGTCTCCCAGGCGTAGACGTGTTCGACGTACTCCGCGACGGTCTCCTCGTCGACGCGCTTTTCGTGCATGATCGCCTCGATGACGTCGCTTTCCTGCTGGTCGAAGACGTAGTTCTTCACGGGAACGACCCGGTTCTCGAACTCCGAGCGTTCGCCCGTCGAGAACACGGGCGCCTCGGAGAGCCCCTCGGCCATCGCGTTCAGCACGTCGCGTGGCATGACGACGTTCTCGACCGCCAGCTCCGAGTGGTGGCGTTCCCGGTCGGTCTGAAGCAACTCGGCGAGGGTATCCCTGGTGTAGGTAACGGGGATCCCGCCGTCGCCGTCGCGGCCGTCGCCGTCGAAGTCGAACTCGTCCTTTTCGCGGCGGCTGTCACCTTCCTGGAGGTAGCCCTGATCGTAGATCATCGCCTTGTCGACGAGATCCAGTCCGTTGGGCAGGTCCTCCTGATCGAGGCGGGTGACGACGGCGTACAGCGCCGCGGCCTCGAGCGCGTGGGGGGCGAACTCCTGGCGGCTTGGCTCGCCGTCCCGATCCTTGACCGTCACCGTCACCGGCTCGCGGATGCGATCGGCGAGGACGAGGTAATGGTCGGCCTCCCAGACCGTCGTCTCGTTCGTCAGCTCCCGCCGGATGAGTTCGGTCTCGAGGCTCAGGTTCGTCAGATAGCCGAACTGGTGGCGGTCGAGACGGCGCTTGAGCGCCTTCAGTGGGTCCATTCCGTTGCGGTCGGAGTGCTGGTTGAGCTGCGCCTCGAGGTCGGGGTTCGAGATGATCAGCATCTGCGTGTCGATATCCATCCCGATCCCCTGGTCGAGTTTCACCGACTGCTCGTCGGGGACGTTCAACAGCTTCTGCAGCAGGTCGGCGTGTTGGGCCGCGTCCTCGACGATCGAGAGGACACCGTTGCCTTGGGAGAGGACGCCGTCGTAGCTAAACGCCTGCGGGTTCTTCCGTCCCCGCGAGTCCAGCTCCTGGAGCATCCCGTGCATCCAGGAGCCGACGAGGCGTTCCTTGGGCCGGCCGTCGTCCTCGCTGTGGAGGACGCCGACGCCCTGACCGATGTCGACGACGTAGTTCTTCACGCGGAGGTGCTGGTCGTCGGCGATCGCCGAGAACAGCGCCTCCTTCCCCTCGCGGCGGTAGTGTTCCTCGAGGTAGCCGTACGCCTCCCGAGAGAACGGGTCCAGCGCGGCGTCGACCCGAACCGGGACGTGGTCCTCGAGATCGTCGTTCAGCTCCTCGAGTAGCTCCTCGCGGACCGCGTCTGGAAACACCGACAGCGGGTGGGCCTGAACCGGACTCTCGTACCAGTGGGTGTCGTCGACGGTCGCCGGATCCGCGCCGTAGCTCAGCCCTCGTTCCTCGACATCGGCCGTCGTAACGTTCCACTCGACGGTGTATCGGCGTCCCTCGGGCGTTTTCGAGTACTCGCGCAGTCCGTTGACCAGACAGCGCTTGAGTTCGGACTTGCCCGTCGCCGTGGGTCCCTCGAACCAGATGATCTTCTCGTCTTTCGCCCGCCCCGCGGCGATCGATCTGAGGTCGTCGACGAACCTGTTGAGCACCTCGGTGTTGCCCAGAATCGCGTGCTCGCCGTCGTTGTGCGGGTCGTCGAAGAAGCGGTAGCGCTCCTTCTCCTCGCCTTCCTCGACGACGGTGCGGGTGCCGGCGGCCTCGATCGCCTCGAGCAGGTACTTCGAGGCGTGGGAGGCGATCGTCGGGTTCTCGAACACCCGCTCGACGTAGGTCGCGAGGCTCATCGGCTCCTCGTACGTCTCCTCGAGCGTGCGGTCGGCCTCGCCGACGTAGTCGCGTTCGGTCATGTTAGTCTTCCATCTCGGCTTTGGCGACCTCCGCGCCGGCGAACTCGAGCACTTCCTTGGCTCCCTCCTCGGAGTAGCCCTGTTCGATCAGCGCGTCGATCCACGACGAACGCTCGTCGTCGTCGAACTCGTTGGCGCTCACGAGCGCGGAGAAGTTGATGTTGTGCTTCTTGTCCTCCCAGAGCTTGCGCTCCAGGGCGCGGCGCAGCCGCTCGTTGTCCTGGGGGTTGAACGCCTCGCCCTCGCGGGCCCGGCGGGAGACCCAGTTCGAGACCTCCTGGCGGAACGACTCCTTGCGGTCCTCGGGGATGTCGAGTTTCTCTTCGACCGACCGCAGGAACGTCTCGTCGGGCTCCTGCTCGCGGCCCGTGAGCTCGTCCTCGATCGTGTCGTCGTCGATGTAGGCCATCACGTGGTCCATGTACTTCTCGCCCTGGCGCTGGATCTCGTCGATGTCGTAGGCCAGCGCGTGGCGGACGTCCTCGATGGCCCGCTCGCGGTACTCCTCGCGGACCGTCTCGAGGTAGCGGTAGTACTTCTCGAAGTTGTCCTCCGGGATGGAGCCGTGGTGCTCGAGGTTCTCCTCGAAGAAGTTGAACACTGTCAGCGGCGAGAGGAAGCCCCGGGAGCGGTGTTTCGAGTCCATGATCGCCTCGGCGATCTCGTCGCCGATGAACCGCGGCGAGACGCCGACCATCCCCTCGCCGATCTCGGCCTTCTCGGCGGCCTCTTCACGAAGCTTCTTCGTGTCGATATCGTCGCCCTCGTCGATCTCGCCGTTGTACGCCTTCGCCTTCGAGAGCAGGTCGACGGTCTCGGTGTCGGGCTCCTCGATGCGAGTCAACACGCCAAAGAGCCCCGCCATTTCCAGGGTGTGGGGCTCGACGTTGATGTCGGGGACGTCGGCGTTGTTCAGCATCTTGTCGTAGATGAGCGCCTCGTCCTCGTAGGACAGCACGTACGGGAAGTCGATCCGCTTGGTGCGGTCGTTGAACGCCTCCATCTTCTCGTCGCCCTTCTTGTCCTTGTACTCGGGCATGTTCGTCCGCCCGACGATCACCTGGTCGATGTCGATCCGCGGGTTGCTCTTGGGCTTGATCGTCTGTTCCTGGGTCGCGTGCAGGAAGTCGTAGAGGAACTCCCGCTGGAGCTTGAGCAGCTCCTCGCCGGAGAACACGCCCCGATTTGCGTTACAGAACGCCCCGGAGTAGTCGAACGCGCGCGGATCGCTCTCGCCGTAGATGGCGATCTTCGAGTAGTTGACGTCGCCGGTCAGTTCGGTCTCATCCTGGTTCTTCTTGTCCTTGGGTTCGAACGTCTCGAGGGCCTGGCGCTTGTTCTCGTCGGCGACCAGCCGGATGATCTCGACGTGGTTCTCCAAGACCTGCTGGAGGTCGTCCTCGTAGTAGGCGAGCAGCTTGTCCATGTAGAACTCGCTCTCGGGGTCCAGCGCCTGCTCGTTCTGGATCGTGTAGGGCGCATCGATGACCTCGTTCAGGTCGTCGATCACCCGCTGGCGCTGCTCCAGCGGCAGGAGGACGAGCGGATCCTGGTTCATCGGCGAACGGACGACGTCGTCGGCCGGATCCTGATCCTGGATGACGTCACAGAGGTTGATCCACCGGAAGGTGTACATCCGCCCCTCCTCGCGGAGGGTGTAGTCCTCGAAGTACTTCCGGACCTGCTTGTCGAAGTGGGACTTCCCCGACCCCACCGGACCGAGCAGGAGCTTGATCCGCCGCTCGGGGCCGAGCCTGCGAGCGCCCGATTTCACCTTGTTGACGAACTCGTGGATCGACTGGTGGATCACCCTCCCGTAGAAGGTATTCTCGCCGTCGCCCAGCGGGTCCTCGGAGGCGAGTTCGTACTCCACGACCCCCTCGGTCTCGTCGTAGCTGGTGCCGTAGTAGTCGAACATGTCCGCCACCCGCTGGTGGGCGTTGCGGGTGATCTTCGGGTCCTCGTAACACTCCTCTAGGTACCAGTCGAAGGACTTGGTCTCCCGCAGGTCCGCGGGCATCGATTCCTTGTAATCCGTACTGAGCTTCTCGAGCGTCTCGATGTCACCGTTCATGGTATCATTGCCAGTTTCGGTCTCCCCCGTTGTATCGGAACGTCGCTCGACCAGCCTGACCCGTCGCACGGCCGGACCGTCGCGATCCGTCGTCTCGGACGACTCGACACGAACACCACGTTCGGTGTACACCGCGAACTGCTCGCGGGGCGCGCGAACCGGTGCGGGCGGCATCGTGTCGTGCCATGTGTGATCGAGTACCACTTTCGTCGCCGGGCGCCGGGGTACCGGGCTCGGTCGACAGGTGCGCCGGGGACGGGCGCGAAGTGGATCGGTCCGGCGAACGGATACCGATAGTATTTAATGAGTGAGTAATCCATCTACTTAAAGTTAGCCCCAAAAGGTATTTACCAGTACATACTTTCATACTACATTCGGAGAAATATACTTGGGTGGGTAGTGCTTCCATACCATAGCAAGCGTTCAGCGATATAATTCATCTGCTTGCAGCGCACGGGACGATCGGTGCGCGGCGGTCGAGTCGTTAAATACGTCGCCGAAACGGACGGTCGGCGGGCGACGCCCATTTAGGACGGTCGCGCCTACGACCGACCATGAGCGACCTCGAGTCCCTTCCCGAAGCCTGGTCGGTCTGGTCGGTCGAGGACGACGGGCGAGTCGTGCTCGCGTACCGCCCGGACGTCTTCGACGGCGAGGAGTTCCCCGCGGCCTGTCTGCCGACGCTGTACCTGACTCACGGGAAGCGAACGCGCAGACCCGGAACCAACCCCACCGACCGAACGCTCGAGCAGGACTGGTTCGTCACCTTCTACCTCGAGCCGGACGTCTCGCTGAACGAGACGAACCGGTTCGAGACGCGCGCCGAGGGACTCGAGCGGACCGTGGAACTCGCCTGCCAGTTCGACGACGGCGAGATCGACTACCGAGCGCTGTACCAGGTCCCTCGAGAGGCGTACTTCGACCGACTCGACGACCTTACCGGATCGAACGCAACCGAGTCGTGACTCCGAGTTCGTCGCGTTATACAGAGCGTGCGTATGGAACGGAGAGGAATACGCCGAGCGAAGCGAGGCGTTTCACCGACGGCGAGCCCCGTGGGCGAGCCGTCGGCCTTTTTTCATCGAAGTTTTTTGCCGGGGGTTGAGGCTGACGCCTCGGCGTCAGCCGATGCCCTCGGTAAAAAAGTTCGCTGTACGTAACAGTTCTGTCGGACAGTCTACGCGTTGAAATCGAACCGCGGGCCGCCGTACGTCGGCGGATCGGGCTCGAGTTCGACCCCGTGTTCGTACCGAACGAAGTTGAGGTAAAACGGCCGGCCACAGCCCTCGACCGGTTCGCCCTCGAGATCCGTCGTCGGGCCGTCCTCGCCGCAGACGAAGGCGATCCCGTCGGCGGCCTCTCGGTCGGGATCGTCGGGGTCGGCGTACTCCCAGCCCGGCTGTGCGAGTTTCGTAACCGAGCGGTCGGCGAGATCCGGCGGCCGCTCGAGGCTGTGGACCGCGTCGCAGTGGGGACAGGTGTAGCGGACGGTGACGCTCATCGACGGCTCTAGGGAGTTCGAAGACGTAAGCCTACGGGACGGGCTCACGGGATCGACGTCGAAGCGGTCTTCCGAACCGTTTACCGACTCGCTGCCCGACGAGGGGATATGACCGAGTTCGACCCCGAGAAGTTCGACGAGAAGTACGTCCACTACTTCGAGGAGCTCGAGACGGCGTACTCGAACGGGTACAACCAGCTCCACGGCCGATACGACTCCGAAATCCTCCGTGCGATCGATCGAAAGGTCCTGAGCGAGAGCGAGCCCGTCTACCTCGGCGAGGGGAAGTTTCGGATCGACCTCCCCGAGGAGCGCGTCGAGACGGTTCGGGCGGCGGTCGGCGACCCCGAGCAGTTCGACGCCGTCCTCGAGGAGTTCCGCGAGCGGATCGCGGACGAACTGGTTCGGATCTTCGAGTTCGACTGACGAGCGGCCACTCCGTCCCGCCGTCGGCCCGCGAGACACCCGGAACACCTTTTGCGGTTACGGGAATCCGTAGAGGTATGATCGACGAGACGGTCGAGGAGATCAAGGACCTGCAGACGCACAGCTCCTCGGTGGTTGCCGTAAACGCGACGCGAGCGCTCGAGGAGCTCCTCGAGCGGGAGTTCGCCACGCTCGAGGAGTACGAGCGCGCCCTCGAGCAGAACGGGTCGGTGCTTCGTCGGGCGAACCCCTCTCACGCCTCGCTACAGAACGCCGTTCGCGAGGTCGTCGGCGACGTCACCGAAGCGGACGTCGACACCGTCGACGAAGCGAAGCGACTTACCCAGGAGCGGATCGACGACGTCGTCACCAAGGTCGAGGCCGGCAAGGATCTGGCCGCCGAGAACGCCGTTTCCCACCTCGCCGACGGCGCCACACTGTTGACCCACGACTACTCCTCGACGGTGCTCGAGGCCTTAGAGCGGGCCGTCGAGGCCGGCAAGGAGTTCGACGTCTACATCACCGAGGCCCGCCCGCGCTACATCGGCCGGAAGACCGCCCGGACGCTCGCTGATCTCGAGGGTGTCGACGCAACGCTGATCACCGACAGCGCCCACGGGCTCTACCTCGAGGACTGCGACCGGGTGCTCGTCGGGATGGACTGTATCGTCGACGAGACGCTGTACAACCGGGTCGGAACCTTCCCCATCGCCGCGACGGCGGCCCAGCTCGATGTTCCGGTCACCGTCGTCGGCTCGGCCTCGAAGATCGTCGAGGAGGGGTTCGTCTTCGAGAACGAGTACCGACCGGGAAGCGAGGTCATGTCCGAGCCGGCCGAGGGGTTCGCGATCGAGAACCCCTCCTACGACGCGACGCCGATCGGGTTGCTCGAGAGCGTGATCACCGACGAGGGTCGACAGGAGCTGTAGTCCGCTTCGAGCCGATTCGATCCAGCATCGGCGCCCTCACTCGCGCTCGCCGAACGTCCGCGGCGAGCCCGCCGTCGGGCTCGCCCAGTCGACCGCGTTTCGGAGGACCCGCTGGATCTCCTCGTTCTCGTAGATCGGGTACGTCTCGTGGCCCGGTCGGAAGTAGAAGATCCGGCCGTTCCCGCGCCGGTAGCAGCAGCCGCTGCGGAACACCTCGCCGCCCTCGAACCAGCTCGTGAAGACGAGGCGGTCGGGTTCGGGGACGTCGAAGGGTTCGCCGTACATCTCCGTCGTCGGGAGCTCGATCGACTCCCCGAGCCCGTCGGCGATCGGGTGGCCGGGGTCGACGACCCACAGCCGCTCGCGACCGCCGTCCTCGCGCCACTGGAGATTACAGGTCGTCCCCATGAGCCGCTTGAAGACCTTCGAGAAGTGCCCGGAGTGGAGAACGATCAACCCCATCCCCTCGAGTACGCGCTCCTGGACGCGGTCGACGATCTCGTCGTCGACCTCGTCGTGGGCGATGTGGCCCCACCAGAACAGGACGTCGGTTGACTCGAGGACGTCCTCGGTGAGCCCGTGTTCGGGCTCGTCGAGGGTGGCCGTCCGCACCTCGTGGTCGTCCTCGAGGACGCCCGCGAGGACCTCGTGGATCCCGTCGGGGTAGACCGCGGCGGCGTCCTCGTCCTCCCGCTCGTGTCGGAACTCGTTCCAGATCGTGACTGCGACCATCGGCGGAACCTCCCGTCCCGACGTCCTTAGCTGGACCGATCAGCCCCGATTCGTTGCCATGACAACGGGTGACAACAGGCGGTTTCTTCTCGAAGCCGCGACACCGACGGCGGTAATCTCGGTGTTCTTTTCGTATTCGTCGGTGGTCACACGGCCGAATACTGTAGCGAAACGTATATGACTCCGTGTTGTACACATTTTCGGGACACAATACTTATCTCGATCGCTGCCCGCGTTCCGATATGAACCGGGATCGCACGCAAACGACAGCGAAATTTGGGGTTTTCGAGGAAGAAACGGAATCGACGGGTGAGAAACGGGGGGTTTCCAAGTGATCGACGCCGAGATCGGCGTCGGGATCGTCGGCCTCGGCGGGATGGGGCAGCTCCACGCTCGCAACGTCGAGGAATTCGGCGCCGACGTCGTCGCCGGTGCCGACCTCGTCGAGAACCAGCGCGAGGCGTTCGCCGCCGAGTTCGGGGCGACGACGTACGAAACCCACGAGGGGTTGGTCGTCGACGAGGACGTCGACGCGGTTATCGTGACGACCCCCAACCGGTTTCACGAGCCGATCACGGTCGACGCGCTCGAGGCCGACAACCACGTTCTCGTCGAGAAACCCCTCGCTCACACCCTCGAGAGCGCCGAGCGAATCGCCGATGCCGCACTCGAGGCGGACGGGATCTGCATGGTCGGCTTCCACAACCGCCACGCCGCCTCGATGGCGATGTTCGACGAGCAACGCGACCGCTTCGGCGAGCTCACCCACGTCGAGGCGAACTACGTTCGACGGCGCGGCGTTCCGGGCCCCGGCTCGTGGTTCACCGACCCCGACCTGGCCGGGGGCGGCTCCCTGCTCGACATCGGCGTCCACGCGATCGACCTCGCGCTATACGCGATGGACTTTCCCGAGGTCGTCGAGGTCAGCGGCGTCGCCCGCTCGACGTTCGGGATGGACGACGACTACGCCGACCCCGACGGGTTCGGCGACGCCTGGGACGGAACCGCCGAGACCTACGAGGTCGACGACTCGGTCAGCGCCTTCGTTCGCTGCAAGGACGGCCGAACGATCTCGCTCGAGGCCGCCTGGGCGACGAACCGCGAGCCGAGCATGGACTTCCGGGTTCGGGGCACCGACGCGGGTGCCCAGTTCGATATCGGTTCGACCGACATGGAGATCCTCGAGGCCGGTACGGCCGGCTGCGACCACTACGCCGACGTCGATCTCACCGGCGACGCCTCGCTGACGGGCCACCAGGAACAGGACGCCCGGTTCCTCGAGACGATCGCTGCGGGCGTCGAACCCGAGACGAATACGATCGAGGAGGCACTGATCGTCCAGCGCGTGATCGACGCGATCTACCGCTCGAGCGAGACCGGGCGGGCACAGCGCATCGAAACCGTCGGCCTCGCGGAGCGTGAGGCGGCCGGCGCCGAGGTCGAGGCGACTCAACAGACGGATTAAACCGGTAGACTGCGCAACGTCGTTTTCGCCCGATCAGTAGCGTCCTGAAACTCGGTGCGTCGAATCGCTTCGGCCGTCGTTTTCGGCGGTTCCTCGCGGAGCACTGTCTCCCACAGAGACGCGTCCACGGACAGTACCTCGCCAACGCGAGACCCGGCACGTCTGCTATCCTTCCGAGGAGTCGATCGTCTCGCCGGGAACGTCGTCGGCCTGGTGACCGCCCGTGTTGACGGTCGGATTCGAGGACGGTCGCAGCCTCCGGAACTGCATCGGCCGTCCCGACCGAGGGTTCGACGGACGCGATAGACGCGACGCTTGCGGCCGAAAAGAGCGAAAGAACGGAACGGCGGCCGCGTTATATGACTTCGTCGAAGTCGTGGTGGCCCTCGATCTCGACGCCCTCGTCGGTGATCTCACAGAGGAAGACGCCGTTCCCGGATCCGGTGTCGCGCTCTGCAGCGGACTTGATGCCGCGGGCGGCGACCGTCTTGGCCTCCTCGTTGGACATGTCGTCGTCGTAGGCCTGCTCTAGGTGACCGTAGGCCAGCTGCATCCCGGAGCCGGTGACCGTGTAGTCGTCCTCCATGACGCCGCCTGCGGGGTCGATGCTGTAGACGTGGCTGCCCTCCTCGTCGACGCCGCCCAGGATCGGGTGGATGGCGAAGAACGGACCGCCGCGGGCGAAGTTCCCCGCGAGCGTCGCGAGCGCGTCGATGCTCATGACCTCGCCGCGACGGGCCTCGTTGAGGTTGACCTCGGCGCGGAGGCTCTTGATGAACGACTGGGCGCCCCCGACGCTGCCGACCATCGTCAGCGCGGCGGTCGGGTGGATCTGTTCGACCTTCTGGACGTTCTTGTTCGAGACGAACCGGCCGCCGAGGCTGGCGCGCATGTCCGTCGCGATGACGACGCCGTCGGCGGTCGTGATGCCGATCGTCGTCGTTCCGGTCTTGTTGACGTTGTCGAGATCGGACGCCGAGATGTCGTTCTGTGGCAGCGAGCCGAGTTCGGGCTCGTATGGGTTCATCTCGGCCGACAGCTGACTGCTCGTTCGGGAAAAGTCCGAGTCGTGAGTAGGCGTACGCATTGACCGAAGGTTACGGCCGGGACCATATAAAACATCGGCGGTAACAACCCTCGTTTCCGCTACCGACGGTCCGTACGGCGCCGTCGCTCGAGAGCGGGTCGGGTCGTCGCGGATGGGCGGAAAACGAGCTCTCAGTTCACTCCTGGCGGACGTCGTCGTACGCCTCGCCGACGTTCTCGATCAGCCGGTGCAGCGGGAGGGTGTAGCCGACCTGTCGGGTCGCCATTGCGAGCGGCATCGCGAGGATGCCGACGACAATGCAGAGCTGGTACAGTGCGAACAGCGTCGCGTGGTACGCGCGGGATTTCATCGACGTTCACGCGTTGGGAGATCGAGGGAGTATATAAGTGTTCTTGCTCGGAAGAGAGTGTAACGATCGGTAGTGTAGAACGAGGTCGACGCTGTCTTGCGATTAAAGCTAGCTTGTGCCTGGAGCAACTTCGGCTGTCTCCCGACCGAGATTCGACTATCCAGGTTCGAATCGACCCGGTCGTTTCTCGTAACTTATGCGCATTATCGGCTTCGCGTGCGCGCCGCGGTCGGAATCGCAAAGCAGGAAACCCCCCGGGCCGACCATCCGGTATGGGAAACTACCTCGTCGGGATGGAAGCAGCGTGGTTGGTTCGTGACGTCGACGAGATCGACGACGCGATCGGCGTCGCGGTCAGCGAAGCCGGAAAGCGGCTCAACAGCGAGGGCCTCGAGTACGTCGAGGTCGAGGTCGGCGCGACGGGCTGTCCGGCCTGTGGCGAACCGTTCGACTCGGCGTTCGTTGCAGCCGACACCGCGCTCGTCGGACTGGCCCTCGAGATGGAAGTGTACAACGCCGATAGCGAGGAACACGCCTCCCGGATCGCAAAGAGCGAGGTCGGCGGCGCCCTGCGTGACGTTCCGCTGTCGGTCGTCGAGATCGTCGAGACGGCCGAGGACGAGTAGCGAGCCGGCCCACCCAAACACCTTTCTATAACCCGTAGTTATTGGGTCGTATGGAGCTGCCGACGCCAGCGGACCTGCGCCAGCGCCGCACCGAACTCGGGTTGACCCAGAGCGAACTCGCCGAGACCGCCGAGGTCTCCCAGCCGCTGATCGCTCGGATCGAGGGCGGCGACGTCGATCCCCGCCTCTCGACGCTTCGGCGAATCGTCAACGCCCTCGAGACGGCCGAGAGCGACGTCGTCCGCGCCGAGGATCTGATGAACGAGGCGGTCGTCAGCGTCGCCCCCGACGAGGCGGTCGCCGAAGCCGCCCGCAAGATGGAGGAGGAGGCCTACTCCCAGCTCGCGGTGATCCAGGACGGCATTCCGGTCGGGTCGATCAGCCAGAGCGATCTCGTCCACCTCGACTCCGAAGCCCGCGACGAGCCGATCGAACAGCACATGAGCGAGAGCTTCCCGACCGTCTCGAAGGACGCGACGTTAGACGAGATCAGCAACCTGCTCGAGCACTACAAGGCGGTGATGATCACCGAGGCCGGCGAGACGGTCGGGATCATCACCGAGGCCGACGTCGCCGCGCGGTTCTCCTGACGAAACGGATTTCGGCTCGAGGGCGGAGCCTCGCTACGACGCCTCGAGGTCGACGGAACGACGAACCTGGATCACCGAAGGAACGCGTCTCACGGCTCCGAAGACCGGACGGTGGCGATACCAGGGGGTCTCGTCGAAGCGGCGGGCGAGCCCCGATACCTTCCGGACGCGCCCGAGTCCGTCTAGCTGTGAGGATATAACACTCTTATTTGTATATTTATTTCCCAATCGGGATAAACACCGTTCAGTGTGCTTATTTTACACAATTAATACAATAGTTGGAGACAGCCTTGGGAACGGACATGGAGCTAAACCGACGAAAATTCGTGGCGGGTACGGGGGCAGTCCTGGGGGCCGCAGGACTGAGCTCGACAGTAGGTGCAGATGACTCGATTCCGGTCGAGATCGCCAACGTGTATCCGATCGAGGACGTCGTCATCCTCGAGAACGTCGGCGAGGAAGCGGTCGACCTCGGTGCGTACGAGATGCACTGGGGGATGAACCTCGACCAGGATCAGATCGATAGGTTCGATTCGGGGACCACGATCGCGCCGGAACAACAGCTGTCGGTCTGGACGGGGTTCCAGTCGACGCAGATCGACGACGTCGAGGCCGACGTTCAGATCGCGGATCACGACAACGGTCGTATCAATGCAGAAGAACCGAACACGCTGGGGCTAGTCGCACCGAGCGGGGACGTCGTCGATCGGACCGACGATACGGTCGCCGACGATCCCGCCTACGATTCCGGCGAATACGACGAGGCGGACCCGGCGGAGGACGAGGACGACGAACCGGTGTCTCAGGACGTCGAGTTCGAGTACGAGTACGTAGCCGAACTCCACGACAGAGATGACGTGGACCTCGAATCCAAGCTCGAGCTGTCGTCGGCTGAGTACTACAGAGCAACGCGCGAAGACGACCGGGACCACTGCTTCGTCGAGGTCGAGGCCGAAAACCTGACCGACGACGAGGAGATCAACGTATACTACGCAGCTACCGTAGAAGGCGTTGGTTCGGTCGATTCTACGGGCCTGCTCGCGCCGGGAGAAACGGTCACCGTGAGGTTGCCGATGCACGAGTGCCCCGAGGAGGATCCGGCGCAAGGTGTAGTTTCCGCGATGGTAACCATTGTTCGAGACTACGACGGGGAAGACGAGGATCCTGAAGACGGCGAAGACGAAGACGAGCCTGACGACGATCCCGCAGAAGAAGAGCCGGAAGACGAAGAGCCAGAGGAAGAAGAACGGGACGACGATCCCGAAAAAGCGGAGCCGGATGACGAGGACGAGAAGGATCGCGACGACGAGAAGGACGTCAAGCAGGACGACGACTGTCCGGATGACGAGGACGGGACCGAGGCGAAGACCGAAGAGACGAGGTCCGACGACGAGGACTGTCCCGAGGAAGAACCGGAGCCCACGGACGAGGAAGACTGCTAACGCTCACTCCAACTTTTCGGGCGCGTACAGCCCACCCCGTCCTCCTCTGTGAGTAGCCCGTCCTCGAGCATCCGAGCCGATCTCCCTCGAGTTCGGACGGAACTCGGACGGTGTCGCTCGCGTCTTTACAAACGGTGTTCATATCGACCTCGCGATCGCATCCTCGACGGGGAAAACGACTCAGACCGCGAGGTACTCCGTCACCGCTTCCCTCGACTCGAGCCGGTCGCCCTCGAGCTCGTCGACGATCGTCCCCTTGTCGATGGCGTAGCAGCGTTCGGCGAGGTTCTGAACGACGTGGAGGTTCTGTTCGACGAAGAGGATCGTCGTCCCGAGCTCCTCGTTGACCCGTTTCAGGTCCCGCGTGACGTCCTGGACGATCGAGGGCTGGACCCCCTCGGAGGGTTCGTCGAGCAGGAGGAGATCGGGGTTCCCGACGAGCGCGCGCCCGATCGCGAGCATCTGTCGCTGACCGCCGCTCATCGTCCCGGCCGCCTGGTCGCGGCGCTCCTCGAGGATCGGGAAGTAGTCGTAGACGGCCTCGTACTGCAGTCGGTCGTCGCCTTCGTTGATCGTCTCGCCGATCCGCAGGTTCTCAGCGACGGTCAGCTCCGGGAAGACGTCCCGTCCCTGCGGGATGTAGCCCATCCCGCGACGAGCCCGGACGTCGGCCGGCTCGTCGGTGACGTCGGCCCCGTCGAAGCGGATGCGTCCCTCGTCGACATCGAGCAGGCCCATGACGGCCTTGACGAGCGTCGTCTTGCCGACGCCGTTTTTCCCCATGATCCCGACGATCTCTCCTTCGTCGACACCGACGTCGACGCCGCGGAGAATCGGTGTCTTGCCGTACGACGCGTGCAGGTCGGTAAGTTCGAGCATCAGTGATCCTCCCCCAGGTAGATCCGCTTCACTTCGGGATCGGCCTTGATCTCCTCGATGGGGCCCTCCCGGAAGATCGAGCCCCCATCGAGGACCGTGACGCGATCCGCGATCGTTTCGACGAAGTCGATGTCGTGTTCGATGACGATCAGGGCGACGCCGTCGTCGTCGGCGATCTCTCGGAGGAGCTCGGCGATATCCGCGGTCTCCTCGACGGAGAGCCCGGCAACGGGCTCGTCGAGCAGCATGAGTTTCGGCTCCATCGCCATCGCCATCCCGATCTCGAGGCGTTGTTGCTGGCCGTGAGAGAGCTCTCCGGCGACGGTCTCCCACTGGTCGAACAGGTCGAAGCGCTCGAGGATCTCGCGCGTGCGGGCGTCGAACGCGTCGGGTTCGACGACCTGCTGGAGCGGGATCCGCAGGTTCTGGGCCACGGTCAGCCCCTCGTAGACGCTCGGAACCTGGAACTTCATGCTGATTCCGCGTCCGACCCGCTCGTGGGATGGGAGCCCCGTGATGTCGGCGCCGTCGTAGTAGATCTCACCGGCCGTGGGATCGAGCTGGCCCGTGAGCAGGTTGAGGAACGTGCTCTTGCCGGCACCGTTGGGACCGATGAGACAGCGCAACTCACCCGCCTCGAGGGCGAAGTCGACATCGTCGGTCGCGGTGAGTCCGCCGAACTCCTTGCGCAGCCCGCGCGTCCGGAGGATCCGCGAGGAGTCCGCGCCGGTTTCGTCGACCGCCGGCGTGGTTTTGACGCTGGGATCGCTCGTCGCCATCAGTCGCTCACCTCCTCGGTGGCAGCGGGCGGCTCCCGCGGAACGGGTGACGGATCGGCGTCCTCGCGGTACTCGAGGACGTACTCGTGGAGCCGCGGGGCGACCCCCTCCGGCATGAGGAGGACGACGAACACCAGTAGCGAGCCGATCAGCACCAGCGCCCACTCGCTGCCCGAGAGCGCGAGTCGGTAGTCGACGAACTGGATCGCGAGCGCGGCGCCAACGGTGCCGAGCAGCGAGGTTCGGCCGCCGACGCTGGCCCAGACGACCGGCAGTGCGGCCGCGGTGATACCGAAAACGCTCGGGTCGACGTAGTTGTTCTGCGTGGTAAACAGCACGCCGCCGAGCCCGGCGATCGCTCCGCCGATCGTGAAGACGACGAGCTTGATGAACGTCGTGTCGTACCCGAACATCGCCGTCCGATCCTCGTCCTCGCGGGTCGCGACCATCGCGTAGCCGAACTGGCTGTTGACGAGCGCGCGCAGCCCGAGGTAGGTCGCCACGAGCGCTCCCAGCGTCACGTAGTAGTGGCCGAGCAGTCCGATCTCGACCCCGGTCGAGCCGACGCCGACGGCGAGATCCGGAACGCCGCTCATCCCGTTGAACCCGCCCAGCCGGGCGTCGCCGATCGCCCACTCGCCGCCCGCGGTCTGACCCATGAACGTGTACAACACCAGCGCGACGACGAGCGTGAGGATCGTCACGTAGACGTCCCGCACCCCGCCGTAGAACATGAAGTAACCGAGGGCCGCCGCGAAAACCGTCGAGACGGCGATCGACGCGATGAGGGCGACCGTCAGCCCGGTCAGCGTCGCGGCGTTGATCGCGACGATCCCGAACGCGTAGCCAGCGACGCCGAAGAAGGCGACTTGTCCGAAACTGAGGATGCCGCAGTAGCCCCAGATGAACGCGAGGCTCATCCCGAGCAGGGCGTAGGCGAGAAACACCGCGCCGACCTCCGCGGCGTAGAGCCCGAAGAGAACGGGCATCGCTGCGAGGACCGCGACGGCGACTGCGAGGCCGAGCCAGAACGCCGGAGAGTTGCCCATCGTGTTCGGCCCCTCGAACGGTCGGCGGAGCGCGGCGAAGGGACCGTCGCCCGACCCGACGCTCACTGGCTCTCACCTCGGTTCTCCCGCCAGTCGGCGAGCAGTCCCGTGATTCCGTCGGGCATCAGGCGGATGGCGACGATTGCGGCGATCAGCATCGCGACCTGTCCCATGAAGGTGCCGGCGACGTTCGTCACCGCGGCGTTGACCGTCCCGAGGAGGCCGCTGGCGAGGACGGTTCCCACGAGAACGGAGGCGCCGCCGACGACGACCGCGACGAACGCCTCGATCAGGAAGCCGGTGCCGTACTCGGGCGTGATCGTCATCACGGGCGCGTACAGCGCCCCCGCGAGGCCCGCCAGTCCGGAGCCGACGGCGAACGTCGACATGTACATCCGGTCGGTGTCGACGCCCATGCTGCGCGCGGTCGCCTCGTCCTGCATCGTCGCGCGGGCGCGGATCCCGAAGTCGGTCCACATGAACAGCGCGTACAGCCCGCCGAGCACCCCGACCGCGACGACCGCGAGGACGAGGTAGTAGACGGGACCGTCGACGATCGGCAGCTGACCGAACGGAATCCCGATCCCCGGTGCGGTGTTGCCGAAGACGATCCGCGTGAGCTGGATCATCACGAGGCTGATCCCCCAGGTGACGACCATCGAGTCGAGCAGCCGCCCGTAGAGGTGGCGGATGATCAGGCGCTCGAGGACGAGCCCGTAGATCGCCGTCAGGGCGACGCCGGTGAGCATCGCAAGCGGCAGCGGAACGCCGGCGGCGAACGCGAACGTCGTCGCGTACGCGCCGACGAGGATGAACTCGCCGTGGGCGAGGTTGATGATCCCCATCATGCCGAAGATCACCGCCAGTCCAACCGTCGCCAGCACGATGAACGCGAAGATCTCGACGAACTCGAAGCCGAAGTTCAGCAGTCCTGCGCCCGCCATCTCAGGCCTCCTCGTAGAACGCGTCGGGTTCGTACTGGGTCTGTTCCGCCTCGCTCGTCAGATCGCAGCCGACCTCCTGAAGGAAGACCGGCTCGATTGTTCGCGGTTCGTCGAAGCTGATGTCGTGATTCTCGTCGGCGTGTGCGACGCGCATGTTGTGTTCCACGTGGTGTGTCTCGGGGTCGAGTCTGATCTCGCCTTCCGGGGCTTCGACCTCGAGCCCCGACTCGAGAGCCTCGATCACGGCCGCCTGCTCGAACGTCCCCGCGCGTTCGACGGCCTCCTTGTAGAGGTAGACCGAGAAGTAGTTGTTCTGGGCTTCCTGGTTGATGTACTCCGCGTCGTCCCACCGTTCGTAGTAGCGCTCGACGAAGTCCTCGTTGCGGTCGGTCGGCAGCTCCTCCATGTAGTTGACGCCGGCGTAGACGTCCTCCAGGGCGGGCGGATCGATCCGCAGGTGTTCGCGCTCCTGGGCCATGTTCGTCGAGGTGCCGATCGGGACGTCGGTGAGCCCGCTGGCCAGGCGCTGCTCGTAGAACGCCGAGTGATCCTGGCCGACGAGCATCGACATCACGAAGTCCGGCTCCGCCGACTGGATGTTGTTGATCGTCGAGCCGAACTGGGACTCCTCGAGCGGGATGTACTCCTCGCCGACGACCTCGGCGCCGTGTTCCTCGGCGATGATCTTCACCCAGTCCCCCGAGAGCTGGCCGAAGTTGTAGTCCGCGGCGACCGTGTAGATCTCGTCGCCGTACGTCTCGATCATGTGGGGGACGACGGCGCCGAGCTGTTGGCGGGCCGTCGCACCCAGCGGGAAGACGGTCTTGTCGCAGACCCCGCCCTCGTACTGGGTGGTGTAGAAGTACAGCTGCTCGTGTTCGTTGATCAGTGGCCGGATCGCCTCTCGGGTCGCGCTCGAGTAGCCCGCCCACAACACGTCGGCGTCCTCCTGGTAAATCGCGTGACGGGCCAAATCCTGGTAGCGCATGTTGTCCGACTGCGGATCGGGCGCGAAGACCTCGAGCTCCTCGCCGAGGATCCCCCCGTCGCGGTTGATCTCCTCGATCGCGAGCTTCGTCGTCCGGTACTTCGCCGTGCCCGTCAGCGCGAACGTTCCGGATCGGTCCTCGAGAACGGCCGCTGTCGGGTTCGTGCCGCCGTCTTGCATCCCCAGGACGGCGCCCTCGCCGACGCAGCCAGCGGTGGCCGCCAGTGCACCGGCCGAGCTGGCCGCGAGCATCGAGCGTCGGGTAAGCGACCGTTCGGTCACGAACACTCCTCCGAACACGCATCCTGGCTTGCCAAATATGCTAGTCCATCAACCAAAAAACCGAATTCGGGTGACATTTGTCCAGATAACATCTCTGTTCGTCGGACTCCGCTACTGATATAAAAACGTTCCCTGCCAACAGTACAACGTCTCCCCCGATGGGTAGTCGTCGGTAATGATGATATAACATTGGACAGACGTTATCTTGAGTGGCAATCAGGCTACGACCATCAAATTTTGGACGCGGGCTCGTCCGGATTCAGGATTTCCGTCGGGTTCCTCCGAGCAGCAGAGAGAGCCCTCGACGAGGCGAAACTCTGTACCGAACGCTGCCGACGTTCGAGCCGTCGGCTTCAGCGAGTTCTGGACGAACATCGAATACGACTACCGCCATCGAAACCCAGTCCAACGGCCGTTTTGAGCAGTATTACCCGAGACGAGGGATCTATGAGGAACCGGTGGCGAGCAAGGGTATCGATGAACTACGGACGACGCGACGTGCTGGGTGCGGCGGGTGGGTGCTGTTCGGCCGCTCTCGCCGGCTGTCTGGACGAACCGGCAGGCGACGACGACGCGCCGGACGACGACCTGTACGCGTCGTTCTTTACACTCGCGGAGTTCACCGCCGCGGTCGCCGGCGACGGAGCGACGGTCGAGAACGCCGTCCCCGACGGCGAACACGGCCACGGCTGGGAGCCGCCGTCGACGCTCGTCCCCGAGATCGCTGAGGCCGACGCCTTCGTCTACCTCGACGCCGAGGGGTTCCAGCACTGGGTCGACGACGCCGTCCCCGAACTCGAGGCCGAGTCCGGCCTCGCGCTGATCGACGCCCTCGCGGGGATCGACCTGCTCGAGTACGACGACGATCACGACCACGGCCACGGTCACGGCGAGGACGACCGCGTCGAAGAACTCGGCGTCGGCGAGTTCACCCTGCTCGAGGACGGCGGGACGGTCGCGTACGCCCACGGCGGCCACTGGCACCACGATCCGTTGGCGCTCCCGCTCGACGAGGAGCGGGCGCTGACCGCACTCGTCGAGGACGACGACGGCGAGGAGATTCCCCTCGGCGACGAGTACACCCTCGGCGTCCGGGCCGAAGGTGACGACGTCGACGCGTTCCTCGAGTACGACGTCGACGGCGATTCGGTGATCCTTCGAGGCGCCGACGACGGTTTCGCCGAACTCATCTTTGAGGTGCGCGAAGACGACGAGGTCGTCTACGAGCCGCCGACGCTCAAGACCGAGGTTGGCGAGCACCACCACGATCACGGCGACCACGCGGACGACGACGGCCACGGCCACGATCACAGCCACGGCGAGTACGACGCCAAGTTCTTCGCCGACCCCGTCCTCGCCCAGCGCGGCGTCGAGAACGTCCGCGACGGACTCACCCATCTCGATCCCGACAACGAGGCGACCTACGAGGAGAACGCAGCGGCCTACGTCGAGGAACTCGAGGAGCTCCACGAGGCGTACAACGAACGCCTCTCGGAGCGCGAACACGACGCCGTCGTGCTCGCCGGCCACGACTCGTTTCAGTACCTCGGCGAGCGCTACGGCTTCGAGATCCGGACTCCGGTGGGGCTCTCGCCCGACGCCGAACCCTCGAGCGAGGAGATCGCCGACACCGTCGCCTTCCTCGAGGCCGAGGGGATCGAGTACGTCCTCTGGGACTACTTCGACGGCGACCGCCTCGCCGAGACGATCGCCGAGGAGGCCGACAGCGTCGAGGACACCCTGATGGTTTCGCCCGCCGAGAGCACCATCGAGGACTGGCAGGAAGCCGGGTACGGCGACTACCTCGGCCAGATGCGCGAGATCAATCTCCCCGCGTTCGAGACGGCTCTCGGCGCGGAGTGACCGACGGCGCTCGACCCCGTTCGGAACTGTCCAGTTTTCTCTCAGTAGTCGGCGCACAGATGGTCAAACGGTTTAATATTATTCGAAATTCTGGCCAAGCAGGTTGGTGCTGCAAATATTGTTGTAACAGCGTCCATTAGGTCCCCGCCTTTCGAAGGGCGGCGTAATGAACGAACGCTCGAGCGTCGCGGTGATCGATCGATGAGCGGGATCGTCCCCGGCGAGTTGTTGCCGGCCGACGAGCCGGTTCGAATCAACGAAGGTCGGGAGACGACGACCGTCACGGCCGAGAACACCGGGGATCGACCGGTACAGGTCGGCTCGCACTTTCACTTCTTCGAGGTCAACCCGGGACTGCGGTTCGACCGGGAACGGTCGTACGGGTTCCGGCTGAACGTGCCGGCCGGAACGGCGGTTCGATTCGAACCGGGCCGGGAGCGGGAGGTCGAACTCGTCGCGATCGGCGGCGACCGGATCGTCCGCGGGATGAGCGGGCTGGTCGACGGACCGCTGGACGACGAGGACGTTCGGGAGCGCGCGCTCGAGCGGGCTCGGGAACGGGGATTCCTCGGGATCGACGCAGAGGATTCGGTGGCGGGGAACGACGAGCCATGAGCCGCGAACTCTCACGACGCGAGTACACGGATCTGTTCGGGGCGACCGAGGGCGATCGCGTCCGGCTGGGCGATACGAACCTGCTGGCGAGGATCGAGACCGACTACGGGACGCTCGGCGAGGAAGCCGTCTTCGGCGGCGGGAAGACGATGCGCGACGGGATGGGGATGCAGCCGGGGACGACGCAGGCCGAGGGCGCCCTCGACTGGGCCTTCACGAACGTCGTGATCGTCGACCCCGTGCTCGGCGTCTGTAAGGGCGACATCGGGGTCCGAAACGGGAAAATCGTCGGCGTCGGCAAGGCCGGCAACCCCGACGCGATGGACGGCGTCGACATGGTGATCGGGCCGAGCACCGACACCATCCCCGCCGACGGCCTGATCGCGACGCCCGGGGCGCTGGACATCCACGTCCACTTCAACAGCCCGCAGCTGGTCGACCACGCGCTCGGCTCGGGCGTCACGACGATGCTCGGAGGGGGGTTCGGCGGCGGGGCGACGACCTGTACCCCCGGGCCGGAGAACGTCAAGCGATTCCTGCAGGCTGCCGAGGACTGGCCCGTCAACGTCGGCTTCTACGGGAAGGGGAACGCCAGCCAGCCCGAGGGACTGTGCGAGCAGATCGAGGCCGGCGCCTGCGGCCTCAAACTCCACGAGGACTGGGGTTCGACCCCCGCGGCGATCGACACCTGCCTCGACGTCGCCGACGACGAAGACGTCCAGGTCTGTATCCACACGGACACCCTGAACGAGTCGGGTTTCGTCGAGGACACGTTCGAGGCCATCGACGGGCGGGCGATCCACACCTTCCACATCGAGGGCGCCGGCGGCGGCCACGCGCCCGACGTCCTCGAGCTGATCGGCCACGAGCACATGCTGCCCTCGTCGACGAACCCCTCGATGCCCTACACGGAGAACACGTTCGACGAGCACCTGGATATGGTGATGGTCTGTCACCACCTCAATCCCGACGTCCCCGAGGACGTCGCCTTCGCCGAGTCGCGCATCCGCGCTGAGACGCTCGGCGCCGAGGACGTCCTCCACGACACGGGCGCCATCTCGATGATGACGACGGACTCCCAGGCGATGGGGCGGATGGCCGAACTCGTCTCCCGCACCTGGCAGACGGCCCACAAGATGAAGGCCCAGCGCGGACCGCTCGAGGCCGACGAGGGGACCGACGCGGACAACGCCCGCATCGAGCGCTACGTCGCCAAGTACACGATCAACCCGGCGATCACGGCGGGGATCGACGACTACGTCGGCTCGCTCGAGCCGGGCAAGCTCGCCGACATCGCGCTGTGGGACCCCGCGTTCTTCGGCGTCAAACCGAAGGCCGTCATCAAGGGCGGCTTCCCGGTCTGGTCCCAGATGGGCGAAGCCAACGGCTCGCTGATGACCTGCGAACCGGTCATCGGACGGGAACGGGCCGGGGCGCAGGGTCGAGCGAAACACGGCCTCTCGGTCTCGTTCGTCAGCGAGGCAGCCTACGAGAACGAGGTCGGCGACGCCTACGACCTGCGGACGCCCGTCCGTCCCGTCAGCGGCACGCGCTCCGTCAGAAAGTCGGATATGCTGCACAACGACCACTGTCCCGACGACATCGAGATCGACGCCCAGACGTTCGAAGTCGAAGTGGACGGCGAACACGTCACCTGCGAGCCGGCCGACGAGGTCCCGCTCGCACAGCGATACCTGCTTTGAACCCATGCACGAACGCGACACGACGCCGACGATCCGCGCCGAACCGACTCGAGAACCGAACCCGACCGACGAATGTAGGGTGAACCCCACGTGAATCTCTCGCCAAAGGAGATGGAGCGGCTGACAGTCTTCATGGCCGCCGAGCTCGCCCGACGGCGAAAGGAGCGGGGCGTGAAGCTCAACCACCCCGAGACGGTCGCGTACGTCTCCGACTGGTGTTGCGAGGCCGCCCGCGAGGGGAAGTCGGTCTCGCGGATTCGGTCGGAGGCGACCCAGCTGCTCACCCGCGAGGACGTGATGGACGGCGTGCCCGAGCTGGTCGAGATGATCCAGGTCGAGCCCGTCTTCCCCGACGGCACCAAGCTCGTGACGGTCCACGACCCGATCCGGGCCGACAGCCGGGAGCAGCTCGAGACGGTCGACCCCGGGCCGGGCGAGGAGCTCGCGGTCGGCGAGGCGGGCAAGCCGGGCGAGAGCGAGGGCAGCGAGGCCCACGAGACCGGCGGCGGACCGGAACCCACGGAGGGTGACGACTGATGGGGTACCGCGACGTCGCGAAGGTCGGCCTCGGCGGTCCCGTCGGCTCCGGGAAGACGGCCCTGGTCAAGCGTCTGGTCCCCGAACTCGTCGCGGAGGGGTACGAGGTCGGCGTCATCGCCAACGACATCATGACCCAGGAGGACGCCGACGTCTTCCGGGAGTCGTTCGCCGACCTCCTCCCCGAAGACCTCGTGGAGGGCGTCGAAACCGGCGCCTGCCCGCACACGGGGATCCGCGAGGATCCCTCGATGAACCTCGCGGCGATCGACGAGTTCACCGAGCGCCACCCCGAGCTCGACGTCGTCCTCGTCGAGAGCGGCGGCGACAATCTCGCAGCCACCTTCAACCCCGAGCTGGCGGACTACTTCCTGTTTATCATCTCCGTCGCTGAGGGGGAGGACATCCCCCGCAAACGTGGTCCCGGAGTCACTCAGGCCGACCTGCTAGTCGTCAACAAGACCGACCTCGCGCCCCACGTCGACGCCGACCTCGAGGTGATCGAGGCCGACGCGGGCGACGTGCGCGGCGACGACCCGTTCGTCTTCACCAACTGCAAGGACGGCACCGGCGTCGACGAGGTGCTCGAGCACGTCGAGCGGGAGGTGCTGTTCGCGTGAGCGCGGCGGACGGAACCGAGACCGCCCGGCTCCCGCCGGCGTTCGAAACCTACGCGGACGAACCGCTCGCCCAGGCGCCGGCGGCGGGACCGGGCAAGAACGGGCTGCTCGAGGCGACGTTCGCCCGCACGGGCGAGGGACCGACGCGGCTCGTCCGCGACCGCGCCGAGGTGCCCTACCACCACACCGGCACCCTCGACACCGATCCCGTGCCCGGCCTGGCGACGCTGGTCGCCCAGGAACCCACCGGCGGGGTCGCACAGGGCGATCGCCACCGAATGCTCCTCGAGGCGCGGTCGGGCGCTCGCGCGCACGTGACGACTCAGAGCGCGACGAAGGTCCACAGCATGGACGCCAACTACGCCCATCTCGACGCCGCATTGAGCGTCGAGGCGGGGAGCCTCCTCGAGTACGTCCCCGGGCCGACGATCGTCAACGAGGACGCCCGCTGCCTGCAGACGGTGTCGGTCGAACTCGCCGACGGCGCGGTCGCGATCGTCGCGGACGTCCTCGTCCCCGACGGCTTGAGCGACCACGAGTCCTTTAGCTTCGACCACTACCACTCGCGGGTCGAGGCCCGCCGCGGCGATCGGCTGGTCTGTGCGGACGCGGTCGACCTGCGGCCCGCGGAACGCGATCCGCGGGATCCGGCCAGCGTCGGCGAGTACGGCGTCGTCGGCTCGCTGTACGTCTTCGCTCCGAGCGACGGGGCGGATGGGGATGGCACGGACGGCGCCGACGGACCCGCGAGCGTCGAGACGGCGACGCTCGTCGCCTCAGTTCGCGAGTGCCTCGCGGAGTTCGAGGACGAGTGTGACCGAGGCGTTCACACCGGCGTCTCGGCGCTGCCCTGCGAGGCGGGCGCCGTCGTCCGCCTGCTCGGCCACCGCGAGGCCGACGTCACGGGCGCGCTCCGGGCGGCGTGGGACGAGACGAGACGGGAGCTCCTGGGGGTCGGCGCGCCAGCCGACCGCCGGTACTGATGGAGCGGATCGACGGCGTCGTCGGCAACGTCCACGCCGACGACGAACTCGCCGCGCTGCGGGACGACCACGCCGCCAACGGCACGCTCGAGCGGGTCGTGATCGACGCCGGCGACCGTCGGCGGTCGCGGTTCCGGGCGACCACCGACGCGGGGACCGACGTCGGCGTCGTCCTCGATCGGCCCGCCGTCTCGGTCGGGGACGTCCTGCTCGTCGACGACGAGCGCATGGTCCTCGTCTCGTTCGAGCCCCGCGACGCGCTGGCGGTCGAGCTGCCGGATCCGACCGCTGACGCAATGGAGGCCGCGGTCGAACTCGGCCACCGGGTCGGCAACCAGCACTGGGATCTGGCGGTCGAGGACGGCGTCGTCTACGTCCCCCTCGAGGCCGACTGCCACATCGTCGAGCGGGTGGTCGCCGACGTCGTTCCCGGCGCCGAGGTCCGAGAGACGACTGTCGAGGCCGATCTGTTCGTGACGGAGCTCGAGGGTGGTGTGGACCGCGAGCACGACCACAGCCACGGCGGGGATCCCGACCGCGCTCACGATACTGATCACGGACACACCCACGGCAACGACCACGATCACAGCCACGCGTCCGATCACGCCCACGACCACCATGAGCACTGACGCCGACGCCTTTCTCTCCGCGCTGCGGCTCTCGGACTCGTTTCTCCCGGTTGGGAGCTACACCGCCTCCTACGGCCTCGAGCAGTACATCAACGAGGATCGGATCGAGGACGGCGAGGACCTCCGGGCGCTGATCGCGGCCTACCTGCGGCGGCTCGTCGGGCCCTGCGAAACGGTCGCGGTCGCGAACACCCACGCCGCGAGCGCCGACGGCGACGCCGAGCGGTTGCTCGCGGTCGACGAACGACTCCACGCGGTGACGATGCCCGCGGAGTTCCGCGAGAGTTCGACGAAGGCTGGGGCGAAACTTTGCGAGCTGCTGCTTGCGGAAACGGCGGAGACGGACGTCGACGAACTCCCGTCGACCCTTGCCGAGGCGATCGAGGACGGCTCGACCCCCGGTCACTACCCCGTCGTCTTCGGCGTCGTCGCACAGCGTCGTGGTCTCTCGCGACTCGAGGCCTGCCTCGCTCACGCCTACTCGTTCGTGACGGGGCTGCTGGGTGCCGCCCAGCGACTCGGGCGGTTCGGCCACACGGAGATCCAGGCCGCGCTCGAGGATCTCCAGCCGGTGGTCGAGACGATCTGCGAGCACCACCTCGAGGACGAGATCGCGGCGATGTCCTCGTTCGCGCCGTTAGCCGAAATCATGGGGATGCGCCACGAACGTGCGGGACGGCGACTCTTTATGAGCTAGCGCCGTTCCGCGCGGAACCACCGACCGTTCCACCCGCCTGCGACTCAGTTAGACCACAGGACAGTACCATCGGCCGACGGTAATCGGTGCTCGCCGCTTGGAGGCGGGAGCACCGATCCTCGCCCAGAACGGCCAGTTCCGGGAGACCGTGGGACGTGGGCGAGGCGTAGCTGCCGAACGACGGCTCACTCTCGGGCCCGCGGTTAGTTGTGCCCCGACACCGGCACCGGCTCGTAGGGCTCCTCGAGGTAGGCGATGTCCGACGCCGACAGCGAGATCTCGAGGGCCTCGACGGCCTGTTCTAAGTGTTCGACGCTCGTGGTTCCGATGATCGGGGCGTCGACCCACTCCTTGTGCAACAGCCACGCGAGCGCGATCTGGGCCATCGTCGCCCCTTCCTGGGCCGCGATCTCGGCGACGCGCTCGTTTACCTCCTGGCCGCCGCCCTCGCGGTAGGGGTGCTCGTACATGTGTTCCTCCGTCTCGCCGCGGGTCGTCGCGTCGATCTCCTCGTGGGGACGCGTGAGGTAGCCCCGCGCGAGCGGCGACCACGGCATCACGCCGACGTCCTCCTGGTCGCAGAAGGGCAACATCTCGCGTTCCTCCTCCCGATACACGAGGTTGTAGTGGTTCTGCATCGTCGCGAAGCGCTCGAGTCCCAGCCGGTCGCTGGTGTGGAGGGCGTCGGCGAACTGATGAGTCCACATCGACGAGGCGCCGACGTAGCGGGCGTGGCCGCGGCGGACGGCGTCGTCGAGAGCCCGCATCGTCGTCTCGATCGGCGTGTCGTCGTCCCAGCGGTGGATCTGGTAGAGGTCGATCGTGTCCATCCCCAGCCGCTCGCGGCTGGCCGCGAGTTCCTGTTCGATCCCCTTTCGGGATAGCCCGCCCGAGTTCGGGTCGTCCTCGCGCATCCGGAAGTACCCCTTCGTCGCGACGACGGATTCCTCCCGGCGGCCCTCGAGCGCGTTCCCGAGGATTCGCTCGGACTCGCCCTTCGAGTAGAGGTTGGCCGTGTCGAAGAAGTTGATCCCGAGGTCGATCGCGCGGTCGATGATCTCGTGGCTCTCCTCTTCCTCCAAGACCCACTCGCGCCAGTCGCTCGAGCCGAAGCTCATACAGCCCAGACAGAGCCGACTGACCTCCATCCCGGTCGAACCGAGGGTGGTGTACTCCATGGCGGCCCGTACTCGACGGGACGGCAAAACAGTACGTGGATCGGCAAACGACGACGTCCCGTCCCGCCGTCATTTTTTAGTTCGATCATCGTGTACTGACACGATGGCTATGGCGGACGAACACAACGATCGGGAGACGAACCGGAATGACGACGACGATGGCATCGTCTCGCGAATCAAGAACGTGTTCGACCGCGATTGACCGCGGTCTTCCGCCTACTCCTTTCCGGATGCCACAGTAGTCAATCAAACCAGTCGGTGATCCCCCTACACGAGTGGGGTCGCGTCGTCACCGAACCCGCTCCCATACGTCTCAACAACTTCCGTAACGGTGACTTCGTACGCATCGTACCACTCCGTCCACCGCTGTTTCGCGCGTTTGTGGTCCGCGTCCGCTCCAAACGATTCGACTGCGTCCAACGACTTCCGCATCTTACTCACCCGGAGCGAGGCGGAACGTGACAAAATACATCAAGCCGATTCACTCGTCCACACGAACAAGACGCTTCCCCTTACAGCAGACGACGGGTAGCAACCGACGACTCGCTGACCCACGTCCGAGTCGGGTTTGGGGTTCTGGCCACCCTCGCCGGGAACTTCACACCTACCTTTTCGCAACTGAGCTTATTCCTATGACACGGCACGACAGCCGATCCGACAAGAAGCGATTCGCAACTATCGCAGTCGGCGCAGCTGAAACCGAACCGCATCCTTACAGGGATGGAACGAACGACGTCGTCCCGCCGATCCACCTTTCGACGACGTTCGAGTGGGTCAGCGGGGAGGACGCCAACGAACACGACTATTCGCGCGAGAGCAATCCGACGCGGGCAGCCCTCGAGGAGCAGTTAGCCCGCCTCGAAGGCGGCGAGCACGGGTTGGCGTTCGCCTCCGGAATGGCCGCCACATCGACGACGATGCTGTCGCTGGTCCCTCCGGGCGGCCACGTCGTCTCCTCGGACACCATCTACAGTGGAACCGAAAAACTGCTCACGGAGCACGTGGCCGGACATCTCGACGTTGACATCGACTTCGTCGACGCCCGTGACCCCGACAACGTCGCCGATGCGGTCAACGCGGATACCGACTTGATCTGGGCGGAAACACCGTCGAACCCCTTAATAAGGTTGTGCGATATCCAGGCGATAGCCGACGTTGCCCACGACCACGATACCCTGTTCGGCGTGGACAGTACCTTTGCGAGTCCGTACTACCAATCCCCACTCGAGCTGGGTGCCGACGTCGTCGTCCACAGCACCACCAAGTATCTCAACGGGCACTCCGACTCGATCGGCGGTGCCGTTATCACCGACGACGGTGAGGTTTTCGAGCAGTTAGCGTTCGCACAGCGGGTCGGGCTCGGAAATATGCTTTCGCCGTTCGACTGCTACCTCGTTGCACGGGGCATCAAGACGCTGCCCGCGCGGATGGAACACCACGAGAAGAACGCGACGGCAGTTGCCCGGTTCCTCGAAAGCCACGACCGTGTGGCTCGTGTCTACTATCCGGGTCTCGAGAGCCACCCGCAACACGATCTCGCGAGTGAGCAGATGTCGGGGTACAGCGGAATGTTGTCCTTCGAGTTTGACGGCACACTCATCGAACTCGAGGCGTTCATCGACGGACTTGAGATATTCACGCCGGGAGCCAGTCTCGGCGGGGTCGAGAGCCTCGTCGAGGTCCCGTCACTAATGCTCCCCGACGAGTTCAGTCGGAGCGAGGATTCAGCGGAGATCCCCGAGACGTTGGTCCGGGTATCCGTCGGCCTCGAAGACGCCGAGGACCTCCGCGAGGACCTCCGGAAGGCGCTACCGTAGGCGAGCGTTCCCCTTTCACCACGACCGTCCCGGTCCACGAGCGGGTCGATTGCCAACGAGCTGTGGCAGCCGCGAGCGAGGATACGAACTGATCTACACGAGAAGTACGGATGCAGGAGATATCCAGTATATTTCGGAGAGACCGATAGCCGCCCCGATACACCTTCGCTCGAACTGACCACAGGTTTCACGACCAAGTCAACCGCCTCGGGGTCAAGTGGTTCGAGACGCCTTTGGCGTCTCGTCATCAAGCGAGACCGAAGGTCTCGCGGACATCGCGGAGCGAAGCTCCGCTCAGTCACGGAAGATCGAAGATCTTCCGAACGACCCCGAGGCTTGTCAGTGGACTCCCGCTCTACCCGCACAAGGCGGAAGGCGTGTAATCGCCATTCGCGTTCAGCGTCCCTGACTTGAGGGCCAGTTGACTGGTGGCCCGTCCAGCACCAGACTTGAGCCAGTGCTGGACAAGACGCCACCCGATATTCCGGGCGGCATTATAGTCGGCGTGCAATTTCTTTCTACACTTCTGGCACTCGAACTCGTCACCATCACGGTTGTCCTCGTGCGTGAAGCCGCACTCGCCGTGACTGCACCGTTGCGTGAAGAAAGCGTCCGACTAGCTACCGACAACCGTTGAGATCAGACGACGCCCCGGAACAGCGCACCCAGCGCGGGTAGCCCAAGCGCGCTCGCGACCGTGACGTAGACGGCGGGCGTCATCTCGAGGACGCGCCAGGCCGAATCGCCGAGTCCGATCGCGAAGGCCACCAGAACGAGGACGCCGAACCCGAGGGAGCCGGCGAGCCCGTGCCAGACCGTCGGCGAGATGAACCCCACGAGCGCCCCGGCGACGACGAGACCGAGCCAGTGGAGCCACGCGAGGAAGAGGCCGACCGGGACGACGACGAGGACGGCGAGCCAGTGCGATCGCGGTTCGGTGCGGACGCGCTCGAGCGCGGCGTCGATCGTCCGCTCGCGGTCGCCGCCCGCGTCTCCGTCGCTCCGATCGGTCGCGGTCACGACGCTCCCTCCTCGAAGACGACGTCGGGGTCGTCCTCGTCGTCGAGCGTTCGATCCATCGGCGTCTGGTCGTTGGCGAGCCAGCTCTCGAGCTGGTCATGGTAGTGGTCGGAGAAGTAGTCGCCCGAGTTCCCGCCCGGCAGGACCGCGGTTGCGTCGCCCCCGGGCTCGACGACCATCCGCCAGCTCGCGCCGATCGCCGAGCCAACGCGGTAGTTTTTCACCGTCGCCCGCGAGCCGTCTGCGGGCAGTTCCGGATAGTTCAGGAACGGCGCCTCCGCGCCGAAGGGGTGTTCGATGACCCGCGTCGAGTTCCAGTCGCCGTAGGTCTCCCACCCCGCCTCGTCGATCTCGGCGAGGGCGTCCTCGAGCGCGGCGACCATCGTCTCGTCCCGCGAACGGTCATCGAAGAACCGGCTGTCGGCGGGAAGCGTCGCGATTACCCAGTCGTCGGGGTAGTACGACTCGTCGAGGTCGGCCTCCTCGAACTCCGGTTCGACGACCAGTCGCCGAAAGCGGTCCATCCAGCGGGCGAAGAGGAGCGCGCCGCGAGAGTCGGCGTCCATCCCGTAGTTCCAGTCCCCGAGGGTCTCGCGAGCGTCCTCGAGCCCGTTCCCGCTTTCGGGTTCGTCCTCGTTCTCGAGTCGCTCCTCGAGCGCCTCGAGCAGTTCGGGCACCAGCTGTTCGGCCCGGCCGTCGTAGACGTCGTTCTGTAGCTCCCGGTGGAACTCGAGGTCGGTCGGCTCGCCGGACTCGACGGCGTCGTCGAGACGGTCGTAGATCCGGGCGCCCCGGTAGGGGGTGGCGTAGTCGACCCCGACGTAGTAGTTCGGCTCGTCGACGACCCGCTGGTTGGCCGTCGCGAGAACGTCGGGATCGATCGCGTGGGGTTTCTCCTCGAAGGGAACGAACCCCTCCCAGGACGACTCCCCGAACGGTTCGAACCCGTCCCACTCGCCCTCGCCCGCGGAGCCGTCGAAGATGCGATTCCCCGAGACGACCTCCCCGTCGACCTCCCGGATCGGGAGCTGCCCCGTCGCGTAGTACAGCGTCCGCCCGTCGGCGTCGGCGTAGACGAGGTTCTGGGTCGGCAGGTCGAACTTTCGCGTGGCCTCGAGCAGCTCCTCGAGGCCGTCGCTGCGTTCGTACTCGTAGATCGCCTCCGTCGTCCGCGTGGCCGTATGGCCGGTCCAGGCGACGCCGACGGTTCGACCCTCCCGCTCGAGGACCGGTCCGTGGACGGTTTTCCTGACCTCGAGGGTCCGATCGTCGCCGCCCGCGACGGCGATCTCTCGCTCCTCGCGGTCGAACTCGCGCCACTCCCCGTCGTAGCGGTAGCGCTCGCCGTCGTCGTCGATCTCGTAGGTGTAGCAATCGAGGACGTCCGCGCCGACGTTCGTAAAGGACCACGTCCCGCGGTCGTTCGCGCCGGCGATGGCGAAGGGGACGCCCGGAAACGTCGCGCCCCGAACGGAGGTCTCGGGGGTTTCGACGTGCTGTTCGTACCACAGCGGCGGCGTCATCAGCGTCAGGTGGGGGTCGTAGGCGACGATCGGGCGGCCGCTCTCGGTGTGCTCGCCGGAAACGACCCAGCTGTTCGAGCCGACACCCGTAGGGGACTCGAACTGCGAGAGCCAGTCGGTCAGTGCCGGGTCGAGAGCGTCTCCGCCCGAGACGGAGCCGACGACTGCCCTCTCCTCGAGGGTCTCCGCCTCGACCGACTCGCGCAGGATCGGCACGTCGTGATCCAGTCGCTCGGGGAACAGCTCCTCGAGGACGTCCTCGCCGAGTCGGTCGGCGATCAGCGCGCGCCGGAGTTCGCCGAAGTTTCCGGTCAGGTCCCAGGAGATCTGTTTTTCCATCAGCATCGAATCGACGGGCGTCCAGGGCTCGGGTTCGTACCCCAGGAGCTCGAACTCGAGGGGCAACCCCTCGCCCTCGATGGCCGCGTTGACGCCGTCGGCGTAGGCCTCGACGAGCGGTCCCGCGGGCGTCTCGGTGACGCGTTCCCAGGTCGCCTCGGCCGCGCCCGCGAAGTCCATCGCGATGTGGAACTCGTCGTCCTCGAGGGTTCCCTCGCCGGCCAGCTCCGACACCTGCCCTCGCATGACCCGCCGTTGCAGGTCGAGCTGGGCGAGCCGGTCGAACGCTTGGACGTAGCCGACGGCGAAGTAGGCTGCGGGATCTTCGTCGGCCTCGATGCTCGGCACTCCGTACTCGTCGTAGCGAACGGTCGCCTCGCCGTAGGGGCTCGCAACGCGCTCGGAGAGCGACCTGTCGGCCGCATCCCAGGCGGTTCCCGAGAGCGGTGCGAACTGGCCGAGCAGCTCTCGAGCGCCGGTCAGCGTGAGTCCGCCGACGCCGGCGGCGAGGGCGCCGGCGAGGAGACCGCGGCGCGTGGTGGAGGATGGCACTGGTTCACGATTCGGCGCCATCGCCATAACTGTCAGCGTCGAAATCAGACGGCGCCGCCACCAGGTTGCCGAATCGGACTTCGAACGGTTCCCCGGGCAGAACGTCCTTGTCGCTGGCTCGCGTCGTTCGGGTATGACACGGCTCCAGTTCGTGTCGACGCCGGACGGCCGTCGGCTCGAGGCCTCCCACGTCCTCGCGGTCCCGCCGGCGTCGGCCTGGGAACTGCTCGTCGACACCAGGCGGTGGCCGGAGTGGTCGCCACTGATCAGCGGCGTCGACGCGACCGACGCCCGCGTTCGAGCGGGAACGACGGGACAGGTGCGGATCCCCGGCGCCTGGCTGCCGTTCGAGGTAACTGACTGTGCGGATCGGCGGTGGACGTGGCGCGTAGCTCGGATCTCCGCGACCGGCCACCGGGTCGACGAACTCGGCCCGGACCGCTGTCGGGTCGTCTTCGAACTCCCGCCGAGCGGAGCGGGCTACGCACCGGTCTGTCTGCGCGCACTCGAGCGCATCGAGTCGTTACTCGAGGACGAGGTCGCAACGCCGTAGCGTCGTATCGCGGTATCTCTCGGTTAGCTGGTTCGCATCCGAACTGCTATACGGCGGGCTGTCCTACGACCGGGTAATGGCAACCCCGCAATCGCAGAACTCGGCCGAGCGCCAGGAGGAGGCCTGCCCGGTCGTCGAATCGATCGAACAGATCGGCTCCCAGTGGCGACTCGCCGTTCTTCACACGCTGCTCGAGGACGAACACCGATTCAACGAGCTCAAACGGGAGACGGGCGCCAACGCCCGCACCCTCTCGCGGGTGCTTGACGACCTCGGCGAAATGGGGTTCGTCGAGCGCCGCCTCGAGGAGGACGCCCCGATCGCGACCTACTACAGCCTCACCGAGAAGGGAGAGTCCCTCGAGCCGGTCTTCGAGGAGATCTCCTGCTGGGCCGACAGCTGGCTCGAGGGCGAGACGCTCGAGATCGACGGATAGCGACGGGACCGATTCTCCGGCGGTGATCACGCCGTCACGAGCGCCAGCGTCGCCGGGACCGCGTCGGCGAACGCCGCCGCCTCCCGGTAGTGCAGCCACGCCGGTTCGACGGCCGCGTTCCACTCGCCGTTCGACGACTCGTCTACGCCCGCCGGACGCGTCTCGAGTTCGTCGCCACCGTCTTCGAGGAACCGTTTGGGTGTCTGCCTGTCACCTCACCGACCCGTATCCAGCGCTCAGTCGTTCGCTTCGACCTCGACCAGCTGGAGCGAGCGATCCAGGTGACAGACGTCGTGTGGCGGATCGCCGACGATCTTTCGGATGCGGTACTCCTCGTCGAACTCGACGCCGTCGGGCTCGCAGTACTCGTGGCTCGGACACTCGACGTACGGACAGGGACCCTGGAGACTCGCCTTGCTGCCGGCGAAGGCGCCCTTCGTCGGGATGTTCGCCCGTACGGGGACCGGTTCGACCTCGACCGCGCGAACGCCGCCGTCGTGCATGGCGCACTCGAGGGTCTGGGCGTTCTCGCGGACCGAGGTGACGCGGTACTTCGTATCGGGCGAGAGGTTGAGACACTGGCTGCGGTACGGACAGCCCGCACAGCCGTCGGCCTCGCCGTGGTAGACGAACTCGGTCCCCGGCTCGGCCAGGCGGGAGCCGATGAGCGTAACGGTCGACATACGAATCGGTAGTCGCGGGCGGCGGTTAAGCCTCACGTCCCGCGGTCCGAACGCAGCGAGGAATCTCGAGGTGGAAAGCGGTACGTGGCCATCTCTCTGCAACACGGACACCTCGAGGCTCGAGCCGATCGCCGGTAACCACGCTCGAGCCCCCGAGCGAAACCGCAACAATTCTCGTATACGTAGCGTTCAAGGCGTCTTTGCTCGTAGCCGCGGGCAGTGCCCCAGGATCTCATCGCGGTGTTGTTCGGCGACCCGTTCGCTGTCATGAACACGATCGGGCTGGTCGCCTTCGCACTCGTCGGCTCGACCAAGGCGATCCGGGAGCGGTTCGACGTGTTCGGGATCGCCGTGGTCGGACTGGCGATGGCCTTTGCCGGCGGCGTGACGCGGGATATCTTCGTGGCCCGCGTCCCGTTGGCGTTGCAGTCGCCGATCGAGATCGCGCTCGGACTGCTCGGCGTGAGCCTGGCGATCGTCCTGAGCGTCGTGTTGCGCTCGCCGGACGATCACCCGATCACGCTCGTTTCGGACGCGATCGGGCTCGCGGCCTTCGCCACGACGGGCGCTATCGTCGCGACTGAGACGGGCGTCTCGGCGTTCGGCGTCGTTGCGATCGCGACGATCAACGCGGCAGGGGGCGGTGCGGTCGCCGATATCCTCCTCGATCGATCGCCGTTCATCCTCCTCGAGGACTTCTACGCGAGCTGTGCGGTCCTGGGCGGGAGCGCCTACTGGCTCGTCGGAACCCTCGGAGCGACCGGAGGAACCGCTGCCGCGGCGTGTGCGGGGGTGACGGTCGTGACTCGGCTGGTCGCGGTGACCTACGACTGGAGCCTCCCGACGGCACAGCGGCTGGAATCGCTCGGGAAGTAGCTCGATTTCGTCGCTCCCACGGCGCTTCGGTATCCGAACACAACCCTTTTCGACGGTGGGCCACACCCTTCGAGCATGGACGAAGACGCCGTTCGCGACCGCCTTCGGACGGTCGAGGATCCGGAACTGGGCGAGGATATCGTCTCGCTCGGGCTCGTCAACGAGCTCTCGGTCGAGGGCGACGAGGTCGATATCGATCTCGCGCTCGGGGCACCCTACTCCCCGACCGAGACCGACATCGCCGGCGAGATCCGGGAGCTCCTCCTCGAGGAGGGGCTGGAACCGAACCTCTCGGCGAGCATTCCCGACCGGGATAGCGGGGGGGACGAACAGGTGCTCCCGGGAGTGAAGAACGTCATCGCCGTCGCCTCCGGAAAGGGTGGGGTCGGCAAGTCGACCGTCGCGACGAACCTCGCGGCCGGCCTCTCGCAACTGGGTGCCCAGGTCGGCCTGTTCGACGCCGACGTCTACGGACCGAACGTCCCGCGGATGTTCGACGCCGACGAGCCGCCGATGGCCACCGAGGACGAGACCCTCGTTCCGCCCGAAAAGTACGGCGTGAAGCTGATGAGCATGGCCTTCCTTACAGGCGAGGACGATCCCGTCATCTGGCGGGGACCGATGGTCCACAAGGTCATCACCCAGCTCACCGAGGACGTCGAGTGGGGGAACCTGGATTACCTGATCGTCGACCTGCCGCCGGGCACCGGCGACACTCAGCTGACGATGCTTCAGACGATGCCCGTCACGGGTGCGGTGATCGTCACGACGCCACAGGACGTCGCGCTCGACGACGCCCGGAAGGGACTCGAGATGTTCGCCAAACACGACACCGTCGTGCTCGGCATCGCCGAGAACATGTCGACGTTCGCCTGTCCCGACTGCGGCGGGGAACACGACATCTTCGGCTCGGGCGGCGGCGAGGAGTTCGCCGAAACCCACAGCATGCCATTCTTGGGGTCGATTCCGCTCGATCCGACCGTCCGCGAGGGCGGCGACGGCGGAAAGCCGACCGTCGTCTCCGACGACGGCGAAACCGGGGACGCGTTCCGAACGATCACCGAGAACGTCGCGAACAACACGGGGATCGTCCACCGACGCGGCGCCTCGCAGCCGAGCGGGACGGGAACCCGCGTCTCGGAGCGATGACCGACGCCGAGGATCCCGAGTTCGAACCCGACCCCGAACGGGTCGCCGCGCTCCGAGAGATCGCCGACGAGATCCGCGGCGAGAGCAGCGAGCGCAAACAGCTCGCGAACATCCTCTACCGGACCAGCGACCTCTACGACGAAAGCGAGGACACCTCGCCCGAGGAGATCGTCCGTAACGTGAAGTTCATCCTCGAGGTCACCGAGCGCGGCGGACTCGAGCGCTGATCGCGACAGTCCGCTTCGTTTCGACACGACAAACAGACGCGTGGCTTTTGGTTCCCTGCCACGAGAGACAACTGTGGACGCGAACCAGCGAACCCGCGCGAACCCGTACGGCATGGACGAGGACTGCCGGAACTGCCCGGCGCTCTGTGAGACCCGGACCCAGGTCGTCCACGGCTACGGCGACGTTGGAGCCGACTTTCTGTTCGTCGGCGAGCGACCGACCGCCAGGGCCGACGAGATCGGGGTGCCGTTTCTCGCCGAAGGCGGGTCGAACGATGACGAGGGGGGAACCTCCCTGCGCCGAATCCTCGAGCGGCTGGCGCTCTGTGATTCGACCTCGCCCGACGACCGACCCGAACTCGAGAACGTCTACCTGACGAACCTCACCCGGTGTCGCGACCCCGATCGGAAGCCGACCGACGAGGAGATCGGCAACTGCGAACCGTATCTGAACGCCGAGATTCGGATGATCAACCCCGAGATCATCGTCCCCGTCGGCGAGCGCGCGCTCTCGGAGATCGGCGTCGAGTACACGACGACGCCCGTCGAGGAGCTCGAACTTGAGGCCGATCACGCGAGGACGATCCGCGGTCGGGGCTTCGAGCTCGTTCCCATGGTCGAACCCCGTGAGCAGACCGACGAGCAGACCCAGGCGTGGCTCGAGCGCTTCGTCGAACTGATGGCCTCGGACTACAGGCAGACGAAAGGCCGGCAGGAACGTTAACGGCAGTTGGGCTACCAGTACGGGCTCTTTAGCCGTCGCGTCGATCCCGACCCGAGCGCGATCAGCGCACCGACGACGACGGCGGCGACGGCCAGCGAACCGACCGTCGGTACGAGCCACTCGCCGGGCGAGTCGATGACGTAGCCGGCGAGGAAGCCGCCGACGCCGATCCCGACCAGCAGGGCGATTACGAGCGTTCCGACAAGACCGGTGCTCGAGCGCGCGTCCATACCGGACGAGCGGGCGCCATCCACATAACTCTACGTCGCCGATGGCGCCTCGAGCGGGAGCCGTCGCGTTCAAGGCCCGCCGCACCCGAGACCGGGTATGATCGTCGTCGTTCCCGCCTCCCCGCCCCGCGAGGGACTCGTGCTGTCGTCGCTCGTCGATCGAACGGTTCTGACCGAGCCGGAGGCCGTCGAACTCTACGAGGCCGCCGTCGTCGACACCCTCCGCTCGGTCGCGGCGAGCGGCGGTGACCTGCTCGTAAACTACCGCGTCGAGGAGACCCTGCCGGACTCGTTCTCGGGAGATCCCGAGGCCGAGATTCGGGAGCTCGCCACCGCGGCGCTCGGCGACCTCGAGGACGTCCGGTTCGAGCGCCAGGTCGGCTCGACGCGGGCCGCGCGGATCGGGAACACGGTGACCCACCTGCTCGAGCAGGAAGACGCCACCAGCGTCGGCGTCCTCGAGCCGACGGCGCCGCTGATCGGCCGCACCGAGATCGACGGCGCGGCGATGTCGCTGCGGCGCCACGACGTCGTCCTCGGCCCCTCCTCGGGCGGCCGAACGTACTTCGCCGGATTCGGCGAGCCGATCGACTTCACGGATTCCGACGCGGTGCCCGAACTGGCGACGCTCGCCGAGCGAGCCGACGACGCCGGACTGGGCGTCGGGTTCGCCCCGACGGTACCGACGATCGCGACCGAATCCGGCCTCTGTGCGACGATCGCGGGCGGCCGGGCTCGAGCGGTCGCCGACCGCTCCCAAGGGGCGACGACGACGGCGGTCGTCGACGAGATCGGGGTGGGCGTCGGCGAGGGGGAGTCCCTCGAGCGCGAGTAGACCGATAACCCTTTTTGAACGGGTGGTGAACGGGGGAGTGAGGTGGGGTGGCAGAGCGGCCTAACGCGCCTGCCTTGAGAGCAGGTGGCTGTCAAGCCTCATGGGTTCAAATCCCATCCCCACCGCTTTTGCGACGAACAATACGTGAGGAGCAAAGCGTGGACGATGGATTTGAATCAGGGAGTGGAGCGAGCACGGCGAGCGGAACGACCGTGGTTCGAATCCCATCCACACCGTCTCTTTCTGCAATCGACGACGAACGAAGCGAGGACGCCGGTATGGACGGGTCGGATGTGTCGTCCGACTCACCGCACCGAGGGCGCCGATTCGGAGTGGCGCAACAGCAAGAACAGCCCCGGTGCGAACAGGATCGCCAGCGCGATCACGAACGGCAGGACTCCGAACGGGAAGATAGCAAACAGCTGAATCGCGAGGAGGATGACCAGGAGTCCGATGATAACGTTCAGCCGAAGGAGGACGTCCTCGTCGGTCATTGGTTCTGAATTTTAGACAGAACGACAAGTATCTTTGGGCCGACGCGTAGCGGCCCGCAATTCGACCGAAGCGCGGTGTGATTAGCGGTAGACGCTCCGATAGCGCTCGCGGTACTCGAGCACGCCGAGCCGGGCGCGGCGCCGCGAGCGGAACCCGAATCCGACCGCGACGCACTCCGGCTCCTCGCACACCCAGCTGAACGTCCCCGTCTGCGGGTTCCGCGCGACCGCGACGTCCGTATCGCACCGCGGACACCGCCACCCCCACCGGATGTTGCCCGCCGGTAGTTTCGAGTCCGTCATGCCAACCCGTCTCGAGGGAGGGGGGCGGAACGGAAATCGTTCGGGCTGCACATGGTGTCGCTATTTATCACGGCTGCGGGCATAGAACAGTAAGAACGAGTGAATGTATGTGTGTCTTGTGGGAGATCAAACTCGCTCGAGACCAAGTGGGAGAACACCCTCGAGAACGGACTGCGGTATCGAACGCCAGATAGCGATCCTCGAGTGCGCTACCCGCTAATTCGCTTGGCTCGAACCGGAGATCGAACGAAAGTCGGGACGACGACTCAGCGACTACCGATAGGAGAGCTCGAGGTCGAGCGCTCGGCTCAACAGCTCGCCGTCGTAGCGCTCGTCGGTCTGGTCCGGCCGGCGGTCGTGGATCGCCCGCACCGTCCGCACGGTGTTGCGAAAGTTCTTGAACGTCGCCTCGTCGACCATCTGGCCGTCGATCGTCACGGCGCCGGTGCCCTCGCGTTTGGCCTCGTTGAAGCGCTCGATCTTGTGGACGTCGCGCTCGAGCTCCTCGGGGGTGGGCATGTGGATCGTGTTCGCCTGGATCGTCTGTTTGGGGTACAGCGACCAGGAGCCGTCGAGGCCGACCTGGGCCTCGCGTTCGACCTGGTCGGCGTACGCATCCGCGTTGTAGTAGGTCAGCCCCGCCCGCTCTTTGAACAGGTCGTCGAACGGACCGCCGATCGCGAGCAGCCCGCCCGCGCTGGCCTCGTTCGACAGCGCCTCGAGCAGGCCGTCCCAGCGGGGCATTCCGTCGCCGAGGTCGCGGCCGCCCAGCTCGGCCGCGTAGTCGACGGGCCCGAAGATCAGGGCGGTGAGCCGAGAGTCGGCGCCGAACTTCGCGATCTCGCGGAGGTCCGAGCGGGCGCGTCCGGTTTCGACGATGATCGAAAGGTCGATCGAGCCGTCGGGGTAGCCGTGCTCGCGCTCGGCCTCCGCGACGACGCCGGCGGCGCGCTCGACGTCCTCGAGGCGACCGACCTTCGGGACGACCACGCCGTCGATCTCGTCGCCGATCTCGGCGACCAGTCGGTCGATCTGCTCGCGGCCCTTCTTCCGGAATCGGTCGTCGTCGTAGGCCCACTCGACGCGCGGGTGGATCTCGCCGGGGAACTCGTACTCCGGTACTCGATCGATCGTGTTCTCGAGCCCCTCGGCTTTCATATCGGGCGCGGTGCCGTCCTCGAGGTCGGGGACGAGCCAGTCGGGCGCCTGGAACCCCTCCGCCTCGAGGGCGGAGACGAGGTATTTCGCCGTCTCGTCTTTGGGAACGGCGGCGGGTGCGGTCTGGAACGTGCGACAGAGTCGGATCTCGGTGTCGTCGGTCATGCGTGTGGATGTGTCTGCTGTGATCGGGAACTGCTAGTCGGCGGGCGGTTCAGCTCGAGCGTTTGCGGATCTCCGCGATTCGGGTGCCGGAGTACACCGGTTCCTCGTCCTGGTTGAACGCGATGTGCTCGAAGCGAACGGTTCCCGCCTCGTCGCGGTCGGAGTCGTCCGTCGCTTCGAGCACGCGCGTGAACGCGTAGACGGTATCGCCGGGGGTGACGAACGTGTGGAACGTCTCGTCGTCGAACCCGACTTCACGGAACGTTCGCTCGTCGGAGCGAGCGTGGCCCAGCGCCGTCGATCGGGTGACGTCGCCGTAGGTGACGATGTCGCCAGACGGCGAGTCGGCCATCACGTCGGCGTTGTGGTGCTGCTTGGCGGTGTTCAGCGTCGTAAGCGGTAGCCCGGCGACGGTCAGGTCGTCCTGGGTACGACCGCGTTCGTGGCGGTAGGCGACCGCGGCGTCCCGGTCGTCGGCGCGCTCGAGGGCCTCGACGAAGTCCTCGAAGGTGCCGCCGTCGGGAGTGACGAACTCGCTCGGAAGTGCGGGCTCGTCGGGCTCTTCGGCCGCCGCAGCGCTCCCGCCACTGCCGTCGGTTGCCACCGGCTCGCGTCGCGGGATCATGTTCGTCCGCTCGTAGGAACACAGTACCTCGTCGGTCTCGGCATCCCGCCCGCGGGTGCGCCAGGTGACGATCCCGTACTCGGGCCGGGAGCTCGAGGTCGCGGTCGAGACGACCTCGCTCTCGACGCGCAGTTCGGTGTCGGCGTAGACGGGGGCGCCGGGAAATCGGACGTCGGTGCGCCCGAGGAAGTAGCCGCCCTTCTCGCTTAAGTCCTCGACGGTGATGCCGAGCGTCGCGGCGGTGAGGTAGTCGGGGTGGATCGGTGGCTCCTCGAACCCCCGCTCGCGGGCGGCGTCGGTTCGCCAGTAGGCCGGATCGTGGTTCAGCGTCTGGCTCATCCAGGCCTCGTTACCCCACCGCGTGAGCGTGAGTCCGGGATCGTGTTCGATCAGGTCGCCCTCTGCGAACGCTTCGAAGAAGTTTCCCTTCTCGCGGGTGTCGGCGCGCTCGAGCGCGCGGGCGAACGTCTCGGTGTCGGTCCAGTCGATCGATCGCGGCTCGCTTCGCTCGCCGCTCTCTGTTCCGGAGTCGCCTTGCGACTCCCTAGTCATCTGCGGCCACCTCGTCTGCGTTCGTCGGTCGCTGCTCTCTGTTTCGTCTGGCGACGGTTCGGCGCATCTCGTTTTCCACGATCATGTATCCCTCGTCGAACCCCATCCCGGGCTTTGCGAGCACCTGCGCGGCGTCGGTCGCGAGCGCGACGTGCGCGCAGGCGCGCGCGGACGTTTCCGTCTCGTTGCAGGTGCCGCCCAGGTAGGCGCGGGTATCGGTACCCTCGCAGTACCTGACCGCCTGCCCGCTGCGGTGGATCCCGCCGAGGTCGGGGGTCTTGATCTGGACGACGTCGGCCGCGCCCCGATCGACGAACGTCCGCACGTCCTCGAGGGTGTTACACCACTCGTCGGCCACGATGTCGACGCCGACGCCGGCGTCGGCGAGCCCCTCGCGGAGTTCGACCATCGCCTGGATCTGCCCCTTCCGGTCGCCGACGTCCATCGGCCCCTCGATCTGGATCGGATAGGGTGCGGCGGCGTCCTCGAGCGCCCGGAAGTAGTCGACCACTTCCTCGCGGTCGTAGGGGGCACCGAAAATTTCCCCGATCATTCCGTACACGTCGATGTGGAACCGGGGATCGTAGTCGTCGGGACCGAGTGCCTGCGAGCGCTCGGCGAGCCACTCGACGTACTCGAGTAAGGTCTCGCCGTCCTCGCCGATCTTCTCGACGCTGTTAATGAGGCCGTGGGGCAGGACGGGGACGCCCTTGACGAACATCTTCTCGGTGTTGACGTAGCGGTCGTCGCCGGACTGGCCGAAGACGGGCACGGGTTCGGTCGCCGGCTCCGTGCCGAGTTCGTCGGCGAGGACGTCGGTTCTCGTGGTTCCGGTATCGTGGGCTGCCGCCGCCAGCAGCGCCTGGGAGACACCGTAGCGGATCGCCGTGTGGAGGCGATCCCCGTCGAACTCGCCGTCCTCGAGCAGGTCGGCGTTCGCGAGAAAGTCGCTCGCGTCCCGGCCGACAAGTTCCTCGGCGACGGGTCCCTCGACGACCGGGGCGTACTCGGCGGCCCGAAAGAGCGGGTCGCGCCCGCCCGCGCCTGAGTATTGGACCGCCGCGCAGTCGCCGCGGTGGACGCTGCCGTCGGCGAGTTCGACGTCGACGATCAGCGTCTCGCCGGCTTGACGGATCTCGTCGAACCCCTCGGTGACGGGATCGCCGTCGTAGGTGAAGCCGTCCTGGACGGCTCCCTCCTTGATCGCGCGCTGGTCGTCGAAGAAGAACCCGCTGTACCCCGGCGTGGCGTGGATCGCCTCAATCCGCACTGCCGACACCTCCCTTGTCCTGGGGGCGGCCGATGAGCTTCCCGTCGCTGATCGCGTCGACGTCGTCGGCGACCATGCGGAACGACTCCTCGCGGCCCTCGGTGGTGGCCCGCTGTGAGAGCCGGGCCTTGTGGATCTCCTTAATGTCGTCGTCCATCTCGAGGTCGGCCCACTCGAAGATCCGCACCCGGCCGTCGTCGTCGCGGGCCGGCAACACGGCGCCTTTCGCGCTGTCGCTCGGCGCGAAGGGGACGTCGAGCGCTCCCGAGTCGAACGCCTTGATCGTTCCCTGAACGACGTCGCCGTCGCCGTGGCCGAGGATCGTGTCCATGAGACACCGCGTCTCGCGCTCGATCAGGTCCTGTTCCTCCGCGATGCCGTCGATGTCGATGTTCTGCTCGATCGCCATGTCGATGACCTGTCGCGTCGTGCGGAGTCCGGAAGCGTTTGCCTCCTTCGTCGGGACGCCCTGGAACTCCTGGGGCGACTTCGTGATGACCTTGTCCGGCTGCGCGATGGCGGCGGTCATCCCGCCGAGGCTGATGACGCCGTTTGCGCGGGCCTCGTCGGGCGGGAAGCCGCCCATCCACTCGTGGAAGACCGTCGTCACGCACACCTCGTCGGGGAGGTACTCGTCGCCGAGCTTCTGTAAGGCGTTCAGGGCGGCGACGTCCTGGACGACGTTACCGACCTGGCCGTAGCCCAGCGTGATCGAGCGCACGCCCTGGGTGGCGGCGAGCTGGCCCTCGACGATCATGATCGCGATCGCGATCGACGGTGGCACGAGCGTCCCCGTCAGTGGGCCGAACGGCTCGCGGTTGATCCGCACGCCCCGCTCGGTGTAGGCGCCCGCCAGTCGGTCGACGAACTGCCACTTCTCGATCGTCTCCTCGAGCCCGTGGCGTTTCGTGTAGGGGATGTTGTAGGAGATCGGGCCGCCCTCGAAGCTCTGGAAGCCGCCGGCGAAGGTGATCGCCGCCAGCAGGCGGGCGTCGGGGGTGCCGTGGCGGACCTCGATCGGGGCGTCGATCGCCTCGATCAGCTCCCGACAGCCCTCGATCCCGTGGTTGACGGCGGGAAAGCCGTTGAGGGTGTCCTCGCCGGTCTCGCGGGCCTTCTCGAGACCCTCCTGGGCCTTCCCGTACTCGTTGTCGCGCGTGTAGGAGTCGATCGTCGTCGGCAAGAGGTCTGCTTTCCCCTCGCCATGGAGGTACTCGAGCAGCTCGATCTGATCGCCGAGTCGCGGGACGCCCGCACGGGGTTGCAGGAGGGGGCTGTCGGCCGACTCGAGGACGTCGGCGAAGCGTTTGCTCGCCGGCAGCGACTCGTGGTAGGCAATCGCCTCCTCGAAGTCGACGGCCTCGCCGGTGGACCAGCCGGACCGGATCTCGTCGTCGATACGCCGTAGCTCGTCGGATGGAATGCGTTCGTCTCGTATCATCGAGCACCGGTTAGCTGCTGACGGTAACCCGTTCGGATTCCGTGGTCGTAACGTGGAGGTCCCGCTCGAGGGCGGCGATGGCCTCCTCGGGGTCGGTCTCGGAGTCGAAGACCCGATCGAACCCGAGCTCCTCGAAGGTGGCCCGCGTCTGATCGAAGTCGTCCTGCCCGACGGCGAGGTTGCCGCCGATGTAGGTCATCGCGTCGACGTCGGCCTCCTCGAGGACCTCGTGGAACCCCTGACAGTCCTGCTCGGCGTGACCGTAGAGCGAGGAGACGAGTACCGCCTCCGCCGAGTGGGCTACCGCTGCCTCCGCAAAGTCCTCCTGGGAGGTCTGGACGCCGAGGTTGACGACGTCGAAGCCAGCTGCACTCAGGGCCTGCTCTAGGATCGTGATGCCAACGACGTGGGCGTCGGAGCCGATCACGCCGAGGACGACCGTTCGGGACATCGTGTTCAGAACCATGATGAATTGCCGTATAAAGTTAATGGTTGATCATGATAATACTCCTTATACAGCCTAGCACCACCCCCTTGAGAGACAACCACACCTTCATGATCTATTGCAAAGGTTTTTGCGCCTGTCCGCAGACAGTCGCCTCCATGGGCGCACTGTCGAACCTGCGCGTGATCGACCTGACGCAGGTGCTGGCCGGCCCGTACTGTACGATGTTGCTCGCGGATATGGGCGCCGACGTCGTAAAGATCGAGCGCCCGGGCGGTGACCTGATCAGGTCGAACCCGCCGTTCGTCGCCGACGCCGAGGCGGAGGCCTACGGCGGGTACTTTCAGAGCGTCAACCGAGGTAAGCGCAGCCTCGAGCTCGATTTCAACGACCCCGACGATCGCGAGGACTTCCTCTCGCTGGTCGAGGAGGCCGACGTCGTCGTCGAGAACTACCGCTCGGGGACGATGGAGAAGTACGACCTGGGATACGAGACCCTCAAAGAGCGCAACCCGGAGCTAATCTACTCCTCGATTCGCGGCTTCGGCGATCCGCGCACGGGCGAGACCCACCGACAGGGCCAGCCCTCCTTCGACCTCATCGCGCAGGCGTTAGGCGGTGTGATGGAGATCACCGGACAGGAAGAGGGCCCGCCGACGAAGGTCGGCCCCGGAATCGGCGACCTCTTTACCGCGACGCTGAACTGTATCGGCATCCTCGCCGCCGTCAACCACCGCCACCGAACCGGCGAGGGCCAGTACGTCGACACCGCGATGTACGACGCGATGCTCAGCATGACCGAGCGAGCGGTCTACCAGCACTCCTACACCGGCGAGGCGCCCTCGAGGCGGGGCAACTCCCACCCGACGCTGTTCCCCTACGACGCCTTCGAGACTCGCGACGGCCACGCCGTGATCGCCGCCTTCGGCACGAACCACTGGAACGAGGTCTGCGAGGCAATGGGCCGGAAGGAGCTCGCCGCGGAGTACCCCACCGCCGCAGATCGCCTCGAGCACCGCGAGGAACTTCGCGAGGAGATCGCCGACTGGGCCGCCGGACTCGAGACCGCCGACCTCGTCGAGACCCTCGAGGGACGGGTTCCGGTCGCACCGGTCCAGAGCACCGACGAGATCTTCGAGGATCCCCACGTCCGCGATCGGGAGATGCTCGTGCCGGTCGAACAGCCGGGCACCGACGAGACCGTCGAGATCGCGGGTTCCCCGATCAAGATGACCGAGACGCCGCCCGAACCCGGCGGACGGGCGCCGCTGCTCGACGAACACCGCGAGGAACTGCTCGAGGACGGCGAACTCGAGCGAACCGACGCCGAAACGGCTGCGGACGACTGATCGGCGACGAGGGGGACAGCTCCCCGCGGAGCCGCCTCGCGGCGCGCTCGGATCGGAGAGTAATCCTTTTGCGGTCCCCACACACACCTCGGAGTATGGACTGGCCATTCGACCCCGACGGGGAACAGGGCAGCGAGGGAATGCGGAAGTTCGACATGCGGATCATCGCCGACAAGGTCGACGAGGAGGAGGACTTCCCGATGAACCGCGACGAGTTCGTCGCCGAGCACGGCGACGATCCGATCCGGATCAACTACCAGCGCGTCGTCCCGATGCGCGAGATCTTCGAGTACGTCGAGGTCGAGGAGTTCGAGACGATACTCGACATGCACAAGGCCGTCGGTGCGGCGATGCGGGCAGGCGACTTCTGGGAGTACCACCCGAAGGGGAGCGACCCGGAGAAAAAGCCCGCCTGAGCCGTCACGGATCTGGATTACGTACCACTTATACGACGCCGATCGAAACCTTCGGGTACCGTGACGAACACGCAGGTTACGCTCCTCCAGATCGACAACTACGGTCCCTGGACCGTAACGCCCGAACCGCGCCGGGAAGCCGATCTCCAGACGCTCCAGTCGCGGCTGTACGCCGACGTCTCCCAGTTTGTCGGCAACCGCGACGGCTACGTCTTTTTCACCCGTTTCGACAACATGATCGCCGTCACGAACGGACTTTCACGCGAGGACCACGCGCTCCTCCAGGAGTCCGTCGGCAACCGGTACCCGGTGACGGTCAGCCTCGGCGTCGCGACCGGGACAACCCCGGTACAGGCACTTTCGGACGCGACCGCGCTGATCCAGGAGGCCGGCAGCGCACAGGACAAGAACCGACGCGAGTGTCTCGAGGGCCGAACCATCGACGACGCCCACCGTACCGGCGAGGACGTCCAGATCGCACACTTCGACGTTATCGACGCGACGGGCGAGTATACCGACGAGCTCAACGCCTTCGATACGTTCATCGAGATCGAGCAGGGGTACGCCTCGCTCATGCGCCACATGCGACGGGCCCACGAGAGCCTCGCCTTCTTCGTCGGCGGCGACAACGTCATCGTCGTCTGTCCGGACCTCGACGAAGCCCAGTACGAGGAGGCGATCTATCACGTCCAGGAGGACGTCGACGTCGAACTTCAGGTCGGCGCCGGCCGAGGGAGAAGCGCCCACGAGGCGGGCATCGCCGCCAAACACGCCCTCGAGGACTGCCGTGCCGACGGAACCAGAATCGAACTGGGCTGGTGAGGCGGCTCGCGGTCGCACTCGCGTCCGTTCTTGCGAATCTTCGCAGGCACTGTCGAACCTCATACGTTTGTCACGCGTTCACTTAACCGTGCCGGAGATAGTTTTTAGCCAGTCCGTGGGATGTGTACACATATGGAACCGGAACTGTCCGTCAGGGAGGTCCTGACGACCGAATACGTCGGCGTCAGCGAGTCGGATCCCGTCTTGGGTACCGTTCGGCTGATGCGCGAAGAACGGGCGGGCTGTGCCCTCGTGGTTCGCGGCTCGGAGCCGGTCGGAATCGTGACCGAGTGGGACGTGCTCGGCCTCGTCGCCGAAGAGGACGATCCGGCCGAAACGACCGTCGGGGAGGTCATGACCAGCCCGGTAATCTCGATCAACGCGGGCTGGTCGCTGGCCGACGCCGCGACGACGATGAGCCGACAGAACATCCGGAACCTGGTCGTCGAGAACGACGACGAGGTCGTCGGCGTGCTCACCCAGCGGGACGTCATCACCGCCGCCGGCTCCTTCCAGGGGGCGGCGAGCAGCAGCCCCGACACCTCCCTCGAGTCGGAACGCCCCCTCGAGCAGTCCCGATCCTCGCGTCCCGGCGACGAGCTCGAGACCGAACTGTTGCCAAACGGCGGCGACGAGTTCTCCACGCAGGGCGTCTGCGAGGCCTGCGGGTCGCTCGCCGACTCGCTGTGGGATGCCAACGGTCGGTTGGTCTGTTCGGACTGTCGATCGGTTTGAGCTCACCGCCGAAAGCCCGTTCCGGGCGCGACGGCGAGAGATAAGAAGAGCTTTTGGACGCAGCTATCGACCGGAGGACAATGACTCCGGACTCACCGGTCGTCGAGCCCGCGACACAGGGAGATCTGCCGGCGATCACCGAGCTGTGGGTGCGGCTGGCTCGCGATCAGCGCGACCACGGCTCGTTCGTCCGCGGCGAGGAAAACCGGAAGACGATGCGGGAGACGCTCGCCGGACACCTCCACACCGACGGGCTCCTCGTCGCACGCGAGGGGGAGTCGATCGTCGGCTTCGTCACCTACTCGCTCGAGCGAGGGTCCCTCGAGCTCGACGCGACACGGGGGCTGCTCTCGAACATCTACGTTGCACCCGCCTACCGCGACCGCGGGGTCGGAACCGCGCTGCTCGAGGCCGCCGAGGACGCACTCGCCGACCGGGGTGCCGAGGTCGTGATCCTCGAGGTGCTGTCGGACAACGAGGCCGCGAGACGGTTCTACGAGGATCGCGCGTACGAACCCTACAGAGTGTCGATGCGACGGTCGCTCGAGGACCGATCGGAAAACGATACACACTCAAAGGAGGAACGGTAACTCACTGCTGCGCCAGGGGAGCATGGGCGGTTCATGCACTCGACTTGTAATCGAGACTTCGTGGGTTCAAATCCCACCCCTGGCTTGGCGTCGCGAGCAATCCCGCGAGCGACGAACAGCCACGTGGGTTTGGAGAAGAGAACGGTTTCGCCGTGACCGTTGTTCAAATCCCACCCCTGGCTTGGCGTCGCGAGCGCGAATCGAGCTCTCACCGATCGGTTCGGCTTTGGTTACCTGACACACAGGTCTGTCCATCTCGAGATAGCGTACCGCTCGAGCCGACTTTCATTTTCTTCGAGTGATTCAGCTATTGGTCGATCACCGAATCGTCTCGAACGCGCGTACGGCTCCAAACCGTGCCGATTCATGGCGGACTAATTCGGGGTCGATCGGATATAGTTCCGCAATCGACCCGCTGAACCGGGTGAAAAACCCGTAGGAGGACTGTTTCAATACGCACAACTTCTTAGTCCGTATAAGTACTCGGCCCGATCTCTCTCGAAACTGTTCTTCGCCACGATTCACACGGTCTGACGCGCTTATTTCCGCGATAACCTCGGATTTCTCGTTCCACTCGCTGGGAACGTCTCGACCCGCTTCGTCGGGCTTGAAACTGTTGAGCGGGGTCGTTCGCGAGCTGAGATACTTTCAAGTCAAATTACTTCGAGTATATGTATAACCGACCCGTTTGTACGGAAAGTCGTAATGTCGAACGACTCTGGTAACTGGCTGACAGGTCGACGAACGTATTTGAAGGGATGTCTTGCGGGACTCGGAACGCTTTCCGTAGCCGGAATGGCGTCCGCATCCACGGACGCGAGTGCGAGCGAAAGCGACTACAGCAACGTAGTCGACATGGTTGAAGCGGGCGCCGATCCGAACGGCAACGAATCGGTCACCCCCGTTATTCGGGAGAACATCGCAGAGGACACGCTCCTGAGGTTCCCCGAAGGGGAGTACTACATGGACGACCAGGTGCGGTTCACCGGGTTCAACAACGTTGGGATCGTCGGAAACGGCGCGACGCTGGTTCCGGCGGACTACCACACGTTCGGTAGCTCGCGGGCCCGACTGTTCCGACTCGGGACGAGCGATAGTCCCGGTGGATCGGTCTGGTTCGAGGGGTTCGAGGTCGACCAGACTGCATCTGACACTGGTATCCGCGTGATCAGCGCCGAGGTCACGGACGAACTCGTCGTCCGAGACATTTTCGTCCACGGCGTCCACGATAGCGGCACCTGGGGTCCTGCGCTGTTCAACATCACGGATTCCGACGGCTCCGGCATCGTCGACTGCTTCCACGCGTTCGACGGCGCGGTACACGTCGACGATACGCCGAACGGCGGTCGATGGCGCGGTGCAACGGGGATTATCCTCAACGACAACCACCAGGGAGATATCCGGTTCAAGGACTGCATACTCGGCGGATTCCCCGACAACGGTCTATACGCGTCCGGCGACAACGGTCGAATCGACGTCGAGGGTGGCTGGTACGAGAACAGCGCCACCGCGTCGATCCGCCTCAGCGGAAACGAGGGTTCGATCGAGGATGCGATCATTGCCGTCGACGAGAACAGCGTTCAGGCGGAGGGACAGCACGCGATTCGTCTCGACCAGGCAGATCAGTTCACCGTCTCGAACGTCACCGTCGACGTTCCACAGCAAAACGGCGAAGCGATCCGCATTATGCAAGGCGCCGAGTCGACCACGATCTCCAACACTCGAGTTTCCGTCGAGGGCCAGAGCGCGGCCGTCCGCGTCGACAGCGGTGCTGGTGAGGTCGACTTCGTGAACTCCGAAGTCGAAATCAACGGCAGCTCCTACGCCTTCCGTCTCCTCGGTGACAGCCCCGGTGCCGTTTCGCTCGAGGACGTCAACATCCTCGGGAGCGCCAGCGGATCCCCGATCCAGCCGGCGATCTTCTGTGAGCGAAACAACTGCCAGTTCGAAGGGCTCTCGGTCGAACAACTCGGCGACGGTCGCCGACGCGGACTCGAAGTTCGCGGTAGCGACTACCTCATCGCGGACAGCGAGTTCGAGACGAGCCACGTTCCGCTCACCGTCCACAACGCGAGCGACGTCACCATCGAAAACACCACCGCAGAGGCCGCCGACGGCGGCAACTCGGTACGCATCCAGAGTGGTTCGAGTTCGGTCACCATGGAGAACAACGAGTTCCCCGACGGTGTCGACGACCGTCGATAACTCGAGCTAAGGGAAGGGATCGAGAACGGATATCGATCGAAGGGTGGTTCGTTCTTTTGTTTGGGTACCGACACCGTCAGTGTCGGATCGTACGGATCGTCTGGATAGCACACGGTACTTCCTCCGGTGGAATTCTCGGAAAAAAGAGCGTCTCAGATTCGATCCGTATGTGGTGTGCGAATATATTCTCTATAGAACGTATTTGTCGTATAGTGTCCTACGTTGTACGCTCAGGTCGAGTAGAGGACAGAGAGCTTATATACGATGACGGAAAGACTCCGGCTAATGCTACTCTCAGTCGACCGTTCCGACACAGCCTCTGCCGCGTCGTTGAGCTACGAAGTCGTCGCCGCTGTCGCCGACCGAGAGGGTGTCGAACCGACTGACATCGAACCGCCGAAGTACGACGCACTCTACGAGGTCATCAACCCCGAGGCGCTCGACTCGCTGTTTGCCCCCCGAGAGAACGGGATGCATCGGGCCAGCGGACGGATCGAGTTCGACTACTGTGGCTACCACGTCGTCGTAACCAGCGAGGGCGACGTCGACGTCAGGGAACTCGAGTAGACCGAGCCGTTCGAACCGAGACGACTGTTTTCGCCACGCCGTCGGTTGACGAGGAGCGACGGTTACAGGGAAGACAGGAGAAAACCCACGACTGAAGTCGTGGGAGGAGGTCACGCGTCCCGACAGGCGGTCTCGAACACCGACTCGTGGAGTCGACCGGCGACCGTCTCCAGTAGCGGCTTCATGTTCTCCGTGTCGGCGCGGTTGTACTCGACGAGGCGCTCGAGAGCGGCGTCGTCGCCGCTCTCGTACTCGTGCCAGAGCCGAACCGCGTCCCGACCGCTGAGGTCGGGCATGTCGCGACCGATCCCCAGCTCGCGTTCGATCGCCTTCAGCCCGCCGTCGAGTCCTACTTTCTTGCAGGGGTACATGAGATCGACGTGAGGGACCGTCACGTCGAGGTCGTAGCACGTCTCGAGGAACGGAACGTCGAAGCGCTGCCCGTTGAACGTCACCAGCAGCGCCGACTCCTCGAGTTCGGCCTCGAGGCGCCGGGCGGTCAGGTCCCGTCCCTGGACGAACGTCTTCGTCTCGTCGCCGCGGTGGATCGACACCGTCGTCACGTCGTTGCGATCGGCGCTCAGACCCGTCGTCTCGATGTCCAGAAAGGCGGTCTCCTCGCGGACGTTCTCGTAGAGGCGCCACCGGCTCACGGCCGGCAGCGCCTCGGCGAACGTCGAGACGTCGCCGCGCTCGAGGTGGGTCCACCCCTCGTCGATGAACGTCTCGATCCGGTCGGCGAGCGTGTCGCCGACGACGCTGCCGTCGAACTCCTCCCAGTGGGTAACCCCGTTCTCCCAGAGCCGGCGCTCGGTGGTCTCTCCGACGCCACGAACCGGGATGAAGCTGTTCTCGATTCGCACACCAGTGTAGGGGAACCAGTCGGTCAAAAGCGCTTGGTTCCGCGCGAGCGAGCGATCGCTCTCCCGACCGGTCCGAACGCCCGGCTTTTGGTCCCGGCCTCCGTAGGAGGAGTATGACCGATCCCGACCACGACGACGACCTCGCGGCCGCGATCCGTGAGCTCACCCGGACGATCGAGGAGCTCCAAACCGAACTCGAGGGATCCTCCCGCCGCGGTCCCCGGTTTCCCGCGCCCCGCCCGCCGACCCCTCGAGAGCTGCTCCGCGTGGCCGACGAGGTCGCGATCCCGGCGCTGCTGGCGACGCTCGAGTCGAGCGTCCGAACCCTCGAGGCCCTCCAGCGCGGCCTCGAGATCGTCCGCACGGAACGGGAGGTCCGCGACCGCGTCGACGAGAGCACCGACCGCGCCGGAGCGCGCGCGAACGAGGTGCGCCGGGCGACGCTCTCGCAGCTCGACACCGTCCTCGCGGAGCTCCAGCGGGCGGCCTCCGACGGTTCGCTGCCCGCCGACGAGGACGCCCGAGAGCTGCTCGTCGAGGCCCGCGAGCTCCGCGACGAGGTCGACGGGCGACTGCGACGCGCCGTCGAGGGCCGCGGCGAATCCGACGAGGACGGGCCCATCCGGATCGACATCGATCAGCCCGACGGAACGACGGAGGCGGACGAGGACGGCGACGACCCTGACTCGAGCGTCGACGTAGACGCGGAGCTCGAGACGCTCAAGGATCGGTATTCGGAGGAACCCGAGAGTAACGACGACGAAGGCGGTAACGAAACCGGCGAAGAAGAAACCGACGACTCCGGAGACGACGATCCTCAGACCGGTTCGAACCGGTAGCCGTCCCAGTCCTGACTGTCGGGTTCCCTGATGCCGGCGCCGGGCTCGCGGAGTTCCTCCGTGTAGACGGGTTCGACCTCGTCGCCGGTTTCCGCATCCCCGTCCGTGAGCTGTACGAGTGCGCGGACCGACGTCTCGCCGTCTTCACCGTCGCCGATCGCATCGCCTTCCGAGGTCTCGACGACCTCGCTAACGTCGAACTCGACGATCGCGAGGTGGTTGGGTTCCCGGACCCCCGGCGGCGTCGCGGTGCTTGTCGTCCACGTCACGATCTCGGCAGTGTACTCGCTTAGATCGATCGTCTCGACCGGTTCCGCACCGTTTCTGCTGCGCGGGTGACCGGGGTAGCTGATCGTGCCGTCGTCGTACCGGGTCGCTTCCATCGTCATTGTCGTGCCTCCATAATGGTCGTAATAACGCAGTTGCCGAAGCCGCCGACGTTACAGCACAGCCCGACCTCCGCGTCGACCTGGCGGTCGCCGGCCTCGCCCATCAGCTGTTCGTAGATCTCGACGCCCTGGGCGACGCCGCTCGCGCCGAGCGGATGGCCCTTCGACTTGAGTCCGCCGGAGGTGTTGACCGGTAGCTCGCCCGTATCCCGTTCGGTGTACCCCTCCTCGACTAACTCCCAGGCCTCGCCTTGCTCGGCGAACCCTAACCCCTCCATCTGCAGGAACTCGAGGATGGTGAACATGTCGTGGAGCTCGGCGACGTCGATATCGTCGGGGTCGCGTCCGCTCATCTCGTAGGCGCCCTTGCCGCTCTCGACGACCCCGCCCATCACCGTCGGATCCTCGCGTTCGTGGACGACGTGTGTATCGGTGGCGCCGTCGATCCCCGAGATGACGACGTACTCGTCCGTGTACTCCTGGGCGACCGACTCGGGACACAACATCAGCGCGGCCGAGCCGTCGGTGATCGGACAGAAATCGTACAGCCGCAGCGGGTCCGCCACGATCGGCGACTCGAGGACGGTGTCGACGTCGACCTCCTTCTGGAACTGCGCGTGGGGGTTGTCGACGCCGTTTTTGTGGTTCTTCGAGGCGACCTTCGCCAAACTTTCTCGAGGCGCGTCGAAGCGCTCGAGGTAGTGACGCGCGGTCATCCCGGCAAAGGAGGGCAGCGTCACGCCAGTTTTGTACTCGACGGGGTGGGTGAGCGAGGCGATGACGTCGGTCGCTTCGCCCGTCGTCCGATGGGTCATCTTTTCGCCGCCGACGAGCAGCGTCATCTCGCTGGCCCCGCTTGCCACCGACTGCCAGGCGGCGTAGATTCCCGCCCCGCCGCTCGAGCTGGTCTGATCGATACGCTGGGTGTAGGCCGGGATCGCACCGATGTCGTGGGCCAGCCCGTTCATCACGCCGGTCTGTCCCTCGAACTCGCCGCTGGCCATGTTCGAGACGTACAGGTGTTCGACCGTTTCGGCGTCGACGCCCGCGTCCTCGAGACAGTCGAGCCCGGCCTCGGCGAGGAGCTCCTGAACCCACTCCTCGCGTTGCCCGAACTTGGTCATCGAAGCGCCGATGATTGCAACGCGTTCCATACCCTACCCGACTCAAGTCAATGATTTATATTGGAGGGATTGCGGCAGCGTTCGTCGGCCGTCGGTGGCTTCGAGTAGGCGTTTGCCGTCGGCTCACTCCCCCTCGAGTGCGACCAGGGTGCCGTCGGCACGGAGCGCGTAGACGGGACCGTCCGCGAGCGCCAGCCCGCCGTGCGTTCCGATCCTGTCGGTCGGCTCGGTACTCCAGCGGACGGCCTCGTCAGCAATCGACACCGCAAATACCGCGCTCCGATCGTCCTCGGCGACGTACACGGCCTCGTCGGTCGCGATCGGACTCGTTCGACCAACGGTCACCGTTCGCTCGTACTCCGAGTCGAGGTCGACGCGCCAGCGCTCATCGCCGGTTTCGGCGTCGAACCCGACCAGCGGCCCGCCGGCGAGGTAGACGGTATCGTCGGCGACCGCGGGCGACCCCTGGACGGATAGCTCCGACGTCTCGGTCCGCCAGTGCGTCTCCCCGGTTTCGAGGTCGATAGCGGAGACGCCGCCGTCTTCGGCCTGATAGATTACGTCGTCGTCGACGGCGGGAGTTCCACGGAGCCGATCCGCCCTCTCGAGGGACCACACCTCCTCGCCGGTCTCGACGTCGATCGCGTAGAGAATCGACAGCGCCGTATTGCAGACGACCGTCCCTCGAGCGACCGCCGGCGCACTCGAGACCAGCCAGCCGACGGAGCCGTCGAACCCGTCGGCCGTTTCGGGAAGCGTCTCGGTCTCGAAGTGCCACCGCTCCTCACCGCTTTCGGCGTCGATCGCGTAGAGGCCGTAGCCGCCGGCGTACACCGTCCCGTCGGCGACCACCGCCGGCGTCTCGATCCCGGATCCGGACTCCAGTGCCGTTTCCTCGAACGTCCACAGCTCCTCGCCCGTCGCTGCGTCCACCGCGTACACGCCGTCGCTGACGAGGTACAGCCGATCGCCAGCTGCCGTCACCGCCCGGACCGGAACGTCGTCGGATCGGTGCTCGCTGTCGTCCAGATCCGCGAGCGTCGACCCGTCGCCGGTTTCGGAATCCAGCTCTCGGACCTGGCCACTCTCGGTCCCGACGTAGACGGCTCCGTCGGCGACGGCGAGTGCCGGATCGTCGAACTCGAGTGACACGCCGTCGAACGTCCACCGTGGTTCGACGCCGCTCTTCGGTCCGTCGGCCGGCGAGTGTCTCGTGTTCGTTACGTCGTGACCGGCCACCGGCCACCCGTCCGGAGACGTCGTGTCGATCGTTGGCTCGCCATCGTCCGACTCCGAGCCGTTGCTCGCCGACGAACACCCCGCGACGCCGATCGCACCGACCGTCGCGAGCCAGCCGCGTCTCGTTCGCTTGTTCATACGGTTCGTCTCTACCGCGAGAATAAGTGTTTTCTCGGCGTAACGGGCTCGGAAAGCGAGTTACGCCGACTCCGCCGCGGCCGTCTGCAAGTCGCTCGCTCGAGAACGGGCCTGCGAGATGACCGCGGGCCGGGCCTCGAAGGCGACCAGGACGTCCTCGTCGCCGTAGGTGACGTCCTCGACGTGGGCGTTGTCGTGGAGCCAGGAGACTACGCTCATCGTGTCGTCGGTCATCGGCAGGACGAGCCGTTCTTCCTCCCAGTCGGGAAGCTCCCGGTCGATGCGCTCGAGCAGGCCGTCGACGTTCACTCCCTCCTTCGCGCTGACGGTGACCGGGTTCGGCGCGAGCGCGGCCAGCGCCTCGCGTTTCTCGGCGAGTTCCTCCTCGCTCACCTGATCGATCTTGTTCAACACCGTGACGATCGGCGCCTCGTTGCGCTCGTAGAGGGTGTCGTGGCTGGTCACGAGCTTCTCGTGGATCTCGTCGACGTCCTCGCTGACGTCGACGACGAGCAAGACCAGGTCCGCCCGGTAGACCGAGTCAAGCGTCGACTTGAACGACTCGACCAGCCAGTGAGGGAGGTCGCTGATGAAGCCGACGGTGTCGGTGACCAGCACGTCCCGCGGTTCGATGTCGGCCTTTCGGGTCGTCGTTCCCAGCGTCGTGAACAGCCGGTCCTGGGACTCGGCGGTCGCGTCCAGATCCGGGTGGAGATCCTCGTTCTCCTCGACCTCGAGGTCGGTCGCGAGCCGGCGCAGCAGTGTCGACTTTCCGGCGTTGGTGTAACCGGCGAGCGCAACCAGATCGAACCCGGAGTCGCGTCGGCGCTCGCGGCGGTGTTCCTCTGTCTGCTCGATCTGCTCGAGCTCGTCCTTGATGCGGCTGATCTGGGCCTTGATGTCCCGCTCGCGGCTCTCGTCGTACTCGCCGAGCCCCATGAACCCGGGGTGTTCCTCGCGCTTGGCGAGGCTCGTCTTGGCCTCGGCTCGCGGGAGCTCGTAGCGGAGTTCGGCGAGTTCGACCTGGAGCTGGGCCTTCCGGGTCTGGGCGCGCTGGCCGAAGATCTCGAGGATCAGGGTGAAGCGGTCGATGACCTCGACGCCCTCGGGCAGCAGCTGGCCCAGGTTGTACGTCTGGTAGGGACCGAGCCGGTTGTCGAAGATCACCGTCGTCGCCTCGGATCGGTCGGCGACGTCGGCGAGCTCCTCGGCTTTCCCCTCGCCGAGCTGAAGCGCCGCGTCGGCGGTTCGAGACTGGGTCACTTCGCCGACGACGGTGTAGCCGGCCGCCGCCGCGAGCTCACGGATCTCGGTCGTGTCTGGCGTGCCGGAGTCGACTCGTTTGGCGATAATCGCGTTCATGCGGATACTCGTGTGTAGGTCGGGCGGTGGTCGCTCGAGGCGGGGCGCTCGTCGTCGGTGCGGTCGGCCGCAGTCGTCCCGGGGCCGTCGCTCGAGCGACGACGCGCGCGTCCGGAGACGCTACTGATGGCGGTCGAACACCTCCGTTGAACGGTCGCGGAGCATACCCCTGCGTACGCGGTGGATCGTCTTGAATCCAGTGCACGACGGAGAACCGTCGACGGAGCCGGCCTCCGCGGAAGAACCGACGACGCGGCCTACCGCGTGTTGAGGTCGTCCTTGTCCTTGATGAGTTCCGTCTCGGCCTCGCCGCTCGAGTGTTCGTTGACGGTGTCGTAGAACTCGTTCTGCAGTCCCGCGGGGAAGGTGAGCACGCCGATCCAGGAGCCGTCGGCCTGCCACTCCTCGCGCTCGAGGTCGCCGAACTCGCGGATCTTCGACTGCGCGCTGCCGGCGTGCTCGGCGGGGATCTGGACTGCCATCGTCACCTCCTCGAACCGGATCGGGATTACGGGCCGCAGGTCGTCGAGCGCGTCGTCGACCTGCTGCTGGGCGGGTTCCATCGGGTCGACGGTGAAGCCGGCCTCCTCGAGGGCGTTGTCGATCCGCTCGGGCGGATGGGGGGCGTTGTCCATCTGCGGGTTGACCGCGTTTCGCGTGATCGTGTCGATCAGCTGCTTGCGCTTTCGCTCCTGCATCTCGCGGCGCTGGTCGGCCGTGATCTGGATCTCTCCCTCCCTGATGACCTCGGGGATGATCTCCATCGGATCGGTCGTGTCGAACACCTTCTCGAGGTCGTCCTCGGCGGGGCGGTCCCCGCGGGAGGCGTTCTCGAAGACGTCCTCGGCGGCGATGACGTCCTCGAGGTCGCCCTCGAAGTCGCCGCGTTTGATCGCCAGCGCTGCGTCCGGATCGACAAGCACTTCGAAACGCGCCCCGTGTGACTCGAGTCGCGCCGTCACCGCCTCGTCGAGCGATATCATACCGGAGCATACCTCCGGCCGGGTAAAAGAGCTTTTCCTGCCGGCGTTTCGGCGACTACTCGTCGGTTTCCTCGTCCTCGCCGTCGTCGAGCAGCTCGTTCTCCTCGAGGTGGGTCTCGATCTTGTCGTGGTCGAACTGCTCGAAGGACTCGCTCTCGACGTCGATCGTGGCGAGTCCGACCTCGTTGGGCAGCAAGGAGCCGTCGTTGACCGACGCGAGCGCGTCGAGCGCGAGGGCGATGCCGCCGTCGAGGTCGGCCTCGTCGTCGTAGTTCTCCTCGAGATACTCCTGGAGTTCGCCGCGGTCCGAGCCGACCGCCAGGGCCTTCCACTCGTAGGGCGTCCCCGAGGGATCGGTCTCGAACAGTCTCGGCTCGCCGTTGTCGATACCGCCGACGATCAGGGCGACGCCGAACGGCCGCGCCCCGCCGACCTGGGTGTACTGCTGGATGTGGTCGGTGACCTCCTTCGTTAGCGTCTCGACGCCGATCGGCTCGCCGTAGCGGAGATGGTTGACCTGCGCCTGCCGACGGGCGAAGTCGATCAGCTGGCGGGCGTCGGCCACGTGGCCGGCGCTCGCGATGCCGACGTGGTCGTCGGCCTTGTGAATCTTCTCGACGCTCGAGTCCTCCAGCAGCGGGGAGGGAACTCGCTTGTCGACGGCGAGCACGACGCCGTCGCTGGTTCGCACGCCGATGCTTGCTGTGCCTCGCTTGACCGCCTCGCGAGCGTACTCGACCTGGTACAGTCGGCCGTCGGGCGAGAAGATCGTGATGCCGCGGTCGTACGCCTGCTGTTGTTGTTGTCCCTGCATAGTATCACGCGAAACTGCAATCGAGGTCTGTCGCGCCCACGAACGCGTCATCGAGTCGCACGTCTGCAGACCCGTCGCGCACGACGGCGACTCGCTCCTCGTTCCGGAACACGACGTTTCTCTCCTTCGATTCTTGCCGGCGGCGTCCTAAATAGTTTTCTTCACCGGCACGGATCGTGCCACTGATACCGCGGACCCGAATCCCGACCGCAGCGCCGTCGATCTCGTCGATACAGGCGATTGCCGCTCTGGCGGGTTCGGTCTCGCCCCGACGGACCCGGACGATCGCGGAACCGGTTCCGTCCTCGAACTCGAAGCGAACGACGGTCAGATCGGCCGCGGCGCTGCCCGGATCGCCGAGCAGGTTCTGTCCCGCGTACCAACACTCCCGCTGGAAGGCTCGCCGGCCGATCTCGGCGTCGGGCCAGCCCTCGAGCTCGAGGGCGAGGTAGCGCCACCGGGGCTGGAGGTGTTTCGGGAGGTGTTTCATTCGCCCGAGTCCGCGTCGGGAGTCTCGGCCTCGGCGACCGGACTCCGCTCGGCGACCAGTACGCCGACCTGGTCGTGGACCCGCTCGACGGCCGTCAGCGAGAAGCCCGCGCTCGTGAACGCGTCCGCGAGGGTGCCGACGGTCGCCGGGTCGTCGACGTCGGGCGAGTAAAACGGCGCCTCGGGGTCGGGCTCGCCGAAGAACATCACGTCGCCGAGGACGAACGTTCGGGGCTCGAGGCCGGCGATCACCTCGATCGCCTCCCGTTTCTCCTCGTCCGAGAGGTGGTGCATGGCGAAGTTCGACGTGACGATGTCGACGGGGCCGTCGTACTCGGGTTCGCGGAAAGTGCCGCGGTCGAGTTCCACGTTCTCGAGACGCTCATCCCGGGCCTTCGTTCTCGCCTCGTCCATCATCCCCTCGCTGATGTCCCGGCCGACGACCCGCTCGGCGTCGGGCGCGAGCGCGAGCGCGATGGCGCCGGTTCCGGTTCCCAGATCGAGGACGACGTCCTCGGCGTCGGGCGCGGCGTGTTCGATCACCAGGTTCGCGCAGGCGCGGTACTCGTCGGATTTCGACTCGTCGTACTCGCCCGCTTTCTCGTCGAAGCGAGCGGCGTGTTCCTCAGGACTCTTCTTCATACTTGCTCCGTTCGATCCCCGGCTCAATGAACGATGCGAATGAGGTGCCGTATGGGGTTCCCCTTGTTCCCATCAATTACGTATCTTATACACTTCTATCGAATTTAAGTGCGAGTGTATGGGCGATAACCATTAGATATAAGCAAAGGCATAATAGGTACAGGTTGTGGTAGACCAAACACCATCACGGCGAACAATCCTGAAAGGTGTCACAGCAGGCAGCGTTCCAATTGCGATGGGGTCCGCCTCAGGCAATCCTGGCGCGAAGAACAATGGAAACGGCCCGAAGACGGATTTGGAGATACTAGACTCAGCAGCCAAATCCCACTCGGAGGCACATAAGGATGCACACGCTGTGTTAGATGATGAGACGGTAACTGAATTGAGTGATGAAATCAACAGTAGTACGAACTTTGGCCTCAGCGACGACGCGTTCATCGCTATTGAGTTGGTAACGTCCGATCCGTCGGTGAATAATCGTAATCCCGCTATCCTTCACTTGCCGCTTGCTTCGGACGATGAAGAATACACTGTTGATAATGGTGGCGTCCTCATGGCCTTGGTCGTTGACCACGGAGACGATCGTGTCCCGATTCAGGCGATGGGGATCACGAGAGAAGAAACCGAAGACAAAATTAGCACTCAATCATCCGACGGGACAGAAGTGTCGGTCGAAATGAAGGTATTCGGCGAAAACGAAACGTCTGGATTAGGGCTCCTTGAAACCACGGCAGACACACCAGCGCGTGAGGATTCCGTTTCGACACAATCGATTCACGGTTCCGTCGGTTGTGAGATGTGTACTACGATCATTGCGACCGCCTGTGTAGGCTCTTCTCGTATCACCCAAACATCCTGTGCGAAGGCCGCAGTATCGGCTGGCGCATTCAATCCGTGGGCGGGCGGTGCTGCGGCGGCGTTTTGCCTCTACGTCGTTCAAAACGCTACGACGCTCACCTGCACTGCCGCTCCCGGGACGATCTGCGTCGGAGCAGGTATTTGTGATTAACGATTTGATATAACAAAATGCCATCTACGATAAGGATTTATGTGAAACTTCTACAGTCGAATAGTGCTATCGGAAAGAACGGGTTGGAGAACGTATATGAGCACGGACAATAACTCACTCGAGCGGTACCGACAGTGGATTATCGCCGGAACAGCCGCCCTCAAAATTGGACTCGTTGTGTACGGCGTTTGGGTGACGCTTGCGGTTTACCAGGCTGGACTCGAATGGTTGGCCCTCAGTTTCGGCATCGGTGGCGGGCTCTATCTCCTCGTCGAGGCGGTAGCCGACTGGCGGAAGGGACGACGGCCATGGATGCCGACTCGGCGAGTCATCGCAACGGAATTTGACAAATCACCATCGATTCGGCGTGGTAGTATCATCGGTGTGGTTGCCGCGAAACTGACGGTCATCGGACTCTGGGCATTCGTGACCTATACGGTCTATCAGGCAGGATTAGAGGGGATTGCCGCGAGTTTCGTTTTCCTCGGAGCCACCTACGTAGTCGCCAGACTCGCACTCGATTTGCGAGCGGGCCGTCCGCCGTGGCTCCCGATGGATCGCGTGCCGCTATTCGAGTAATCTCAGAACTGTCAGCTATCGTCGGCCTCGTACTGTCCCCATTCAACCCCCGGCTCAATGAACGACTCGGAGTCGATCCGGCGATTGCGCTCGGCGAGTCGTCCCCACTCGGCGAGCCCGTCTTCGATAAAGTCGCTCGAGAGGCCGACCTCCTCGCCCAGCGCCCGCAGTTCGCGGGGTGCGCGCAGCTCGAGGTGCGACGCCGGGTCGGCGCTGACGACGTAGGGCGCGTCGTAGTAGTCGACGATCTCCTCGAGTTTCCGCAGCGACTGGATCGACCGCACTCTCCGGCCGCCGCTTGCTCGAAGGACCCCCGAGAGATCGAACTCGATGCGGACGCCGTTCTCGACGGCCGCCTTCGCCAGCACGTGGTTGACGTCGCCGTCGCCGGCCATCGGGCCCGCCAGCACGTCGACCTTCGCCTGCTCGACGGCGAACCGGTTCAGGGCGTCGGTCCCGCCCTCGAGCGCGAGGATCGTATGCGAGGGACGGAAGTTGCCGACGGAGCCGCTCGCCTGCTCCGGGTCGTCGGCCCGGATCTCGACGCCGTCGACGACGTCGATCCCGTACTCGTCGGCGATCGCGTCGGCGTCGTAGTCGGCTCGAGCGCCGGAGTGGTTGCGCACGACCACGCCCTCGTAGCCGTAGTCGGCCGCCCGCTTCGCGAGCCTGGCGACCGTGCTCTGTCCCTCGGGGTGGGCGCGGACGGCCTCGTACATACTCGAATGCTCTCGGGGCCGCGACTTGGGGTTTGCGTCACGCGCTCACCCGACTCCCTCGAGCAACAGATCATCGAGCAACGGATTACGGCCGGGAGCGCGCTCGCCGAATTCGGCGAGCGCGCGACTCAACGGAAGAGCAAGTTCTTCCGAGCATCGCGAACGCGCAGCGTTCGCTCAACGGGGAAGGGCAGGCGATCACACCGCAACCGACCGCGAGCGAACCCGGTGGGTGAGCGAGCGGGCCGACGACCGATGTGAACGAACGACTGGAAGGAGTGAGAGAACGGAGGGAGGAGTGCTTTTGATCAACCTTTTACCGAGGGACAGCGCGCTGGCGGCAGCTCTGCTGCCGTCAGCGTGCAAGACCGCAGAGTAAAAGGTTGTTAGTTGAGAATCGACTGCGCCACAGTTGCGAGCTGGCCGTTGTCGGCCTCGGTGAGTCGCTCGTCGCCGATCTTCAGGCGCAGGCGCGGACGACCGACGTCGATGGGAACCTTCTCGGTGTCGATCAGGCCCATGTCCTCGAGCTTGGTCTTCGTTCGGCTGAACGTCGCCTTGCTGGCGATGCCGACGTCCTCGCCCCACTTGCTGATGTCGTACAGCAGCGCCTCGTTTTTCGCGGCGACGAGTAGCGAGATCGTGACCTCGTCGAGTCCGTCGCCGTCGCCGCGGGCGGTCTCGAGCGAGTCGAGGATCGCGCTGAAGTCCTCCTGTGCGTCGGGGCTGATCTCCTCGGAGAGCGTGTTCTGGACGTCCGAGATCGGCGGCGTCCGGAGGTTGAACTGCGAGGCGTCCTCCCAGCGGGTCGCGTAGGCGTCGTGGGTGTCCTCGACGAAGCTCTCGTCGTCGGTGACGAGTCCGCCGACGCGGTCGTTAGCGTGGACGATGGCGACGACGCTGTCCTCGGTGACCAGCAGGGAGTTCTCGGGGGCCTCCTCGAGCGAGCGCAGCGAGAGCGCGCCCTGGCTGACGAGGTCGGCTGCGTTCGAGGCGACGATGAAGTCGTCCATGACGTCTTTGAGTGTCCGCTCGTCGGCGAGCATGTGTACCGACGGGAGGTCGCCCTCGAAGGCGGTCGCCACGGAGACGAACTGTTCGATGGCATCCCGGGAGGGGTTTACCATGTACACGTCGCCGCTCGCGTCTTCGAGTACCGATTCGAGGATATCGTCAATCTGGTGATTGAGTAAATTCGAGGTCATGCCAATACAGAAGTAAACGAGGTACAGTTACTTAATTTTGGTGGCCGTTTTTCCCGGCAGAACCGACGGTTTCCGCTGTGGCGAGACAGGGGGATCGCGAGACCACCGTCGAATCAGGCCGTCCGAGGCTCGTCCGACCGCTTATTTATGTCTATATTTAGTGACAGTAAATTAGTATTATATCTCCCTACATCTATATTTATATTTGAAATTACGACAAAACTTATGTTCACCTTCTGTTATTGTAGGGTTGCATGGGTGCATTTGGTAACCTAATCGAGGCGGTGCAGATGGGTGTCGAACGACGAGTACGAACTAGCGGCGACGACCGCTCGCTCCTCCGAGCGAGCGGCGTCAGCACGTACAGCGGCCCGTAGCGGTTCAGACTAACCGCGACCACAGTTCTCCGGACCAGTAGATATCGCCGTCGTAGATGACCGACGACTCCGTATCCTTGAGCAGTGACAAAAGTTCCGATCGATCCAACGTGAAACTGGATTCGTTGCCACAGAGGTAGGCGTACTCGCTGCCGGTCGTGTGTGGCACGTAGTACGATCCCGTCGCACGCGTTGAGTAGCAGTCGAACGTCACCAGATACCGGTCGCTCTCGAGTTCCTCGAGGGTAATCGTCGTCGGGAGCCGGCTGTCGCTCTGGGTGAGCGAGTGGGTTCCGTCGCCGACGACGGCGTAGTCCTTGCCCATCATGATCCGGCGGCGGGCGAGTCGAAGCGCGCGCTCGATACTGAACCCCCGGACGAGGAGTTTGGCGAACGTCGATCCGACCTTGATGGCGTGATCGTTCAACACCTTCCGGAACGTGACCGCGCCCGCGACGCTTCCCTTCTCGATCAGCTCCATGCCCTCGTAGTAGGAGCCACAGGCGTTGAGGAAGAACGTCTGTGCGGAACACTGCTCGAGGCTCGATGCCGAGAGCGTCCCGTCGGTACAGCGGAGGCCGTCGGTCTCGCAGTGGCCGATGTAGTGGACGAAGTCGTACTCGCTCTCGAACACCGTCGCGAGTTCGGCCCTCGTCAGTCCCTCCTCGACGGTGATGTCCATGCGAACCTCGTTCGATCGTCGCCGGTATATCTCGGCGACGTCGTCGTGTTCCCCGGCCATCTCGGGATCGTTCAGGACGACGCAGATCGAGGTCGACTCGCTCGAGCGCTCGAGGTACTCCAGTCGGTTGTGGTAGGCGGCCGCCGTCGATTTGAAAACGTCGATCGGGACGCCGTCGGCGAGCCAGCCGTGAACCCGTGCGTCCCGGAGATCGGGTTTGACGATGTCGACCGACGCGACCTGTCCGGAGTGAGCTCCCCCCGGTGAGCCGTTTCCGCCGCGATAGAAGTCGGTCAGCGAGCGTTCGATCAGCTCCTGGCCCTCGAGCTCGGAGGTGCGGGGCGTGTACAGCAGGCTCATTCGGTCGAGCAGGAACGGCAGCGTCTCGACGGTTTCGTACTCGGGAGCGACGTACGTCGCGAGGTGCCACTCCGGAAGACGGTGCTCGACCGCCTCGTAGGGAACGTCGAGGTAGGTCGCGAGCCGCGTCGCGGGCGTCGCATCGTAGAGCCGTTCGGCGTCGAGTTCGAGGACGTCGAGCAGGCTGGACTCGGCGAGTTGAGTCCCGTACGGGCCGACGTTGCGGGCCAGACAGTCCAGAAAGAACGTCTTCCGGAGGAGCCGTTCGACGTCTCGCTCGAGGCCGGGCATGGGCGACAGCTCCCGTTCGACGCCCCGGTCGGGAACGCGAAGCCGCGGACGCGTTCCGACGATGTCGTCGCTGGTCGTCGTTCGCACCGTCGCCTGGAGGTAGTACGCGAGCGACGCGGTAGCGTACAGCGACTCGTAGTTGGGCGGGACGACGAACTCGATGCCGCTCTCTCGGTGCTCGGATCGGATCCCATCGGGGATCTCCAGTTCGTCGCCGAACTCGATCAGCGGCGGATGACCGCGCAGCGTCGGATACGTGCGGTCGGGGCTGGTGGTCTTGTACGACGATGCGAGATGGGAGATAGCCGTCGCGATTTCGGACGGGGAGTCGGGGACGGTGATCGTTCCGGCGGGGCGCTCGTGACGACTTCGAAGGCCGACGATGACACGGATCGGCTCCGGAAAGGAGACCACGATCGACTCGAAGTCGTCGGTCTTCCGGATCGTCGCGCGTCCGGAAAAGCGGAGGTAGCTCTTGATCTCCGTGTCCACGTCGATCACGTACTCGTCGGGCGGCAGGGAGAGGGGTTCGCCGCCCGGATCGAGCTCGTACCGCGCGCTCGAGCCGAGCGCGAACGCGTAGACGACGGCGTTCGGGAACCGAAGCTCCTCGGTCGTGACGGTGATCGTCTCGTCGACCGGGCGCGGTATCTCCCGACCGGAGCCAACGACGGAGAGGTCGCTCCCGACGACGGTGAGTTCGGCGTTATCCGTGTCCATCACGTGGAGCGTTTCCCCGGCCGTCGCCCACTCGATCATTCGGTATGCTCAATACCCGCCCGATTAGTTAGGTGTATCGGACGTGTCCTCCGATCCGGAACGTTTCGCCGGACGAGAGCTACTGGCTCGACTTGCCGTAGACGGGTACACTTATGCGCCCACCGGACCGCACACCAGATATGGATCACGAGCACGTCCGGGACGTCGACCCCGCCGTCGCCGACGCACTCGAGGGAGAGGTCGATCGACAGCGGGAGTCGCTCCAGATGATCGCCAGCGAAAACCACGTCAGTCGCGCCGTCATCGACGCCCAGGGGAGCGCCCTGACGAACAAGTACGCCGAGGGCTACCCCGGCGAGCGCTACTACGGCGGCTGCGAGTACGCCGACGACGTCGAGGAGCTGGCGATCGACCGCGCCACGGAGCTGTTCGGCGCCGAGCACGTCAACGTCCAGCCCCACTCGGGCACCCAGGCCAACCAGGCCGTCTACTTCGCGATGCTCGAGCCCGGCGATAAGATCCTCTCGCTCGATCTGAACCACGGCGGCCACCTGAGCCACGGCCACCCCGCGAACTTCGTCGGTCAGCTCTACGACGTCGAGCAGTACGAGGTCGACCCCGAAACCGGCTACCTCGACTACGAGGGGCTGGCCGACCACGCCGCCGAGTTCGAACCCGACGTCATCGTCTCGGGGTACTCGGCGTACCCCCGGGAGGTCGAGTGGGAGCGCATTCAGGAGGCCGCCGACGAGGTCGGCGCCTACCACCTTGCGGACATCGCCCATATTACGGGACTGGTCGCCGCCGACGTTCACGCCTCGCCCGTCGGCGTCGCCGACTTCGTCACCGGCAGCACCCACAAGACGATCCGCTCGGGACGGGGCGGCATCGTCATGTGCGACGAGGAGTACGCCGACGACATCGACGCCGCCGTCTTCCCCGGCGGACAGGGTGGCCCGCTGATGCACAATATCGCCGGCAAGGCCGTCGGCTTCAAGGAGGCCCTCGAGCCCGAGTTCGAGGAGTACGCCTCTCAGACCGTCGCCAACGCGAAGGCGCTCGGCGAGGGACTCTCGGAGCACGGCTTCTCGCTGGTCTCGGGCGGAACCGACAACCACCTCGTGCTGGTCGACCTCCGTGAGAGCCATCCCGACACCTCCGGCGGCGACGCAGAGGAGGCCCTCGAGGACGCCGGCATCGTCCTCAACGGGAATACGGTTCCCGGCGAGACCCGCTCGCCGTTCGACCCCTCGGGGATCCGCGCCGGCACGGCCGGACTGACGACCCGAGGGTTCGACGAGGACGACTGCCGCGAGGTCGCGGACCTGATCGCTCGCGTCGTCGATGCCCCCGACGACGAGGACGTCATCGCCGAGGTCCGTGAGGACGTCGAGGCGCTGTGTACGGAGAACCCGCTGTACGAGTAGTCGGCCCGATTCGGACCGATTGCGTTCGGCTTGTCGCGTTCGTTTCCACCGGTGACTCGTGTCCGAATGTGCACCTGGCACGGTCACATGTGGCACGCGTGGCGTCCTAGTCGTCGTTGCCACCGCTGTTTTCGTCGATGGCCTCGTGTTTGTGGAGCAAGGTCATCCTCTCGCGGAGGTCTTCGCCTTCCTCGCCGTAGGTTCGCACACGATAGACGTACAACAGCGACACCAATCCGATCCAGACGGCCTGTAGTACGAGCGCCGACGGAGCACCGAGGGCGACGAAGATCATGAACGCGCCCGAGACGACGACGTTGCCGACGGCGACGACCTTCAGCAGCCACGGCGGGAGCTTGTAGAACGAGTACTGGTAGCGCTGGGGGAACGTCTTCGGCAGGTTCCACAGCGCGACGGCGCTGATCATGAAGCTGATAAAGATGCCGGTGACCGTCACGGTGACGAGCCAGTCGAGGACGTCGACCGCGAGGATTCCGTCTAGGGGTCCCATCAGCGGCGCGGCGAGCAGCGGCGGGAGGCTGAGCAACAGGAGCGCGCGATGGGGCGTATTGTACCGATCGTGGATCCCCGCGAAGAAGCCGGGGACGACGTCGTCGCGGGCCGCACGCATGATCGTTCGCGAGTAGGAGGTGTACAGCGTATTGGTCGTCGTCGCCGCGGCGACGAGTGCGCCGAGCGCGACGAACGCGATCGCCCACCCGGGCATGATGCCGTCTGCAACGGCCGCGAGACCGCCCTCGACGGCCTGTCCGTCCTCACCGACGATCGACTCCCACGGAACCGCACCGACGAGCGCCACGACGGTTCCGATCGTCAGGACGGCGACGAGCGCCATCCCGACGGCCAGCACGCGCGGGATGTTCTTCGCCGGGTTCTCGAGTTCCTCGCCGATCTCGATGATCATGGCGAAGCCCTGAAAGGGGATATACAGCGTCACGGCAGCCAGGAAGAAGGGTGCGTAGCCGTCGGCGAACGGTTCGCCCTCGCCCGCCGGAAACAGCGGCGTGACGTTCGACGCCTCGAAGGAGGTGAGTCCGCCGGCGATGAACGTTACCATCGCTGCCATCAGAAGACAGACCAGCAGGATCTGGACGCCAGCGGCCAGTCGCACGCCGACGTAGTTGAACGTCAGGAAGACACCCAACAGCAAGTAGACCGAGACCAGCGTCGGGAGTTCGACGAACACGGGGACGTACTCGGCGAATCCGAGCGCGGCGAACAGCAGATACGCCCAGACCGCCATCACCGGAACCGCGACTCCCAGGAACCCCCAGTACGGACCGACCAGCCGCGAGGCGTAGACGTACGTACCCCCGGCGACCGGGATCGCCCCGCCGAGTTGCAACAGCAGGAGGATTCCCAGGATCATCGGGATCACCGATAGCAGGATCGCGACGACGATGCTCGGCCCCGCGACGACCGCCATCTGTGTCGGTACGATGAAGATGCTCATTCCCACCGCCGTCCCGATGAGCAACGCTACTGCGGCGATCGGGCCGACCCGCTCGTTGATCAGCTTGAACTCGTCCTCAGACATCGATAGTATGCAAGTCAATACCAAGCAGTCAGATATTAACATTGTTGTTTATACGCCAACTACTAGTGGAGATCGGAAGGGTGGAAGCGAGTTAGCCTGATACTGTTCAGAGTACGTGCTGGTAACGAATACTGGTTGGCTCTGCTATGAGAGTCCCCCGTCAACTTCGATGGGAGGTATTGGTCGGTGACGGATCGGCGACTACTTCGACTATCCGGTTACCGGTCTCGGAATAGTCGATTTCACGGGAGATCTTCCCACAAGTGTCTCATTATATTCGAGGCTGGTGGTGATCATGGAACGAATACGGTACCGATTAGTCTCGTAGCCGCCCGCTCGAGTGGGCCTCGAGCGATTCGGCGAGTCGTTGCATGCAGATGACTTATAGAAGAGCGTGATGGTCGGGAACATATGCCATTCGATCGAACGGCTGTCGGTCGTCGAACAGTGCTCTCGGCCGTGGGGACCGCAGGAATCGCCGGCCTCACCGGAAGGGGCGGAGCGACGCGAGGATCGCTGGCTCGCGGTGACGAGTCCGGAGCGGGAAGCGACGAACCGGCGATCGTTCCCGACGGTGTCGAACGGATCGATCGGACCTTCGAGTACCACCTCGAGCTAGGGCTGCACCACGGTGCGCAGCTCTCGGTGTGGGAGGACGGCGAACTCGTCGCCGATCTCGCAGGGGGCGTCGACGGTCCTGATGGCGACGAGGTAACCGACGACTCCCGGTTTCTGCTGTTCTCGTGTACGAAACCGTACGCCGCGGCGTGTCTCCACATCCTTGCCGACCGCGGGGAGATCGGTTTCGACGATCGCGTGGTCGATTACTGGCCCGAGTACGCCGAGTCGGGGTCGCCGAAAGCCGAGACGACGATCCGACACGTCCTGAGCCACCAGGCCGGAATCCCGGCGGTCGACGTCGACGAAACGCCAGAGCTGTGGGATGATCCGCATGAGATCGACTGCGCGGTCGAAGAGGCCGACCTCGCCTTCGAGCCCGGCGAGACAGCTCAGTACCACGTCTTCAGCTTCGGGTGGATCATCGCCGGGCTCGTCCGGCGAATCGACGGTCGACGGATCGACCGGTTCGCGCGCGAGGAGGTGTTCGAGCCGCTGGGGATGGACCGAACCCACATCGGACTCCCCGAGGACGAGCCCGACGACGTCGCGACGCTCGTCGGATTCGAGCCGTTCGACCGCGTCGGCGAACCGGAGCCGATCGTCGGCTACACCACCGAGGAAGCCGCTGCGGAGTTCAACCGCGAGGACGTCCGGCGAAGCGTCGTGCCGGGTGCGACCGGGGTCGGCACTGCGAGCGATCTGGCCCGCTTCTACGCCTGCTACGTCAACGGCGGCGAGCTCGAGGGAACCCGGCTGCTCGAGACGGAAACGGTCGACGAGGCGGCCGCGCCCCAGGCCGAGGTCGGACCCGAGGGCGGCGTCGGCACCGCACAGCGGTACGGGCTGGGGTTCCAGCTCGGCGGCACCGTCCCGGACCGCCACGGCGTCCCCGATCCCGCAGCCACCTACGGCCATGCCGGGCTCGGCAGCAGCATCTCCTGGGCGGATCCCGAGGACGGACTCGCGTTCGCGTACGTCACCAACGGGATCCGGGACGCCTACGAGCACGACGTTCGGATGGCGACGATGGGCGAGACGGCTCGAGCCGAGAGTCGCTGATCCTCGAGCTGTCCACGGTCGTAGGTATCGAGCTTCCCCGCGACGGAACGGTGACATGGATCCGAGCGTTGATTAGCCTCGCGGCCGCCCTCTCGAGTATGACCGAGATCATCGACGGGAAGGCCGTCGCGAGCGAGATCCGCGACGACCTGACGGACGCGATCGAACGACTGGCCGACGCGGACGCGCGGCCGGGACTGGCGACGGTGTTGATGGGCGACGATCCCGCGAGCCAGACCTACGTGAACATGAAACAGCGCGACTGCGAGGAGGTCGGCATCGAGAGTACGCACGTCGACGTCGACGGCGACGCTCCAGCCGAGGAGCTGTACGACGCGATCGCCGATCTCAACGACGACCCCGAGATCCACGGCTACATCGTTCAGGCGCCGGTCCCCGACCACGTCGACTACCGCGAGGTGATCCGCCGGGTCGACCCCGCGAAGGACGTCGACGGTTTCCACCCGGAGAACGTCGGTCGGCTCGTCGCGGGCGACGCCCGCTTTCGACCCTGTACCCCCCACGGCGTCCAGAAGCTGCTCGCCCACGCGGGGGTCGATCTCGAGGGCGCCGACGTGACCATCGTCGGTCGATCGGATATCGTCGGCAAACCGCTGGCGAACCTGCTGATCCAGAAGGCCGACGACGGCAACGCCACGGTGACGGTCTGTCACTCGCGAACCGAGAACCTCCCGGAGAAAACCCGTCGAGCCGATATCGTCGTCGCGGCCGCGGGTGCTCCCGAACTGATCGACGGCTCGATGATCGGCGAGGGTACAGTCGTAATCGACGTCGGCGTCAACCGAGTAGATGCGGACACCGAGAAGGGGTACGAGCTCGTCGGCGACGTCGAGTTCGAGAGCGCGAGGGAGCACGCGAGCGCGATAACACCCGTTCCCGGAGGTGTCGGCCCGATGACCCGCGCGATGTTGCTGTACAACACTGTCAGGGCCGCGAGTCTGCAGGCGGACGTGGACGTCGATCTGCCCTGACGAGAGCGATCAGTACGCACCCGGCTCGAGCTCCTCGAGCCGGTCTTGGGCCTGCGTAAACGCCAGTTCGTCCCCCCGGAGTCCGTTCGCGAGGTCGCGAGTCGCCTCGAGCAGACGCTCGGCCGTCTCCGGGTCGACGTCGCCGTCGAGCATCCGGATCCGCTTGACGTGATCGCCCAGCGTCTCGAGGGCGCCCCGTTCGGCACCGGTCAGCTCCCGGTCCTGGGTCCAGTTTCGAACGTCCCGCCGGTACTCTCGAACCGCGTTCGCGTACGCGAGCCCGCGAGCCCCTCGCAGCGTGGGAGGCACCTCGTCGGTTGCGGGTCGTTCCCCCGCGTCGGCTCCCCGGAGCAACGAGAGGAAGTACAGCTCCTCGCGGTCCTCGAGATCGCGTCTGCGGCCGACGACGTCGGCGACGTGGCGCAGTTCGGCCGCCGCGAGGTAGCGATCGTCGAGGTCGCGGAGGTTGCCGGCGTTGATAAATCCTCGTCGCTTCGTGTGTTCCCTCGCGCGGTCGCGCGCGCGTTTCGCGAGGTCGTCGACCGAGGCCTCGTCGATGTCGTTTCTGACCGAGGTGAGATCGAACTCGACGGAGAGATCCGTGTGCTCGGTTCGGTCGTCGAGACCGACGCTGCGCAGGCTTCCGCAGCCCGGACAGCCGACGCTTCCCGTCTCGTAGTACGACCACCGAGTTCCACACTCCGTGCACTCGCGCTCGCCCCTGATCTTCATACGCGGCGACTACGATCGGAGCGGCAAAAAGATCCACCGGACCGACTACGACTCCCCCATCAGGAGAACTCCCGCGGCAGCCCCGCCGATCGTCACCGTGAGCCAGTACGTACAGAGCCGGTAGATCAGTGCGATCGTCAACGCGGCCGCCGGATCGAGCCCGCCCAGGGTCGTTAGCGTCGCGGTGACCATCGCCTCGACGCCGCCGGTGCCCCCGGGAGCGGGGACGACGGATCCGAGCTTCCCGAACGCGACGGCCACCGCGACGACTGCGAACGAGAGCTGATAACCGAGCGCGATCGCCCCGATGTAGACCGGGAGCATGAGAAACACCATCCCGACGTGGGCGGCGGCGACGGCGATCAGCAGCGTTTGCCTGTCGGCGGAGATCGTCTCGAGGGTCCGGTAGAAGCCGTCGAGGCGATCCCGAACCGACTCCGGAGCGAGGGGGTCGTCGAGTCGGCTACTGAACCGACCGACGAGTCGTCGAACGAGGCCCGTCAGACTGACGACGACCGCATAGACGATCGAGGGCCGATAGACGACTAGGGAAACGATTCCGACGAGGGTGAAAAAGAGGGCGCCGAAGGCGACGAACTGGTCGATCAGCCCGTCTCCGAGCGCGTCGCCGACGGTCAACAGCCCGAGCGCGACGAACCCGAACGTGTAGTACGGGACGTAGTTCAACAGATCGGCCGAGAGGACGCTCGCGAGGCCGTCCTCGTAGGCCATCGACTCGTCCTTCGAGACGAGGTAGGCGACGAGGGGTTCCGTCGCGATCTGCCCGTACGGAGTGATGTACTTGAGAAACATCGCTGTCAGGAACAGCCCGCCGATCTGGGTCCGGGAGAGCCCCTCGTCGACCAGCGAGAGAAACTGCTCCCACACCACTCCGCGGAAGGTCAGCGCGAGAACTCCCGAAAGGACTCCGAGCGTGAGCATCGCGGGATTAGCCGAGAACAGCTCCGCGATGAGGTCGTCGCTACCGACAGTGTAGACCAGAATTGCCAGAAGGAAGACGGCGAATACGAACCCGACGACGATCCGCCGTTTCATAAATATACCATCACAGCAGGTGTTCAATTACGTTGTGGATCGGCGCGTGCCGGATCCGGGGCGCGACCGGTCGACCGCCGACCCGAGACGATTGGCTCCCGCCGAACTAATTCTCGTCGCTGTAGTTTTAACCCGAAAATACTCCGGAACCGATGACCGTCATTGGAACGTGTCCGATTGCTAATAGGTCATTAACGTACGGCAGCTGCAGGCCACATCACCACTAGCGCGAAGCTATTATCGGTGTGTATGTCCCAAGAACGACTCAACCGACGGAAGTTCGTCGCCGCAGCGGGTGCCACGAGCGCACTCGTCCTGGCCGGCTGTGCCGATGAAGGTCCCGGAGACGAAGACGACGAGGACGACGGTCTCGAAGACGACGAGGATCCGATGGACGGCGAGGACGACGTAGCGGACGAAGAACCGGAAGACGACGAAGAGGATGATGAGACGTATACGCTGACGGTAACCCTCGAGGACGACGGCGAACCGGTCGAGGGTGCGACCGTTTTCCTCGAGGACGAGGGCATCGAGGAGGGTGAGGGTCTGGACGACGAGGACGTCATGGATGACGAGGACGAGGAAGACGACGACCTCGAGGACGATGACGAGGCCGAGGACGACGAGGACATCATGGACGACGAAGATGATGACCTCGAGGACGACGACGAGGCCATGGATGACGAAGACGACGACGTCGTGGACGACGAGGAGGATGACACGGCCGACGAGGACGACTGGGAGGACGAGACCGACGAGGACGGCGAAGTCGAGTTCGAGGACCTCCACGACGGGGAGTACACGGTTGCCGCCGAGTACGAGGACCAGGAAGCCGAAGACGAGGTCGAGATCGACGGCGACGACGAAGAGATCACGCTGGACTTCGCCGAGGACGGCGAGATATCCGACGAGGGCGACGCGCGGATGGACGAAGACGACAACGAGCTGCAGGACGACGAAGACGCGGTGGAGGACGACGAGGACGACGAAGAGGAGTAAACACGGATCACCGCCCGCGACGGTGGGTGCTCATCGGTAGACGACTACAGCGCGAAGGCCCACGACTTCAGTCACGGGGGAAGATTAGTGGCTGGAAAACCGCCGCTTATTCGTGAAACGGACCGTCGCCGGGACGCGTCGCCGGTCGCGGAGAGTTCCAATAGCGAATTAGCGTTTCCACGCGACCTTTTTTGCGCCCGCTCCGCTAACTGTGGGTATGCGAGACGAGGAAGAAATCCGAGAGCAGTACGAGTTCCTCGAAGAGCACCTCGAGAGCGAGGAGATGCGCCACGACGGCGTCAGGGAGATGTTTACCTACTACAAACGCGCGCTCGGGTGGGTCCTCGAGGAAGAACACATCTGAGGAGTCTCACGGATCGGAACCTATCACTATCCGTCCCGCTTGCGACAGAGTTAAGTACGGAGAACGGAATCTTTCGAGTGACGCTTCGCTTGGAGGGCCGAAGCGTCAGCGGGGACCAATTCAGGGCGGCAAGCGGCCGCGCGACAGTTTTCCGTCGCGCGGCTTGCTTTCCTGTTTACTACTACCGTCGAGCGACCGCCACGTGAGCGGTCGGTGAGCCGAACACCGACGTAACCGACAGTTCGAACTGGACGATCGGAGACATGAAAGCGGAGTTACGGTCGGCGACCGGGCATCCCCTCGCTCCCGTTATCATTTGAAACTCGGCGAAACAGCTATCTTCGATGGTAATATGGCTGTTTCACTCGAAACAACCCGATAGCCTTATTAAAATTCGACAGTAAGTACCGGTGGTACTTTCCCAATGTACGACCTGACAGGATTCCAGCGGGATCTACTCTACGTCATCGCTGGCGAGGAGGAGCCACACGGACTGGCGATCAAGGAGGAACTCGAGGAGTACTACGAGAAGGAGATCCACCACGGCCGGCTGTATCCGAACCTCGATACCCTCGTCGACAAGGGGCTCGTCGAGAAGGGGAGCCGCGACCGGCGGACCAACTTCTATACGGTCACTCGCCGGGGCCGCCGGGAACTCGAGGCCCGCCGGGAGTGGGAAGCGCAGTACGTCGATCTCTAGCGGTTTCATCTCGATTACTCCGCCAGTTCCCATCGCGGTTCGCTCCTGTCGGTCGCCCGAGCACTGCCACTCTCGAGCGGGCGTTCGCGCCGAGACGACGCGCTTCGGAGGTGGGTCGCCGTCGACAGATCGTTTGCGTTCACCCGTCGCAGCGGCGTCACGTGAACGGCGTCGAGCGGCTCTGATGGAGCCGACGCGACGCCGCCGTCGCTCAAATCGTGCTCGCGGAGTCGTTCCCGAACGCCCGTTTCACTACTGGGTCGCGCTCTACGGCGTGGCCCTCCTGTTCGCCGGTGGCTTCGAGACGTCAATCGTTCCGTCTCCCGCGAGACGAGGAGTATCTCTTTAACTCGTCGGCATCCCAATCGCCCGCATGGACCGCGATACGGTCGAACCGAAGGGAGGGACGATTCCCGGCGAGCGGGCGAAACGCTGGGCTGAGTACCACCACCGCTACGCCGCGCCGAGTACGTACGTCTACGAGTTCGTCTGGGACACGCAGGGCGACGCCGTCGGGCCGTTCTGTACCGACGTCGACGGCAACGTCCTGCTCGATTTCACGAGCCACGTCGCCGCCGCCCCGCTTGGATACAACAACCCCATCGTCCGCGAGAAGATCGAGGCGTTCGATATCGTCGACCCGCTGAAGATCGCCGGCCAGGACTTCTACGCGAGCGGCGGCTGGCCGCCGGAGGACCCTGAGTTCCCCAGCCCGACTCAGCTTCAGGACAGACTGATCGCGATGACCGACCACTACGATATGGACCGGGTGTTCCTCTCGAACTCCGGCGCTGAAGCTATCGAGAACGCCATCAAGATCTGTTACGCCTCGGGCGGCCACCGCGCGTTCACCTTCGACGGCGCGTTCCACGGCCGCACCCTGGGGGCGCTCTCGCTCAACCGCTCGAAGGCCGTCCACCGGACGGGGTATCCCGAGATTCCCGGCGTGGTCAGCGTCCCCTACCCCTCGAGTCAGGAAGCGTACGAGACCGACTGGCTGACCGACGGTCCCGGCGGGAACGTCGTCGCCGACAAGCTCCACCCCGACAGGGGCGTGATCGATCCCGACGAGGTCGCCTTCCTCATCCTCGAGCCGATCCAGGGCGAGGGCGGCTACCGCGTCGCCCATCCGGCGTTCGCCCGGGACCTCGAGGAGTTGCGCGAGCGCTACGACCTGAACATCGTCGCCGACGAGATCCAGACCGGACTCGGGCGCACGGGCGAGCTGTGGGGCGTCGACCACCTCGAGCTGACGCCGGACGTCATCACCAGCGCGAAGGGGCTGCGCGTCGGCGCGACGATCTCGCGATCGGGCGTCTTTCCCGCGGAGACGGGCCGGATCTCCTCGACGTGGGGTGCGGGCGACGTGATCGCCGCGATGCAGGGCGTCCTGACGATCGACGCGATCCACGAACAAAACCTGCTCGAGAACGTCCGCGAACGCGGCGAACAGCTCCGAAGTCGACTCGAGCGAGCCGAGCTGCCGGGAGCGATCGACCTCCGCGGACGCGGCCTGATGCTCGCCGTCGAGTTCGACACCAAAGCGCGACGGGAGGCCGTCGTCGAGGCCGCCTTCGAGCGCGGCCTGCTCACCCTCGGCTGTGGCTACAAGTCGCTGCGACTGCTGCCGCCGCTGGACGTCACCGAACGCGAGATCGACCTCGGCGTCGAACTGCTGCTCGAGGCGAGCGAAGCCGCCTCGACGTAGCGGTCGCGACTCAGACGAAAGCCCCACGTTCATACCGCTACTTCGCCTACTACGCGTACGATGATCGGTGCTTTCACCGTCGGCAAGAAGATGCTACTGTTCGGCTACAAACGCTACGGGGTTCCGGGGGCGATCGTCTCCGGCGCCATCTTCGTGGCCGGCTACGTCGCCGTTCGCCGGGCGCTAAGCGGCGGTGCCGACGCCGAATCCCTCGACGAGGCCCTCGAGGCCGAACTGGGTCCGACCGACGAGAGCGACGGCTCAGACCTCGACGACTCGCCGGACGACTCGAGCGCGTCGAACTAACGACCGCGGTCGGTCGCCCCGACGACCGCAACACTATCCTGCAGCCGCTGCAAAGCGCCGGTAGATGTCACAGGAACCGCGGATCCGACGACTCGTCGAGGAGCTCTCGCTCGAGGAGAAGGTTCGGCTCACCTACGGCGCGAACGACCCCGAGGGGCGGGCGACGGGCTACGTGGCGGGTGTCGACAGACTCGGAATACCCCCGCTTCGGATGGCCGACGGCCCCCTCGGTGTGCGGATCCCGGACGAGTCGGCGACGGCGTTTCCCGCATCGATCGCGCTCGCCGCGACGTTCGATACGACTCTCGCGCGCGAGCACGGAGAGGCGCTCGGACGGGAGACCCGAGGCAAGGGCCAGGACGTCCTGCTCGCGCCCGGCGCCAACCTCGTTCGGGTCCCCCACAACGGGCGAAACTTCGAGTACTTCGCGGAAGACCCCGTCCTCTCGGCGTCGTTCGCCGGAGCGGTCGTCGCGGGGATCCAGTCCCAGGACGTCGTCGCGACGCCGAAACACTACGTCGCGAACAGCCAGGAGACCGCCCGCGCCGCCGTCGACGCCGAGATCGACGAGCGCCCGCTGCGGGAACTGTATTTCCCATCGTTCCGCTCGGCCGTCGAGGCCGACGCGGGCTCGGTCATGACCGCCTACAACGACGTCAACGGGACGCGCATGAGCGACCACGAGCGGCTGGTTCGGGACGTGCTGAAAGGCGAGTGGGGGTTCGAAGGGTACGTCGTCTCGGACTGGTTCGGCACCGAGGGGGCTGCCGATGCGGCGAACGGGGGACTCGACGTCGAGATGCCCGGAATCACGATGGCGGAGATGCAGTCCGCGATGGCGGGCGACGACGCCGACGCGCCCGACGCCGCGGACGGAGACGGCGACGGCGAAGCGGGCGAACTCCCGGACGCCATCGCCGAGGGAATGCCCGACCCCGAGAGCTGCGAGCGGTTCGCCGACTCGCTGGTCGAGGCCGTCGAGTCGGGCGCCGTCCCGGAGGGACGACTCGACGACATGGTCGCTCGAGTGCTCGGAACGATGGATCGGGTCGGCCTGCTCGAGGACGGCGAGGCGCGACGCGCCTCGGGCGACCCGACGGGATCCGACGACGGAGCGGTCGATACGCCCGCTCACCGCGAGCTCGCGACACGCGTCGCGACGCGGGGGACGGTCCTGCTCGAGAACGACGGCGTCCTCCCGCTCTCGGACGACGCCGACGTCGCCGTTATCGGCCCGAACGTCGACGAGCCCGTTCTCGGCGGCGGCGGGTCTTCGGAGACGACGCCCGTCGTCGAGACCGATCCGCAAACCGGAATTGACGAGCGCGCCGAGGGAGAGGTGACGGTCGCGTACGGCCTTCCGCGAATCGAGGCGGTGTCGATGCTCGAGGAGTTCACCGCCGGCAGCGAGGACGACCGCGCGGACCCGAGCCGGGAGCCCGACCTCGAGGGCGCCGCGGCGACCGCACGCGAGGCCGACGTCGCGGTCGTCTTCGTTCGCGACACCGCGAGCGAGGCGATCGACCGCGAGGACCTGCGCCTGCCCGACCGCCAGGAGGAGCTGATCGAGGCGGTCGCCGCAGCCAACGACCGCACGGTCGTCGTCGTCAACTCGAGCGGGCCGATCGAGTGCCCGTGGCGCGACGAGGTCGCGGCCGTCCTCGAGAACTGGTACCCCGGACAGGCCCACGGCGACGCAGTTGCGTCGGTTCTCTACGGCGACGCCGATCCGGGCGGGCGGCTGCCGGTGACGTTCGCGCCCGAGGACGCCTACCCGACGGCAGACGAACAGCGCTACCCGGGGGTCGACGGAACGGCCCGCTACGACGAGGGCGTCTTCGTCGGCTACCGCCACTTCGATTCGACCGGGCGGGAGCCGACCTACCCCTTCGGCCACGGCCGCAGCTACGCCGACTACGAGTACGTCGACGCCAACCTGGACCTCGAGGGCGGAACGGTCCACGTCACAGTCGAGAACACGGCCGATCGAGACGGCCGAGAGGTCGTCCAGGTTTACGTCCGCCCGCCGTCAGTCGCGGATGTCGACCGCCCCGTTCGCGAACTCGCGGGCTTCGAGAGCGTCTCGATTCCGGCCGGCGAGCGCGTCTCGGTGGCGGTCGACCTCGAGGAGCTCGCGTTCGCTCGCTACGGCGAAAACGAGTGGACGGTCGATCCGGGCGAGTACGCCCTCGAGATCGGTCGGTCCTCGCGGGACGTTCGAGCGACGGTGCGAACGGAGCTCGAGGCGGCGTTCCGGGAGCGGACTCGGGAGTCGCTTGCGACCGATGAGGCGCCACCTACCGACGGATAGCAGCGGCACCGCGACGTCCGCGTGCGAACCGGATGCGGAATCGCCCGTTCGGCGGAAACTATCAGGGGGTGGACGGTCTCGTTCGTGCTATGACCTGCCGGTACTGCCCGAAGTGTGACGTCGAGATGGAGGCAACTGCCGTGACTACGGCGGAGACCGGAGGCCTCTATGTCAATACTGAACGGGAGGGCGGAATACTCAAACGACTCGGTATCGGTGAGAGCACATCTCTCGACGCGGTTCTCTGTCCTAGCTGTGGATTGATACAACTCTACGCCGATCTCGAGGAGGAGTGCTCCAGTGTCCGTTCCGAGTTCGAATACTGAACCCGGTTTACTGATTCCCTCGCAGCTCCGCGACGTGGTCGATCCGCTGCTGGACGAGTTCGGGTTTGCCGATATCGTGGCGGACGTGGAGTCCTTCCTCACCGGCGACCTCGAGGGCCTCTTCCGCGATCTCCTCGGCTGCGGTGATCGAGTCGGCGACGCCGACGACGGCGAAGGCCCGCGAGGTCGTCGTGTAGATGCCGTCGTCGCGCTCGTCCACGCTCGCGTAGTACAGCAGGGCGTCCCCGGCGCTCTCTTCGTCCACTTGCACCTTCGCACCCGCCTTCGGATCCGTCGGGTACCCCTCTGGAACGGCATACTTACAGACGGTCGCCTGCGAGGCGAACTCGAGTTCGGGTAGCTCGTCGCCGTCGCGGGCGGCCGTGAGGACGTCGAGGAACGGCGTCTCGAGGACGGGCAGTGTGTTCATCGCCTCGGGATCGCCGAAGCGGGCGTTGAACTCGATCACCTTCGGGCCCTCGCTGGTGAGCATGAACTGCCCGTAGAGGATACCACGGTACTCTTCGAGGGCGTCGACGGTCGCCTCCATGATCGAGACGGCCTCCTCGTAGTCGGCTTCGGTCATGAAGGGAAGTTCGAACGTGGCATCGCTATAGGATCCCATCCCGCCGGTGTTCGGCCCCTCGTCGCCCTCGTAGGCCCGTTTGTGGTCCTGGACAGCGGGTGCGGTTCGGAGTTCGCCGTCGGCGACGAACGCCTGGACGGTGAACTCCTCGCCGACCAGCCGCTCCTCTAAGACGATCCGGTCGTAGTCGGAGTCGCGGATGTACGCTTTGCCCTCCTCTGCCGAGACCTGATCGCCGATGACCTTCACGCCCTTTCCACCCGTGAGTCCGGCGGGCTTGATCGCGAGGTCGCCGTCGTACTCGTCGATGAACTCGCAGGCCGCGTCCATCTCGTCGAACGTCTCGAACTCCGGACAGCCGGGGACGTCGTGTTCGGCCATGAAGCGCCGCTGGAACGCCTTGTCCGTCTCGATGCGGGCCTCCTCGGCTTTCGGGCCGAAGGCGTAGATCCCCGCATCCTCGAGCTCGTCGACGACGCCGGCCTCGAGGGGCGCCTCGGGGCCGACGACCGCCAACGTCGCCCCGACGTCCTCGGCGTACTCGCGGACGGCCTTGGGGTTGGTCGTCTCGAGGGTCTCGAACTCTGTCGCGAGCCGGGCGATGCCGGGGTTTCGGTTGCCGGCGCAGGCGTAGAGGTCGACCTCGCCGTCGTCGGACTCCGTCCGACCGCTCGAGGCGCGTCGCGCCTCGCTACTCTCGAGCGCCCGCGCGATCGCGTGTTCGCGCCCGCCGCCGCCGATCAGGAGCACGTGCTCTGCCATGCTCGATAGCGAAACGCACGAACCTGTAAGCGTTACCCTTTGCGCGAGCGAGAAATATGCACGAGTACGGGTATGCTTCGTCGAAGTCCGCCGTCGCGGTCGGTCTCGACCTTTAGTCGTCGCCGGCAGGCGAGGGCTCGAGGGGGGCGCCGGCGTCCTCGTCGGTGTCACCCTCGTCGATCCCGTCCGGACGCGGGAACTGCTCGATCGTCCGTTCGCGGAACGCCTCCTCGTCGAACTCGTACTCGCCCTCGAGGAACTCGAGCACCTCGAGGGTGTCCCGGCGCGCGTTCTTCAGGCAGGTCGAGGCGCCCGGCGAGGGCGTGATGTTGAAGATGATGTCGTCGCCGACGATCTTGGCCTCGCCCATGTCGAGGGACTTCCGCTCGGTATCGACGATCTGGGGGCGAACGCCGCCGTACCCCTTCGCGCGCTCGATGTCGTCGAGTTCGACGCTGGGAACGACCTTCTGAACGTGGGGCAGGAACTGCTTCGGGCCGACGCTCGGAACGTCGTAGAGGAGGTTTCGGAGCACGTACGGCAGGAGGATCCGATCCGAGAGGACGTTCGCGTAGCTGAGAAACGCCGCGGCGTTGAGCCCGAAGACGTCGAAGAAGTCGGTGACGGTGGAGATGCGTCCCCGCTCGAGGGTCGGAACGAGCTTCGCGGTCGGGCCGAAGCGCGTGATCGAGGCGTCGTGAACGTCGGCGTCGCCGTGGACCGCGGCGAAGGGTAGCTTCTTCATCTGGAGGGTGTAGACCTTCCCGTTGAGCAGATCGTCCCCGAGGAAGAAGCTGCCCGCGACCGGGAGCAGGATCTTGTTCTCTCCGTAGCCCAGCTCCTTGGCGATCTGGAGGCTGTGGGAGCCGGCGGCGACGACGGTCGCCTCGCAGTCGAAGCGGCCGTCGGTCGTCTCGATCGTGTAGCCGTCGAGCGTCGGCGTGATGTCCTCGACTTTCGTCCCGGTGTAGACGTCGACGCCCGCCTCCTCGCGCGCGAGCTCGACGAACGACTGGGTCGTCGCGCCGTAGTCGACGACGTAGCCGTCGGGTGTCTGGAGCGCCCGCAGCTCCGTGTCAGGATCCCGTCCTTCGACGACCTTCGGCTCGATCTCGGCGATTTCCTCGCGACCGATCGAGCGCAGCTTCGGGAACAGGTCACCGAAGCCGTCGCCCTCGTAGCGTCGCTCGAGCTCCGCGACCTCCTCGCGACCCACGCCCAGCACCATCTTGCTGCGCTTGTCGTGCATCTCCCGGTCGGGGTCGCGGTTCTCGAGGTAGCCCGCGAGCATCTCCGCGCCCTCCTTTACCTCCCGAGCCTTCTCGAGGGTGTAGTTGGTCTCGATGTCCCCGAAGTGGAGGGTCTGGGAGTTGTTGGTGTGATCGGAGTTGATCGCCGCGATCTCGTCTTCCTTCTCGATCAGTGCGATAGAGTCGATATCGGTGAACGTCGCGGTCGTGTACAGCAACGAGGCGCCGCTGATACCGCCGCCGACGATAACGAGGTCGTACTTGCCAGACATTGTTATGGTGGCCGCTATGTGCCCAACTTCGGTCCAGACGTATAACTCATCTTTTTCTATCAAACTGCCGTCGATCGACGAATACGGTATCGACAGCTGCTGTTTCGGCGAGAGCTCGAGCGGTGCAGCTGTCGGAAACGGCGGGTCGAACGGGGTCGGCTCCCCCGGAGAGGGGCTGGCCCGGTTCGAGTGAGTTGCCCGGACCGCGTACGGCACATCGATTCGTGTGGCGTCGGGACGCAGCGCTTGCGTCGTCACAGTCGCTTCCGGACCGGAGACGAGGTTCCGCGACCGGTCGCTTCAAGGTATCAGCATCGAATACGGTCGGTATGAACTCGGCTGGTCCTCCGCCAACGAAGCGCGAAAACACGAGCTACGAACGACACGGCGACCTCGTAGACGATCCCTATCTCTGGCTCGAGGACGGCGGCGAGGCGGTCGACGACTGGGTCGACCGTCAAAACGAGTACGCCGACGCGTTCCTCGAGTCGATCGACGTTCGCGAGGAGCTACGGCCGCGCTTCGAATCGCTGGCGCGGACGACCGACTACGGGACGGTCACGGCTGCGCCGACGGGGTACTTCCAGGAGGTCGAACGCCCCGAGGACGATCAGCCGATCCTGTACTTCCGGGAGTCCCTCGAGTCGGACCGGGCGGTCCTCGTCGATCCCAACGAGTTCAGCGACGACGGAACGAAGTCGATGGGCTGGTGGACCGTCTCTCCCGACGGCGAGCGACTCGCCTACGGCGTCCACGAGGGCGGCGACGAGCTGTACGACGTGACGGTTCTCGAGGTGCCCGACGGAACCGTTCTCGAGGAGCTCGCCGACCTCGGCCGGGTGAACCCCGGGATGTTCGCGTGGACGCCCGAGGGATTTTACTACGGTCGCACGGGTCTCGAGGACGAGAGCCAGCTCGAAAAGGAGATCCGCTACCACGAGCACGGCGACGCCCTCGACGCGGACGAGCTCGTCCGCGAAATCGACGATCCCGCGACGTGGCCGCTCCTCACTACCGACAGGAGCGGGCGTCACCTGCTCGTCGCGCTCGCGATCGGCTGGGAGCGAAGCGATCTGTTCTACGCCGCCGTCGGCGACACGGAGCTGACGCCCGTCATCACCGACGCCGACCACTTCTACACGCCGCTGATCCACGACGAGACGGCCTACCTGCGAACCGACCTCGAGGCACCCTTCTACCGATTCCTCGAGCTCGACCTCTCCGACGGCGGTAGCGAGGTCGATCCCGCCGAGCTGCCGGAGGTCGTTCCCGAACGCGACGGGATCGTCAAAGGCGCGACCGTCGCGGACGACCGCCTGCTGATCCAGTACGAGCGCGCGGCCGTCGCCGACCTCGAGGTGTTCGACCTCGACGGCGACCACCTGCGATCCGTCGAGCTGCCCGGAGCGGGAACGGTCGCCGGGCTGAGCGGCAACCGCGACGCCCCCGAGGCGTTCTTCAGCTACCAGTCGTTCGACCAGCCGCCGACGGTATTTCGGTACGATCTCGAGACGGGCGACGTCGCGGAACTCGACCGCCCCGACGTCTCGCTGGGCTTCGACGTAACCGTCGAACAGGTTCGGTACGAGTCCGCCGACGGCACCGAGGTTCCGATGTTCGTCGTCCGCCGCGCCGACCTCGAGCGCGACGGCGACAGTCCGACGCTGCTGTACGGCTACGGCGGCTTCGAGAACAGCCTGACGCCGACCTTTCAGACGTTCGGACGGGAGTTCCTTCGTTCGGGTGGGGTCTACGCCCAGGCGAACCTCCGAGGTGGCGGCGAGTTCGGCACGGAGTGGCACGAGGCGGCTCGCCACGAGGACAAACAGAACACGTTCGACGACATGATCGCCGCCGCCGAGTACCTGATCGAGGAAAGGTACACCTCGAGCGACCGACTGGCGATCCGGGGCGGCTCGAACGGCGGACTGACCGTCGGCGCCGTGTTGACCCAGCGACCGGAGCTGGTGGCGGCGGTCTGCTGTCAGGTCCCCCTACTCGACATGCTCCGGTTCCACACGTTCCTGCTCGGCGCGTCCTGGACGAGCGAGTACGGGTCGCCGGATGATCCCGAGGCGTACGAGTGGATCAAGGAGTACTCGCCGTACCACAACCTCGAGCCGTCCGAGGAGGGTGGCCCCGAGTACCCCGCCGTCCTCTTCGAGACCGCCGAGAGCGACACGCGCGTTCACCCGGTCCACGCCTGGAAGATGGCCGCCCGCATGCAGGCCGTCGCCGACGGCGGCCCGTTCCTCTGTAAGACGAACCGCGACACCGGCCACGGGACAGGCAAGCCGACCTGGATGGTCGTCGAGGAGCAACTCGACGTCTGGTCGTTTTGCTTCGAGCAACTCGAGGTCGAGTACGTCGAACCGTAGTCGTCGTGCTGTGCCGCGAATCAAGAGTAGAACAGCGGGGGACGCCGATCCCTGCCGGACTCGCTTTCGGCCGCGTCGACCTCGAGCGCCTCTCCACTCTCGTTTCCGAGCAACCGATCCAGCACGTCGACGGCGGCCTCGCGGTGTAACGGTCGGTTGTCGTTGCCACACTGGTCGTCCATCACGCAGGCCGGACAGCCGTCGACGCGGCCGCAGTCACAGTTCGCGATCAGCTCCCGCGCGCGCTCGGCGACGGCCTCGAAGTTCTCGTAGATCGCCCGCGAGAAGCCGAGTCCGCCGTCGATCCCGTCGTAGATGAACCAGCCGCTTTTCGGCTCGTGCTCGAGCCCGTCCGCGATCTTTCTGACGGTCGCCTCGGCCGCGGCGACGTTGCGCGGAGCCTCGCCCGCCGTCCCGTCCTCGCCCCGTTCCCGCTCGAGGTGTGAGTCGATCGACAGCGTCGCGAGCCCGCCCAGGTCGCGCTTGTCGACCATCAGCTCGAGCGGTGCGACGCCGATCGTCGCGTGCTCGGCGGCGTGGAGGCCGCCCGCGTAGCCGAGGTGGGCCGTCGCCGCGATTTCGTCCTTGTCCTCAAGCGAGAACTCGCGGTAGCGCTCGACGAGCGCCCGCTCGAGAGCGGCGGGTACCTCGAGCCAGCAGAGCTGCGTGTCGATCGACAGCGGCGGGTTCTCCGTCGGAATCCCCTGCTCTTCGGGCTTGCCGCTGTCGACGTCGACCCGGTCGTAGGTGCCGTGGTAGACCAGCACCCGTCCGCGCCCGAAGTGGAGCGTGAAGTCGCCGATCTCGCGAGACGCCTCCGGAACGGCGTCGAGGACCGTTACGTCGGTCCGGGTCCGGGTGTAGCAGTCGGCGTCCGTCGGCCGGAGCGTCACCGTGGGTCGGGGCGAGTCGTGGTCGACCGCGCACACCTCGTACTGCCGGCCCTCGTGGAGCCTGACCGCGCCCTCGTGGAAGTCCCGCAGGACTCGCTCCTCCGCGAGGGGCTCCATCTCGGGATCGTGGCGCTCGTCGACGCCGTCGGCGAGTTCGACCGCGTACTCCTCGCCCGACGTCGCGTACAGCGAGATCGACCCCTGGGGGCGGGGCGGGCCGACGTGGGAGACCCCGGTCTCGAGGTGGCCCGCCAACCGGCCCGCGCGACGCCACATCTCGACGGCGCGCTCGAGTCGGTCGCGGTCGGCGAACGCGCCGACGTCGCGCTCGTCGAGGGCGAGTTCGTCCGCCGCACACAGGAGGTGCCGGGCGAACACCGCGTCGTTGTCGACGTCGACGACCGCGTCCTCGACGTCGGTCTCGAGCAGGTAGTCGGGGTTGGTCGCAACGTACTGATCGAGGGTACGATGCCCCGCCACGAGCACCGACAGTGCCCGCTTGGTCCCGCGGCCCGCGCGGCCGATCTGCTGCCAGAACGACTGGCGCTGGCCCGGATACCCGAGCTGGACCGTCGCGTCCATCTCGCCGACGTTGATCCCCAGCTCGAGGGCGTTCGTCGAGGCGACGCCGTCGAGCGCGCCCGTCTTGAGTCGGTGTTCGGTCCCGTGGCGGTTGGCCCGGGAGTGGCCGGCGTGGTAGGGTTCGATTTCGCTCTCCCGATCGGGGTTCGCGTAGTACCGGCTTCGGTCGCGGCGGTGGGTCGACGCCCGCCTGATCGACAGCTCGGCGAGCTTCCTCGAGGGCGTAAACAGCAGCGTCTGGGCGTCGTGATAGCACAGGTGTGAGAGGAGCTTCGGCGCCTCGACGCTCGCGGGAACGCGGTCGACGACGGCGTCGTCAGCTTCGTCCTCGCTCCCGCCGGTGGTCGTCGAATCGTCGTCCGTACCGTCCGCTCGCGCTCGAGCCGGCGGGTTCCAGAGCACCAGCTCCCGCGGTCCAGTCGGAGAGCCGTCCTCGTCGACGACGGTAACAGATTCGGCGATCAGGGCGCTCGAGTGCTCGCCTGGGTTGCCGATCGTCGCGCTCGTGAGCGCGAACTGCGGGTCGGCGCCGTAGTACTCGAGCACCCGCTTCAGCCGACGAATCACCCAGGCGACGTGCATACCGTGGACGCCGGTGTAGGTGTGGGATTCGTCGACCACGACGAGGTCGCAGGTCGAGAGAAAGCGCGCCCAGCGGTCGTGATCGTGCAGGTACGTGTTCACGCCCGCGAAGTTCGAGATGATGACGTCGGCCTCCTCGCGGATCTGCCGTCGGGTCTCGCCGGGGTCCGTGTCGCCGTCGTAGACCCGAACCGAAATATCGAGTCCGAGTCCGTCGAAGAAGTCGTTCAGCTCCCGCTCCTGATCCCGCGAGAGCGCCTTCGTCGGGTACAGGACGTACGCGGTCGAACGCTCGCCGCGTGCGCGCGCCTCGAGGACGTTCCGCGCGATCTCGAGGGCGTAGATCCGGGTCTTGCCCGACGACGTGCTCGTCGCGACGCAGACGTTCTCGTCGCGCTCGAGCGCCGCGAGCGCCTCGGCCTGGTGGGCGTACAGGTCGTGCTCGAGGGGGCCGGCGAGCTCGGGCCGCAGGACCTCGTCGTTCGGCACCGTCGACGCCTCACGGCCGGGAATCTCGAGGACGGAGACGTCTTCCTCGTCGCGGTAGCGGGGGAAGGTCTCGAGCAACTCGTCGCCGGTGATCGGCACGTCCTCTCGGCTCCCGTCGGTCGCGGTGTCGTCCGTGTCCATGCTCAGAAATCACCCAGTCCGGTCTGCTCGCCGCCCGTCGTTCCGGCCGGGGTTGCTCCCTCGGCCTCCGCCGGGGACGCGTCGCTCGGATCCGCCGCCCGCGGCGCGTCCCGGAGTCGCTCGTAAACGTGCCACAGCGCTCGACAGTCGTCCTCGCAGTAGGCCTCGTGGCGACCCCAGTCGAGCTCCTCGCCGGTTCGCAGAAACCGTTGGTAGGCCGCCGCCGTCCGCGCGCCGTCGAGGCCGGTTCCCGTGCCCTCGTAGCCGAGCGCGCCGGCGACGTCCTCGAGTTTGTTCGTCCGACCCGGGAGGAGCGCGTGCCCCTCGCGGACGGCCCAGTCGTAGAGATCGAACTTCGGTACCGACTCCCACTCCTCGACGTAGTACGGTACGTGGCGCGCGACGAACGCCCCGAGGTGGCGGTAGTCGAAGCGCCAGCCGTTCCAGGTGAGCAGCGCTCTGTCGGAGTGGCTGGCGAACAGCCAGTCACAGAGGGCCTCGAGCACCGGCGCCGGATCGTCCGGCTCGTCGCACTCGACGAACGCCCGGTAGGAGTCGTCGGCCGGGTCGTAGACCCCGATCTGCCAGAGGATCGTCGGCGAGAGTCCGTCGGTCTCGATGTCGAGACACAGCGGCGGTCGACCGCCCTCGGCCGGGAGCGACTCGTCGGTGAGCCGCCGGGGTTCGCCCGTCTCGAGCACGGTCGCGTGGCGGTGCATCCGGCGAGCGCCGTCCCGACCGACGCCGGGGTAGTCTGCGAGTTCGTCGATCGGCGTCTCGAGCAGTTCGGCTCTGGTCGTCACCTCGTCGTTGGCGAGTCGCTCGGCCGTCTTCGGACCGATGCCGGAGACCGCTTCGAGGCCGAAGTTCGAGGTTTCCGACGTGTCGACGGCCGCGACACCGGTTTCGTCGACTTCGAGGACGGCCAGCGACGCCGAGCCGCCGTAGCCCTCGACGGGACCGATACCTCGAACCCGAACGGAGACACAATCGTCGCCAGCCGGCTCGCACTCGAGTTGCGGCTCGTGCTCGACGGCCCGAACCGTACCCGTCTCGGCTTCGAGGTGCCACAGCTCGTCGTAGCCGGCGGGGATGCTGCCGCTCAGGACGGTCGTCACCCGACCGGTCGGCAGTGCAGCCGCGAGTTCGGCTGCCCCCTCGAGGGCCGTCTCGAGCGCCGTCGGTCGCGTCGTCGTCGTCACGTCGTCACAGACGACCGCGATCGGACTCGAACGCGAACGCGGGTCGGACAGCACACTCGAGACGTCCGCGGGAGACGCGCGAAGCGCGCGGAGACTCCGAACGACCGCAACCTCGAGTTCCGTTCCGATCGGCTGACGGGAGACGACTTCCCCGTTCGTCTCGAGCGGTGGGTGAAACGCCGGCGCGTCGAACGCCTGTCGCGTCTGCGCGAATGCCCGCGCCTCGCGTTCGGGACCGAGCAGCCAGATCGCGTCGGGCTCGAGGGTCGCGTCCACGTCTGCGAGGATCTCGGCCGGGCGCCCGAGAACGGCTGACGGCGGTAGGGCGAGCAGGCGGGCCCCGGCATGACTCGTCATCGGCCGGGGAGACGGGCGGGCGGACAAAGAGGGTTTGGACAGCGCGGTGAAAGTGGACGATGCCGACGGTCGGCGCCGCAACGGTTAACTGCCGGCTGCACACACGTGTATACATGGCCGACACGGAGTACCGAAACGTTCGGCTCACCGAGGAGGCGTACCGGCGGCTCGAGAGCCACAAGCGAGCGGGCGAGTCGTTCTCCGACACCGTCGAGCGAATCGCCGGCGAGCGGTCGCTGCTCGACCTGTCGGGAATCCTCTCCGAGAACGAAGCCGAGGAGATGCGGGAGGCGATCCACGAACGCGACGACCGGTCCCGCGAGGAACTCGATCGCCTCGTCGACGACCTCGACTCGTGATCGTCGACACCGACGTCCTTATCGACGTGATGCAGGACCGCGATGTGGCGAAACGGAAAATCGCGTCCCTCGAGGAACGCGGCGTTCCGCTTCGCATCTCGGCGGTGTCGCAGTTCGAGCTCTATCACAGCCTCGAGCGCGTCGAGAACGCCGGCGAACGTCGTCGACAGATCGAACTCGTTCTCGATACGCGGACGGTGTACCCTGCCGACAGCACGGTGATGAAAAAGGCAGGGAGAATCGATGGTCGCCTCGCCTCGGCGGGGCGAGCGATCGGCATCGGCGATACGATCGTCGGAGCGACGGCGCTCGTCCACGAAGAGCCCGTGCTCACGAGAAACGTCGCACACTTCGAGCGCATCGACGGGCTCGATATCGACTCTTACTGACCGAGGGATCTCGGAACCCACAAGACCGAGTATCGAAAAGGCAGACACAATGCATCAGTACCTCGAGCTCGTCGACTCGGTACTCTCGGACGGGACCCACAAACCCAACCGGACCGGGGTCGACACGATCTCGTCGTTCAGCGAACACTACGAGGTCGACCTACGGGAGGGGTTCCCGCTGTTGACGACCAAGAAGATGGACGGCTACCGCTGGAACTCGATGCTCCACGAGGTCGCCTGGTACCTCTCGGGCGAGGAGCACATCCGGGAGCTGCGCGAGGAGACGAAGATCTGGGACGCGTGGGCCGACGACGAGGGGCGTCTCGACACCGCCTACGGCCGGTTCTGGCGGCGGTATCCGGTTCCGGACGACGAGAGCCAGCTCGAGGGCGAGTCCTGGCCCGACGAGAGTCACCGCTGGGTCACCGAGGAGGGTGATCAAAGAACGTTCGATCAGCTCCAGTACGTCGTCGACACGCTCTCGGACTCGCCGAACTCCCGACGGCTCGTCGTCAACGCCTGGCACCCCGCGAACGCGGCCGTCTCGACGCTGCCGCCGTGTCACTACTCGTTCGTGTTCAACGTTCAGGGCGATCGGCTGAACTGCCACCTCACGCAGCGCTCGGGCGACGTCGCGCTCGGGATCCCGTTCAACATCGCGGCCTACGCACTCTTGACGAAGGTCGTCGCCCAGCAGACCGGGTTCGAACCCGGAACCTTCGCTCACACCGTCGTCGACGCCCACGTCTACTGCGGTCGCGGCGAACGCGGCGAGTGGTACGCCGACAACCTCGAGGCTCTGCAGTCCCGGCTCGCCGACGTCGACGACCGCGAGGAGTACCGCGAGATCCGTGAGTGGCTCGAGTCCGAAGCCCCCGCCGAGGCCGACGGCGACGAACGCCTCGATCACGTCCCCGGGCTGCTCGAGCAATGCTCTCGAGAGCCGCTCGAGCGGCCGACCCTCGAGATCGGCGACGCCTCGATCGACGAGTTCTCGGTGGCGGATCTCGAGCTGCGGGGGTACGACTCCCACGAGGGGCTCCGCTTTGCGGTGGCAGAATGACGGAGCGAAAACTCGGGACCGGGCTCGAACTCGCCGCCATCGTTGCCGTCGCCGACAACGGCGTCATCGGGAGGGACGGCGAGATGCCCTGGCACCTCCCGGAGGACCTGGAACACTTCAAGGAGACCACGATGAACCACCCGGTGATCATGGGGCGGGTAACCTACGAGGGCATCCTCGAGGCACTGGATGGGCCGCTGCCGGGACGGACGACGGTCGTGCTGACGAGCCGGGAGCTCGAGACCCCCGAGAACGCCGTCGTCGCCGGGAGCCTCGAGGACGCCCTCGAGGAAGCCGAACGCGCGGCCGAGGAGCGCCACGACGGAGCCGACACAGCGTTCGTCGCCGGCGGTGCAACGGTGTATGAGCAGCTCCTTCCCGCGCTCGATCGCCTGATCGTCACGGAAGTCCACCGCGATCCGGAGGGCGACACCGAGTTCCCCGACTGGAACCCCGACGACTGGACCGAGGTCGATCGGGACGAGCGCGACGGGTTCGCGTTCGTCGAGTACGTCCGCCAGGGGTAACCGATGCAGGGGTCGATCGCCGACGCCGTCGCTCGCGCGCTCGGGGCCGACGTCGTCGGCACCGCTACGCTCGAGGGCGGCCAGATCGGCTCCGTTCACCGCGTCGAGCTGGCCGACGGCTCGTCGGTGGTCGCGAAGACGGGCGAGACGCCCCTCGAGGTCGAGGCGTTCATGCTCGAGGCGCTCGCGGCGGAGAGCGAACTCCCGGTACCCGGCGTGTATTACTCCGACTCCGACCTGCTGGTGATCGAGCACGTCCCGGGGACGACCGACCACGGTCCTACCGTCGCGCGCGACGCGGCGGACCACCTGGCCCGGCTGCACGGCGTCGAGGCCGAGGCGTTCGGGTTCGAACGCGACACCCTCACCGGTCCCGTTCGGCAGCCGAATCCGCGGACCGACTCCTGGATCGACTTCTACCGCGACCGGCGCCTCGCGCACGTCGCCGACCTGGCGCTCGAGTCGGGGTCGCTGTCGCCCTCGCTCGCGAAACGGCTCGAGACACTCTACTCGGAGCTCGAGAAGCTGCTCTCCGAGCCCGCGGCGCCCGCGCTGATCCACGGCGACGTCTGGACCACGAACGTGCTCTCTCGGGGCGGCGAGGTGACGGCGTTTCTCGACCCCGCGATGTACTACGCTCATCCCGAGGTCGAACTCGCCTACGTCGACTGGACCGGAACCTTCGGCGAGCCCTTCTTCGAGCGCTACCGGGAGCGCCGCGGAATCGAGGCGGGCTTCTTCGACCGGCGGCGGTACGTCTACCGGCTCTATCCGCTGCTCGTCCACGCCCACCTCTTCGGCGGTCGGTACTCCGGGCGGCTCGAGGCGACGCTCGAGCGGCTGGGGTACTAACTCCGACCAAGGGGGAACGAACTCCTCGAGCGACCCTCGATCCCGCCCGCTCCCGTCGGACACCTCGAGCGTTTGAAACGGTCCTCCGAGCCGCCAAATATAGGGAGTATATGTTCTCTAGGGAATATTCTCGAGGGATTCAAATACCACGGGTTCGCAGCTCGAGTATGGTAGTTGATGAGTTTTCGGAGGCGATCCGGGAGTTCGAACACGACGGCGAGACGTACAAGATGGCGGACCTCACGGTGCTGGAGGAGGAGGGACTCTGCGACCTCGAGAAGCTGCCGGTGAGCATCCGGATCCTGCTCGAGTCCGTGCTGCGAAACGCCGACGGCGGCCAGATCGACGCCGACTCGATCCGCGCCGCGGCATCCTGGGAACCGGACGTGCCGGACGCCGAGGTGCCGTTTACGGTGTCGCGGGTCGTCCTGCAGGACCTGACCGGTGTTCCTGCAGTAGTGGACCTCGCGGCGCTGCGCTCGGCTGCGGACCGCAAGGGCGTCGACCCGACGGTCGTCGAACCCGAGGTCCCCTGCGACCTCGTGATCGACCACAGCGTCCAGGTCGACCACTTCGGCAGCGCCGATGCCTACGAGAAGAACGTCGAGATCGAGTACGAGCGCAACGAGGAGCGCTACCGCGCGATCAAGTGGGCCCAGCAGGCGTTCGACAAGTTCAACGTCGTCCCGCCGGGAACGGGGATCGTCCACCAGGTCAACCTCGAACACCTCGGCCGCGTCGTCCACGAGCGCGAGGAAGACGGGGAGCAGTGGCTCGTCCCCGACACGCTCGTCGGCACCGACAGCCACACCCCCATGATCGGCGGCATCGGCGTCGTCGGCTGGGGGGTCGGCGGCATCGAGGCCGAGGCCGCCTTGCTTGGCCAGCCGATCAACATGAGCCTGCCGGAGGTCGTCGGCGTCCGCCTCGAGGGCGAACTCCCCGAGGGGGCAACGGCGACGGACCTCGTGCTCCACATCACCGAGAAACTGCGCGAGGTCGGCGTCGTCGACAAGTTCGTCGAGTTCTACGGCCCCGGCGTCGCCGAACTTTCGGTCGCCGACCGGGCGACCATCTCGAACATGGCCCCCGAACAGGGGTCGACGATCAGTATGTTCCCCGTCGACGAGAAGACCCTCGAGTACCTCGAGCTCACGGGCCGGGATCCCGATCACGTCGAGCTCGTCCGCGAGTACCTCGAGGCCCAGGGCCTGTTCGGCGAGCAGGAGCCCGAGTACACCGAGACCGTCGACTTCGACCTCGGCGACGTCGAGCCGAGCCTCGCGGGCCACAAGAAGCCCCACCAGCGCATCCCGATGGGAGACCTCGACGAGCACTTCCCGAACCTGCTCCGGGAGGAGGGCGTCCTGGGTGCGGGCGGCGAGCCCGCCATTAGTGACGGCAGCGGTACGGCCACGGCGGAGGCGACTGACGCCGGCCCGGGGCTCGCGCTCGACGAGAAGGTGCCCGTCGAACTCGAGGACGGCCGTGAGGTCGAGATCGGCCACGGCGACGTCCTCGTCAGCGCGATCACGTCCTGTACGAACACCTCGAACCCGTCGGTGATGGTCGCCGCCGGCCTGCTGGCCCGCAACGCGGCCGAGCAGGGGCTCGCGGTGCCCGACTACGTCAAGACGAGCCTCGCGCCCGGCAGCCGCGTCGTCACGGAGTACCTCGAGCGGGCGGACCTGCTCGACGACTTAGAGGAGCTGGGCTACCACGTCGTCGGCTACGGCTGTACGACCTGTATCGGCAACTCCGGGCCGCTCCCGAAGCCGATCGAGGACGCCATCGACGAGCACGACCTCTGGACGACGAGCGTCCTCTCCGGAAATCGGAACTTCGAGGCCCGAATTCACCCGAAGATCAGGGCCAACTACCTCGCCAGCCCGCCGCTGGTCGTCGCCTACGGGCTCGCCGGCAAGATGGACGTCGACCTCGAGACCGAGCCGCTCGGCACGAACGACGACGGCGAGGAGGTGTTCCTCGAGGACGTCTGGCCGGACGCCGAAGAGATCCGCGAGACGATCCACGACGCCGTCTCCCCCGAGATGTTCGCGGAGAAGTACGCCAGCGTCTACGAGGGCGACGAGCGCTGGGAGGCCCTGAACGCCCCCGAGGGCGACGTCTACGACTGGGACGACGAGTCGACCTACATCCGCGAGCCGCCGTTCTTCCAGGACTTCCCGCTCGAGAAACCGGGCGTCGACAACGTCTCCGACGCCCGCGCGCTGCTCACCCTCGGCGACACGGTCACGACCGACCACATCAGCCCCGCGGGACTGTTCGGCGAGGAGCTGCCGGCCGGCCAGTGGCTCAGCGAGCGCGGCGTGCCGGTCCACGAGTTCAACACCTACGGCTCCCGCCGCGGGAACCACGAGGTCATGATGCGGGGGACGTTCGCGAACGTCCGCATCGAGAACGAGCTGCTCGACGGGAAAGAGGGCGGCTACACCGTTCACCACCCGACCGGGGAGGAGACCACCGTCTTCGAGGCCTCCGAGCGCTACCGCGAGGCGGACACCCCGCTGATCGTCATGGCCGGCGAGGAGCTCGGCACCGGCTCGAGTCGTGACTGGGCTGCGAAAGGCACGGACCTGCTCGGGGTCCGCGCGACGATCGGCAAGAGCTACGAGCGGATCTACCGCGACAACCTCATCGGCATGGGCGTCCTGCCCTTGCAGTTCGACGAGGGCGAGGGCTGGGAAGAGCTCGGCCTCGAGGGCGACGAGCACTACGCGATCGAGGGACTCGAGGACGGCCTCGAGCCCAACGCCGAACTGACCGTCACCGCCACCGACGACGACGGCGAGACGACGGAGTTCGCGGTGACCGCACAGGTCGACACGCCGATGGCGGTCGAGTACGTCGAGAACGGCGGCGTCCTCCACCTCGTGCTGCGGCGGCTGCTGCGAGAAGAGACGAACTGATCCCGACCGACACCGATTCTTTTAGCGGCTCGCCCGAACCCGACGAGCGCGAGGGAGAGGGACGCCCGCCGAAGAGCGAGCGTCAGCGTCTTTGGGGCTCCGCACGCAACGTCGATCGATGACCGACCTGCGATACCTCCCCGACGCGGACGGCGTGACCGCGTTCACCGCGACGATCACGGAGACGAGCGAGGACGGCGTCTTCCTCGACGGGACCTACTTTTATCCCGAGGGCGGCGGCCAGCCCGCCGACCGCGGCGTCCTCGAGTGGGACGGCGGCCGCGCGGACGTGGTCGACGTCCGGAAGGACCACGGCGACGTGCGCCACGACGTCGAGCTCCGAGCGGGGGAACTCCCGACCGAGGGGACGACGGTCGAGGGTCGGATCGACGAGGAGCGTCGCCGCAAACTGAGCCGGATGCACACCGCCCAACACGTCGTCTCTCGCGTCGTCCTCGACGAGTACGGGGCGGGCACCGCCGGCAACCAGGTCTACCCGGATCGATCGCGGATCGACTTCGAGCCCGCGTCGTTCGACGACGCGGATCTCGCACGCATCGAACGGCGGTCGAACGAGGCGATCGAGCGCGACCTCCCAGTTACCAAGGAGAACCGTCCGCGGCCAGCCGTCGAGGACGCGGTCGACGAGGGTCGCGCACTGTTGGATCTGATCCCCGACTCCGTCGACCCGCTCCGCGTGGTCGAGATCGAGGCGTTCGATCTGTGTCCCTGCGGCGGCACCCACGTCTCCCGACTCGGCGAGATCGGGCGGATACGCGTCACCGACCACGTCTCGAAGGGCGAGGACGTCGAACGGATCGAGTTCGAACTCGAGGATCCGACCTGAACGGCGGCGCCGCGTCCCGGCCGCGAGGAGCGCGGGCTCGAGCGCGTCGTCACGCCATGATCGCGTTCGCGGGTACGTCGGGCTTTTCCGGCGTCCGATCGTAGGTCATCCCATGACCACCCCGACCGAGCGCAATCGGCTCGACGAGGAGGAGAGTCCCTACCTGCGCCAGCACGCGGACAACCCCGTCAACTGGCAGCCCTGGGACGAGCAGGCCCTCGAGACCGCGCGCGAACAGGACAAACCGATCTTCCTCTCGATCGGCTACTCGGCGTGTCACTGGTGTCACGTCATGGAGGAGGAGAGCTTCGCCGACGAGGAGGTCGCCGACCTGCTCAACGAACGCTTCGTCCCCATCAAGGTCGACCGCGAGGAGCGACCCGACGTCGACAGCATCTACATGACCGTCTGCCAGCTGGTCAGCGGCGGCGGCGGCTGGCCGCTGTCGGCCTGGCTCACGCCCGAGGGGAAGCCGTTCTACGTCGGCACGTACTTCCCGAAGCGCTCGAAGCGGGGCCAGCCGGGCTTTCTCGACCTCATCGAGGGGCTGGCGGACTCCTGGGAGACCGACCGTGAGGAGATCGAGAACCGGGCCGACCAGTGGACCGAGGCCGCCCGCGATCAGCTCGAGGAGACGCCCGACTCGATCGGCGCCGCGGAGCCGCCATCCAGCGACGTGCTCGAACGGGCGGCCGACGCCGCCCTCCGGGGCGCGGACCGCCAGAACGGCGGCTTCGGCTCCGGCGGGCCGAAGTTCCCCCAGCCCGCCCGACTGCGAGTCCTCGCCCGGGCGTACGACCGCACCGGACGCGACGAGTATCGCGAGGTCCTCGAGGGCTCGCTCACCGCCATGATCGAGGGGGGACTGTACGACCACGTCGGCGGCGGCTTTCACCGGTACTGCGTCGACGCCGACTGGACGGTCCCCCACTTCGAGAAGATGCTGTACGACAACGCCGAGATCCCCCGAGCGCTGCTCGCGGGCTACCGGCTCACGGGCGACGAGCGCTACGCCGACTCCGTCCGGGAGACCCTCGAGTTCGTCTCCCGGGAGCTGACCCACGACGAGGGCGGCTTCTTCTCGACGCTGGACGCCCAGAGCGAGGATCCCGAAACCGGCGAGCGCGAGGAGGGCGCCTTCTTCGTCTGGACGCCCGCGGAGGTCCGGACCGTCCTCGGGGACGAAACCGACGCCGACCTCTTCTGTGCCCGGTACGACGTCACGGAGTCGGGCAACTTCGAGGGACGGAACCAGCCCAACCTCGCGGCCTCGATTCCCGAACTCGCCGACCGGTTCGATCTCGAGGAGCGCGAGGTCCAGGAGCGTCTCGAGAGCGCACGCAAACAACTGTTCGAAGCTCGCGAGGAGCGTCCGCGACCCAACAGGGACGAGAAGGTGCTCGCGGGGTGGAACGGCCTGATGATCTCGACCTGCGCCGAGGCCGCCCTCGCACTGGGCGAGGACGCCTACGCCGAGATGGCGACAGACGCCCTCGAGTTCGTTCGCGACCGGCTCTGGAACGCCGAGGAGGGTCGGCTCTCGCGGCGATTCAAAGATGGAGACGTAGCGGTCGATGGCTACCTCGAGGACTACGCCTTCCTCGCCCGCGGGGCGCTCGGCTGCTACGAGGCCACCGGCGAGGTCGACCACCTCGCCTTCGCGCTCGAGCTAGCTCGCGGCATCGAGGCCGAGTTCTACGACGCCGAGCGCGAGACGCTGTACTTCACGCCCGAGAGCGGCGAGTCGCTCGTCACCCGGCCCCAGGAGCTGACCGACCAGTCGACGCCCGCCGCCGCGGGGGTCGCGGTCGAGACCCTGCTCGCGCTCGAGGACTTTGCCGACGAGGACGACGAGTTCGAGGGGATCGCGGCGTCGGTCCTGCGAACCCACGCGGGCCGCCTCGAGTCGAACGCCCTCCAGCACGTGACGCTGTGTCTGGCGGCCGATCGCCTCGAAGCGGGACCCCTCGAGATCACGGTCGCGGCCGACGAACTGCCCGACGAGTGGCGCGAGGCGTTCGGCTCGCGGTACCTGCCCGATCGACAGTTCGCGCTCCGACCGCCGACGGCCGAGGGGCTCGAGGAGTGGCTCGCGGCGCTGGGACTCGAGGACGCACCCCCGATCTGGGCCGGCCGCGAGGCTCGCGACGGCGAGCCGACGCTGTACGTCTGCAGAAATCGAACCTGCTCGCCGCCGACCCACGACGCCGACGAGGCCCTCGACTGGCTCGCGGCGTCGGAGGCCGACGGAGAGCTGGGCGACGACGTGCCGTTCTAACGGCTCAGACCGTTTCGGTCTCGAGTTCCTGCTCGAGCTGGCCCGCGATCCAGACGGCCGGCGGGACGCGCTCCTCCTCGACGAACCGGGTGAGCTCCGCGCCGTCGTCGTCCTCGACGACGATCGTCGGAATGTACTCGACGTCGTAGGCGTCGACCTTCGGTCCCTCCTTGTTTTCGTCGAGGCTGATCTCCTCGATTCGCTCCTCGGGGACCTCGGCTGCCTCGAGCGCCGCGGCGAAGTCGGGAAGCAGCGCTCGGCAGTCCTTACACCAGTCGCCGGCCCAGACCCGGTAGGTCACCTCGTCACGGTGGGCCGCGAGGGTGTCGACGGCGTCATCGTAGGAGGCGGCGTCCCACGTCGGGTTCGGTCGCATGGTCTCGAGGCTCATACCCTCGAGTTCCGTCTCCGGGGGCTTAACCGCCGCGCTTCGGCGAGCGGACCGATGACATTTTTACGGGAAGCGAAAGAGATATTAAGTATGGTATTCGACGCGATCGGCGACGCCGGCCACGAGCAGGTATCGTACTTCACGGATCCGGAGACGGGGCTGCGAGCGATCGTCGCGATCCACGACACGACGCTCGGGCCCTCGCTGGGCGGCACGCGGATCCTCGACTACGACTCCGAGGAGGCGGCCCTCGAGGACGTCCTGCGACTCTCTCAGGCGATGACGTACAAGGCGGCCGCGGCCGACCTCCCGCTGGGGGGCGGGAAAGCGGTCGTCCTCGGCGACCCAGACGAGGTCAAAACCGAGGCGACCCTCGAGGCCTACGGCCGCGCGGTCGACCGTCTGGGCGGACGGTACATCACGTCGGTCGACATCAACTCGAGCGCCGCGGAGATGGACGTCGTCGCCCGCCGGACCGACCACGTCGTCGGCGCGAGCGACGGGCTAGAGAATCCGTCGGGCGTGACTGCACACGGCGTGTTCTGCGGAATTCGGGCCTGCGTCGACCACGTCTACGGCGACGACGATCTGGAGGGCCTCGAGGTCGTCGTCCAGGGACTCGGCAAGGTCGGGCGATCGCTGGCCGAGGAGCTGCTCGAGGCCGGGGCCGCGGTGACGGTCTCGGACGTAAACCGGGAAGCCCTCGAGGCGTTCGCGGCCGAGCACGGCGCCGACACCGTCGAACCCGACGCGGTGTACGACCAGTCCTGTGACGTCTTCGCGCCGTGTGCGATCGGCGGTATCTTGAACGACGAGACGATCCCCACGCTGGAGTGTGACATCGTCGCGGGCGCCGCGAACAACGTGCTGGCCGAACGCCGCCACGCGGAGGCGCTTCGCGAGCGCGGCATCTTGTACGCGCCCGACTACGTGATCAACGCCGGCGGCCTGATCACCGTCGCCAAGGACCACTTCGGCGGCAGCTACGAGGAGGCCTACGCGGAGGCCGAGGCGATCGAGGGACGGCTGCGCGGGATGATCGAACGCGCCGACGAGGAGGGAACGACCGTCCTCGAGGCGGCCGAGACTTACGCCAAGGAGCGGATCGCGGGCGCGGACGGCGAGTCGCAGTCGGTGCCACAGCCGTAGTCCGTCGAGCCCGCTCGCTCCCGGCCGCCGACACCGGCACGTCCTGCGAGGGCCAGTACGGGTTTACGTCTTGGCTTCCTACGCGCTCGCAATGAAGGGAAGCATCCTGGACACGATCGGCTCGCCGCTCGTCCAGGTCGACTCGCCGGAGGGAGCGACCGTCGCCGCCAAGGTCGAATCCTTCAACCCCGGAGGGTCGGCCAAGGATCGGCCGGCCCTCGAGATGATTCGAACGGCCGAGCAGGAGGGACTGATCGAGCCCGGCGACTGGCTCGTCGAGCCTACCAGCGGCAACACCGGGATCGGCCTCGCGCTGGTCGCGGCCGCTCGCGGCTACGATCTGACGATCGTGATGCCGGCCTCGAAATCCGAGGAGCGACGGCGGATCATGGCCGCCTACGGCGCCGAGCTCGAGCTCGTCGAGGGCGAGATGACGGAAGCCCGCGAGCGCGCCGACGAGCTCGAGGCCCAGGGAGCGGTCCAGCTCGGCCAGTTCGAGAACCCCGCCAACCCGCAGGCCCACTACCGGACGACCGGCGAGGAGATCCTCGACCAGGTCGGCGACCGCGAGGTCGACGCCTTCGTCGCCGGCGTCGGCACCGGCGGCACCCTCTCCGGGACGGGGCGACGACTCCGCGAGGAGTTCCCCGAGATGGATGTCGTCGCCGTCGAGCCGGCCGAGAACGCCGTCCTCTCGACGGGCAAACCCGGTAACGACGACTTCCAGGGGATGGGGCCGGGCTTCGTCAGCGACAACCTCGACGTCGACCTGATCGACCGCGTCGAGACGGTTCGCCTCGAGGACGCCGAGGACGAGTGTCGCCGGCTGGCCCGCGAGGAGGGGATCCTCGTCGGCCAGTCCAGCGGCGCGACGAGCCTCGTCGCGAACCTGATCGCCGCGGAGATCGCCGAACCCGAGGCCGGCTGTCCCGAGGTTCCGGACGTCTTCGACCGACAGCCCCAGACGGCCCCCGAGACCGACGGCGGGACCCTCGAGGACTGTCCGCTGGTCGTCACCGTCTTCTGGGACAGCGGCGAGCGCTACCTCTCGACCGGCCTCTTCGACTAGCGGTCGCTACAGTCGCTCTTTCACCTTGGCGAACGCTCTTTATCTCACGCCCCATCAGTCGGATGTATGAAACGTCGCTCCAGACGCGAGCTGTTGACCGGGACGGCTGGTGGAATCGCCCTCCTCGCCGGCTGCATCGGCGACGACCCGTCGGACGCTGACGACGGAACGAACGACGACGGAACCACAGACGGCGAGACGTCGACCGACGACGACCGGGAGAGCGAGGACGGTGCGGACGACGACGAGAACGAAGATACCGGGGCGGACGACGGCGAGGAAACCGACGACGACGGGGGAGGGGACGGGGACGAGGACGGAAGTCCGTCGATCGAGGACGCGGCGTTTACCACCACCGAGCCGCGCTCGGAGCCGGCCGCGACGCTGTTGGCCGACCGGGAGGACGCCGACGCGTGGCTCGCGGAACGGGACGTCGACGAGGAAGCCGAGACGTTTCTCGAGGAGACCGCGTTCGACGAGGCCTCGCTCGTCGCGCTCGAGGCCCGCGGGCCGAACCTCTGTTACGAACTCGGTCTCGAGTCGGCGGCACTCGAAGCGGGAGCGATCCGACTCGAGGCGGTCGCCGACGACGGTGACGACGCCGACAGCTGCGCACAACAGGAGGTGACGGTGGGTCGGCTGGTCCGGATCTCCGACGGCAGCGATCCGGTCGGTGAGGGATCCGCGACGATCGTCGACCGTTCCGGAGACGCCCACGAGTTCGACCTCGGTGCCGACGAGTGAGGAGCGATCGGGAACCGAGACCGTCGGCTACGGCGAGTGCTCCGCTTCGGTCAGTCGGACGACCAGTGTGTCCGTGACGTCCCGAAGGTCGTACTCGGGGAGTTCGCCGTCGGTGCGACGAACGTACAGCGGCTCGACGAGCCGCGGTCTTGCCGGGGCGCTCTCGGGACCGTCTGCCGTCTCGTCGTCCTGATCCCCGTCTGGTTCCTCCGGGCGCTCGAGCCCGTAGATCTTGCAGAACTTCCCGGTGTCGCCGGCCTCAAGGGCGCCGTTTCGAAGCTCGGTCGCCAGCGACCGCGAGAGCCACTCCGTCTCGCTGACCGAGGGCTCCTGGACGATCGCCTCGTCGACGAACCGGGTGAGATACCAGTCGAGATCGTTCAGCAGCGAGACCGCCGCGCCGACGCTGACGGTTCGAACGGCGAGAGCGTTCTCGAAGGGCCGCTCGAGGTCGTAGGTCGCGAGCGCCTCGCGGGAGGTCTCCCTCGAGAGCAGTTCGTACTGGAGGTTCACCTCGGGATCGCCGACGAGACAGACGCGAGTCACTGTTCGGTGGTGGGTATGTCTGGGTAATGGGCGTTTCGTCTCCTCGTCGTGGCGGTCTGAACTGCCGAACGGTGGGGACTATCGAAAGCCCCGTCCCGGCTCGAGTCCTCGAACTCGAGCCGGGACGCCCCTTTCAGTCCCACCCGGAGCGGAAGGGACGGAAAGCTATAGCGGCGTGGGTTGCGGAGGATCGACGCGTCAGGGTTCGACCAGTTCAGCGCCCCGTGCGGCCGCCTCGGCTCGCTCGAAGAGGTCGTCCGGCTCGGCCGCGAGCAGGGGTTTCAGCCGAGCGTTCGTCTCGGCCCTGTCGGGCGCGACGCGGTTGCAGCCGGCGTCGATCGTCGACTCGACGAAGGTTCCGATCTCGCGAGCCTGGGCGACGATTTCGTTCTTGTCTCGAGTCAGGAGCGGCCGGTGGATCGGCAGGCGGGTCGCGCGGCTCGTGACGCCGAGGTTCTGGACCGTCTGGCTCGACTTCTGGCCGGCGGCCTCCCCGGTGACGATCCCGTGGGCGTCGACGCGTTCGGCCAGCACCTCCGCGGCCCGGTAGAAGAACCGTCGCATCGAGAGCATCCGTCCTTCCTCCATCTCTTCGACGAGGACGGAGATCGTCTCCCCGCCGGGAATCTTGTACACCTGCGTGTCGAAGTTCGGGGCGTACCGCGAGAGGACGCGGACGGTCTCCATCGCCCGGGCTTCGTGGTCGATTCCGCCGAACGGCCCTAGATCGACGTACACCGGGACGATCGGGCTTCCGCGTTTCATCATCTCGTAGGCCGCGACGGGCGAATCGATCCCGCCGCTGATCATCGCGATGACCGGTTCCTGGGCGCCGAGCGGAAGCCCGCCCGGGCCGGACCGCTTCTCGAGGGAGAGGAAGGCTCCCTCCCGGCGAACCTCGACGCCGAAGGTCAGATCGGGGTCGTCGAGGTCCACTTCGGGCTCGAACTCGTCGGCGACGCTATCCCAGACGGTCGATCCACCCTCTCGGGCGAGGTCCTCGCTGTCGTAGGGCAACTCCTTGTCGGCTCGTCGCGCGTCGACGGCGAAGCTGCCGCCGTCGTAGCGGGCGCGTGCGATCTCCTCGAGGGCCTCGAGGATCGCCGCCTGCTCGGTGCCGACCGTGAGACACGGGCTGGCGGAGACGACCCCGAACGTGTCGGCCGCTGCGGCCGTCGCGTCTTCGACTGCCTCCTCGGTCGTGTGGATCAGGAGTCGGCTCCACCGGTGCTCGACCTCCCCGGGAACCGACCGGTCGTCGAGGATCGCCTCGAGATTCTCAGCGAGGAGTCCCTCCATGTACCGCCTGACGGTGTTGCTCTTGGTGTTGATGTCCCCGTGGCGGACGAGGACGGTGTCGGCTCCCGGCGGGTGCATACCGAATCGTAGCCGGGTGCGAGTATAAGGGGATTACGAGCCGGGGGCGTTAGCGCTCGGCGACCGCGAGGCTCTCCTCGAGCACCGTCCGGATCTCGTCGGCCGCGGCGTCGTCGGTCGAGACCAGTGGCGGGCGGACCTCGTCCGAGGGGATCACGTCGCGGTGGACCAGCCCCGTCTTCGTCGCCTGGGCGAAGCCGTAGGCGCCGCAGGTCTCGAACAGCGGGGCGATGGCCTCGGCCTGGAGATCCTGTCCGCGCTCGGTTTCGGCCGCGTCGACCGCCTCGCGGAACGTCCGCGGAACGACGTTCGACAGCGCGTTGATTCCGCCGTCCCCGCCCAGCCGAATCGACGGGACGAGCAGCGAGTCGTACCCCATCAGACAGCGGAACGCCTCGGGAGTCTCTCGGACGAGCGACTGGAAGTAGGTCAGATCGCCGCTCGAGTCCTTGATTCCGACGAACTCGTCCCGTTCGGCGAGAGCCGCGACCGTCTCGGGTTCGATTCGCTGGCCCGTGTACTGGGGGATGTTGTAGAGGACGATCGGCAGGGTCGTCTCCTCGGCGATCCGCTCGAAGAATCGCTCGTTTCCGCTGGGAGCGTTCGCCGGGGTGAAATAGGGCGGGACCAGCGCGGCCGCGTCCGCGCCGGCGTCCGCGGCGTTGTCGACGTGGTCGACGGCCTCGCCGACGCTCGTCGCGCCCGAGCAGGCGATCACCGGGCCGTCGGCGTGGTCGACGGTCAGTTCGATCACGCGGCGGCGTTCCTCGGGAGTGAGACTCGGAAACTCCCCGGAGGTGCCACAGGCGAAGACGCTATCGACCCCGCCCTCGCGGAGGTGTGCGAGCAGGTCGACGAGCGCGGCTTCGTCGATCTCGCCGTCGTCGAACGGCGTGATGGTCGGACAGCCGATCCCGCTGAGTGCGTCGTGAAGGTCCATGGTGGGGGCAGTATCGCTCGCGTGAAAATCGTTGCCCTCGCGGCGATACCCCGGACGATCAGGCCGCCGACTCCTCGACGGTCGGGCTCAGGCTCCCGGTATGGCTGTAGACGCCGGCGACGAGGACGACGCCGGCCAGCAGCGGAACGACGGTGCTCACCGCGTACATCACCTCGAACCCGATCGTCTCGGCGAACGGCACCGCGATCATCGGCCCGAGTCCGCCGCCGACGTCGCCGAGAACGTTGTTCGTCCCCATCGCCCGTCCCATCCGATCCTCCTCGGTGAGATCCGCCAGCAAGGCGGTCAGCGGGCCGCCGACGCCGCCCTGACCGGCACCGATCAGCGCACAGGCGAGCACGACGGCGGGTAGCGAGGGCGCCACCGTCAGAACCGCGAAGCCGACGCAGGCCGTAACCAGAAAGAGGACGAGGATCGGAACCCGTGTGCCGACGGAGTCGCTCAGCGCGCCCCCGACGATCGTAAACACCGCACCGGCCAGCACCGAAACCGCCATCAGCATCCCGGACGTTCCCTGCGCGCCGTACTCGAGGTCGTAGCCGAGGACCGTCGTCGAGATCGTCAGCGCCTCGATCTGCAGGTAGATCACCAGCGTCGAGAACAGGACGCCGACGTACGCGAAGTACAGCCCGAAGTTGACCAGCCCGACGGTGAGCGCGGGGACGGTCAGCTCGAGGTCCCACGGTTTGACCGAGGAGTCGCGCTCCTCGACGTGGGTCTCGGGGACGACGAAGTAAGCGATGATACTCGCCAGCCCGGCGAAGGCGGCCGCGAGGACGAACGCCTCGGCGTTGCCGTAGGTCTCGCTGACGACGCCGCCCAGCACGAGTCCCGCGGGAAAGCCGAAGGTGATCCCCGCGCGGACGATCCCCATGCTCGTTCCCCGGGAGCCGGAGTCGCTGACGTCGGCCGTGATCGTGTACGCCGTCGCGAACACGAGCGCGCTGCCGACGCCCCACAGGACCCGGGCGACCATGAACCAGGCCTCGGGGACGTCCGGGAGGAACCACAGCGACGGGTGGGCCGCCAGCAGGGCGACGACGTAGCCGAACGTCGCGACGCCCTCGATCGCCAGCCCCGCGATGAACGGTTTCCGGGTGCCGATCCGATCGACGAGCACGCCCGCGGGCGCGTTCGCGACCAGTCTGGTCCAGCGGTTGGCCGCGAGGATCGCCCCGACCATGAACGCCGAGATCCCCAGCACTTCCCCGAGATTCGGCAGGATCGGGAAGATGACGCCGCCGCCGAACCCGACGAAGAAGGTGCTCGCGACGACGGCGAGGACGACCGACCGGGGGGAGACGTCGAGCGGTTCGCTCGAGTCGGAGGACGCTTCGGACATGCCAGTGTTTCGATTCGTAACTCGATAGGCCGGACCCGATCTTGATTATTCCGAACGACGGAGATCGTGCCGGTACCGGGTGGCCGAAAACGACGGCCGAACGCGAAACAGCGCTAGAACGTGGTCAGCTCGCCGTCGATCACCTGGCGGGTGATCTCGGTGACGTCGCCGAGTTCGGCGTCGACGATCGTCTCGACGTCTTCCTCGACGTCCTCGAGGGCGACGCCCTCGTCGGTGACGACGTGGACGTCGGCGACGTGTGGCTGGTCGATCGGGCGACCGATCTGGGAGAGCAGCCGAACGCGCAGGTCGCGGATCCCGTCGACGTCGTCGACGACCGACTCGGCGATCGACGTCGAGAGCAGGTTGTAGATCTTCCCGATGTGGTTGACGGGGTTTTTCCCGCTGGTCGCTTCCATCGACATCGACCGGTTGGGGGTGATGAGGCCGTTCGCGCGGTTGCCCCGGCCCACGGAGCCGTCGTCGCCCTGCTCGGCGGAGGTCCCAGTCACGGTGAGGTAGATCGACCCCTCCTCGTAGTCGTCGGCGGTGTTGACGTGAACGTCGACCTCCCGGTCGGTGTGGTCGTCCGCGACCTCGCCGACGAATTCGCGGACCGACTCGACCGCGTCGGCGTACTCGTCGATGTCGGCAACGTACTCGTCGACCATCGCCGCGGCGACGGTGACGTCGATCCGATCGCCCTCCCGTTTGCCCATAATCTTCACGTCGGGGCCGAGTTCGGGGTGGGTGCTCGCGTACTCGCCGTTGAGCCGGCGCTCGGCCTCGAGGACGATCTGCTCGGTTTCGGTCAGTGGCGCGTGGCCGACGCCGAAGCTGGTGTCGTTGGCCATCGGGACGCTCACTTCGTCCTCGCCGAAGACCTCCTGAAGGTCGCCGCTGCCCTCGCCGAGCTTGACGTCGACGACGATGTCCTCGCCGTAGGTGAGCTGCGGGATCGTCTCCTCGAGATACTCGCGGGCGGCCCGCAGCGCGATCGTCTCGGCGGGGATCGCCTGCCCCTCGTAGCGCTTGGTCGCGCGGCCGACGATCAGCAGGTAGATGGGATCGACGACCTCGCCGCCGCCGAAGGCGGGCGCGGCCTCGCCGGCGACCAGCTGGGTTTCGTCGGTGTTGAAGTGGAGCACTTCGCCGACGCGGTCGATGTACTCGCGGGCGAGCGCCCCGGCGACGCTCTCGGCGACGCCGTCACAGATCGAGTCGGGGTGACCGATCCCCTTTCGCTCGACGATTTCGACCTCCTGATCCTCTACTGCCTGGCGGTCGATCGGCTCGACCCGGATATTCCGCTGACTCATTACTGGGAGTTGACCGAGCGTGGTTCTATAACTTGCGGAAACAGATTCCGACCAGAAAATGCTGAGGGGTAATACTGTCGGATACGGTACATCGATGACCAATCTTGGTGGTTGCGACGGGTTGTCCCTTCCGCGTGACGTTCGGCGAGTCGCCTATCCGGACTCGAGCAACAGCTCCAGGTACGACGTCCGAAGCTGATCGTCGGGATCGAGTCCGAGTCGCTCGAGGACGCCGAAGGCGCCCTCGCGGGCGTCCTCGAGGTCGGCTTCATCGTCGACTTCCGTCTCGACCTCGACGTACTCGCCGACGCCGTCGACCGAGTCGAGGGTGATCGCGTACCCCTCGAGTTCGAATCGGTCGCGCTCTTTGCGGACCGTCGCGGCGGGCTCGAAGCCGAGCTTCGTCAGGACGGCGTCGACCTTCTCCCCGTCGCCAACGGCGGTTTCGACCTCCTCGCGACTCTTCGAGGCGTCGTCGACGAGGGGTCCCTTGTAGGTGAGGCGGGTCTCGTCGGGGTCGTCCTCGGGGCGCTCCGAGCGGATCCGAAGCGCCTCGTCGGTCTCGGGAAACGAACGATGGGGCGCGTCGTAGTAGGTGTCCGCCTGGACGACGGCGCCCGTCGGCGTCGCCTCGAGTTCGTCCAGCCGAGCGCGGACGGCCTCGAGATCGGCGGGCACTTTGACCTCAACCTCGTACATACGTCGGAAAAGGTGGACGGGTCCTAAGTAACAGTTGCTCTCGGGAGAAAACGTCGTACTTAAATGTGGACGGGCGGACGTACAACGTATGACCGAGGAAGAGGAAGCCGAAGCCGAAGCGCAGGCCGATGACGTCGACGAGAACGAAGACGCCAACGAAGCCGAGGGGCTTCAGGCCGGCGACTTCGTAACGCTCGCCTACACCGCCTACACCACCGAGGACGACCAGCTGGTCGACACGACCGACCCCGAGGTCGCCGAGGAGGAGGGCGTCGCCGACCAGGCCGAGGAGTTCGAGCCGCGAACGCTCGTCCTCGGCGAGGGCCACATCTTCGACGAGGTCGAGGACGCGATCATCGGCGGCGAGGTCGGCGACTCCGGCACCGTCACGATCGAGGCCGCGGAGGCCTTCGGCGAGTACGATCCGGACGACGTCCAGACCGTCAGCGCCGAGAAGATCGACGAGGACGACCGCTACCCCGGCGCGAACGTCCAGATCGACGGCAAGCAGGGCTACATCAGCACGATCGTCGGCGGCCGCGCCCGCGTCGACTTCAACCACCCGCTCGCGGGTGAGGACGTCGAGTACGAGTACGAGGTCGTCGAGGAGGTCGACGACATCGAACAGCAGGCCGCCGGCCTGTTCGAGATGTACCTCGGGATGGAGCCCGATCTCTGGATCGAGACCGACGAGGTCGAGGAGGAGGTCCCCGTCGAGTCCGACGAGGACGAGGAAGACGAGGACGCCGAGCCCGAGTTCGAGACGGAGGTCGTCGAGAAGGAGACGCTCTACCTCGAGGCCACGCCCCAGATGACGATGAACCAGCAGTGGATGATGGGCAAACAGCAGATCGGCCAGGACGTCATCGACAAGCTGGGCGTCGACCGCGTCATCGTCCAGGAGGTCATCGACGGCATGGGCGGCATGGGCATGCCCGGCATGATGGGCGGTATGGGCGGCGGCGCAGGCGGCGAAGCCGACATCGAGGAGGCCCTCGAGGAGGCCGACGTCGACGCCGACGAGATCGTCGAGGAGCTCGAAGGCGCCGAGGAGTAACGGTTCCGTTTTTGCAGTTTTCGTAAACCCCCTCCAGACACATCGCTGTTCGTTCCCTTCGGACGGCTCGAGCCGTCTATACCAGTAAGCACGATTTCGTTATTCAGAGTGGGGTATGAGACTCGCGTTCCGTACAAGTCGAACAGGCAACGGAGCAGCAATCGGGTTCTCCCATAGCTATCAAGAGGGGCCTGCTGAATAGAGAGCGTGTATGTAGCACACGCCCCTTTGACCCTCTCTAACCGATCGACTCTTAGCATTTTCAAAGATAACATTAATAACGCAAGCGAGATAATCCCGCATGAAACTAAATGCCCTTTTCATTTGATACCACTTACAAAAATGTAGACTCAAGCCTTTATTCGAGGGTAACGCCCAAAAGTATCGCTGATCCCGAAATTCTGCTTCTTAATGACGGACTATGTGCTGATCTTGGATTGGATACCGCGGAGCTCAATGCTGAAATTCTAGCAGGCCAGGACCTCCTGGAAGAACCGATCGCCCAGGCATATGCGGGCCACCAGTATGGAAGTTTTACCGTCCTGGGCGATGGGAGAGCGATGATACTCGGCGAACACGTACACGATGGGAATAGATACGATATTCAACTGAAAGGCTCTGGTCGAACGCCGTACTCCAGACGGGGCGATGGCAAGGCAACTGTCAGCTCGATGCTCAGAGAGTATCTGTACTCGTATGCGATGCAGAATCTAAACATCAACACATCGAGAGCCCTGTCGGTCGTCGAAACTGACGAAGCAGTCGACCGACGACGGACAGAACCTGGAGCCATCCTCGTCCGAGTGATGAACAGCCACATTCGATACGGGACCTTCCAGTACGTTGCAGGCCAAACATCCGACGAACTACAGCGATTCACCGACTATGTTATCGACAGGCATTACCCGCAGCTAACTGCAAAGGATCGCACATACCTGGAGTTCTTCGATGCAGTCATGCAGTCGTCGATCGAGATGGTTGTCGACTGGCTGCGTGTCGGATTCATCCACGGCGTCATGAATACGGACAACATGAGTATCGACGGAGAAACGTTTGATTACGGACCCTGTGCGTTCATGAATTACTATGATGAGGAGACGGTCTTCAGTTCGATCGATAAGCACGGGCGGTATGCGTTCGGAAACCAGCGCCCCATCTTGCGGTGGAATCTTGAACGGTTCGCAGAGGCACTCCAACCGCTGTGTACACAATCAGCGCTCACGTATGACGAACTCGAAGCCAAACTAACCGAATTCGAGGATCGATTTGATGCGCAATACTACACGATGATGCGGAAGAAACTGGGGATCAGCTCGGATGATGAGGAAGAACTCGTCGATGAGTTCCTGGAATGGCTTCGCAAATCGAACGCAGACTATACCAATACGTTCCTCGAATTAGAGACGCCCGGTACGTTTGATGACCCAGTGTTTGCAACTGCAGAATTCGAACAGCTTAGGAAGAAATTGGCTGCTGTCGGCCTAGATGAGGAGTTGATGCAGGAAGCCAACCCACGGTATATCCCCCGCAACTACCTAGTTGAAGAGGCACTGGATGAGTATCTCGAAACTGGGGATCTATCCAAGTTCGAGGGGTTATTGACCGTATTGGAAAACCCCTACAGATCGAAGGATATGTGTTCACAATTCCAGCAACCACCGCCACGAGAATTCGATGCAGAGTATACAACGTACTGTAATACTTGATCGGATATCACCAAACAGAACATAGTCATCGATTTTAGCTGTCGCAAGCGGTTCCATCTCCTCGATACCATCGCAAACTGTCAGTAAGGTTGGCCGATCCGTAGCTCCGCGAGGAGTATGAGTTTCCGCTCGGGTTGGAGTATTCTCTATTGCTCAGGCTGGGACGCTATCGTCGGCGAGCGGTGGTCGCTGTCGGCGAACTGCTAGGCATTGTCGATTGAGAGAGCAGCATTCGCAAATACATGACACGCGCTCTGTATTCAGCAAAGGCTGAACGTTCTACTCAGATTCTGTCAGAAACTGCGTGCTGAATCCTGCGAACTTTTTTACCGAGGACATCGGCTGACGCCGAAGGCGTCAGCCTCAACCCCCGGCAAAAAGCTTCGATGAGAAAAGGCCGACGGCTCGCCCACGGGGCTCGCAGTCGGTGAAACGCCTCGCTTCGCTCGGCGTATGCTTCTCCGTTCCATACGCGCGCTGTATTCAGCACGACTTCCTCAAAACCCCTATTAGTTGATAGAAGAGGCGGCATTTACGTAACGATTCGCCGTTCAGTTCACAGGCCAAACTAAATAAGGAAACGTATTACCAACTACTGAGAGTATCCCCAGTTCTCCGATCGGGTCGTCCGATACTGTGGCTACGCCCTGGGAAACGCCGGCAGCGCGTGGGTCGCCGTCACCGAGACGTCGACCGACGTTCCCACGTCGTACCAGTCGTCGTGGGACTGGCGACTCGAGACGCGCTCGCCGCCCTCGAGTTCGATCCGGTAGCGGACCGTCTCCCCGTTGAACTGGCGGCCGACGATCCGTCCGTCGCCGGTCGACGACGGCGCTATCGCGACGTCGTCGGGACGGACGAGGACCTCGATCGCCCGTTCGGTCTCGGGGAGGGAGACGCGGTCGGGCTCGAACGCCCCGAGGGGCGTCTCGACGACTCCTCCCTCGAGGCGACCGGGGAGGTAGTCACCCCGACCGAGGAAGTCGGCGACCATCCGCGAGTCGGGCTCCATGTACAGCGCCCGCGGCGACGCGAGCTGTTCGATCCTGCCGGCGTTCATCACGGCCGTCCGGTCGCCGACCGAGAGCGCCTCCTCCTGGTTGTGCGTGACCCAGACGGCGGTGACGTCGACCTCCTCTAAGATCCGCTGGACGCTGTTTCGCATCCGGGCTCGGAGCCCGGCGTCGAGGTTCGAGAGCGGCTCGTCGAGCAACAACACCTCGGGGCGGGGCGCGAGCGACCGGGCCAGCGCGACCCGCTGTTTCTGCCCGCCCGAGAGCTCGTCGGGGTAGCTGTCGCGGTACGCCGAGAGGCCGACCAGCTCGAGCAGTTCCGCGACCGCGTTCGCCCGCTCCCCGTCGTCGTCCTCGAGCCCGAAGGCGACGTTCTCGGCGACGGTCTTGTGGGGAAAGAGCGCGAACTCCTGGAAGACGATGCCGACGTCGCGCTCCTCGGCGGGGCGGTAGGTCTCTTCGTTCGCGACCGTCTCCCCGTCGATCCGGATCGTCCCGCCGCCGGGGCGCTCGAGTCCGTCGATCAGTCGCAGTGTCGTCGTCTTCCCGCAGCCCGAAGGCCCGAGGAGGGTGAGGATCTCGCCGCGGCGCACCGACAGCGAGATCCCGTCGACCGCGGGACGGCCGTCGTAGCGCTTCCGGACGTCCTCGAGCTCGAGGACGACCTCCCGTTCCCCGGAGTCCTCGTCGTCCGTACTGCCCGCCCTCGAGCCGGTTCTCGCGGCGTCGACGGTCGTCCCGCCGTCCATCACCGCCCGGTCACCCGTCCCGTCCGGACCGGGGAACGGCTCTTCTCCGACGTCCGCGGCGTCGCCGCGATTCTGGCGCCACTTGCGAAGGGCCGCCAGCGCGTCGGGATACTCCCGGGAGACCACCCCGAGGATCGAGAGCCCGGAGATGAACACGAGCACCAGCGCCGGCACGGCGGCGTAGCCGTAGTAGGCGTTTCGCTCCGCGGCCCAGATGAACGTCGCGAGCGTGTCGAACCCGATCGGGCGAAGCAACAGCGTCGCGGGCAGCTCCTTCATCCCGTGCAGGAAGACCAGCGCCGCGCCGGCGACCACCCCCGGAAACACGAGCGGGAGCGTGATCCGGCGAAACGCCTGGAACGGCGTGTTCCCGAGCGATCGGGCGGCCTCGACGAACTGCGGGTTGACGTAGAGGATCGCCGCCCGGGTCGAGCCGACGGCCAGCGGCAGGTAGAGCACGACGTAGGCGAAGACCACGAGCGGCACCGTCTGGTAAACCGAGGGGAGGTAGCGGGTGGCGAAGTAGACGAGGCTGAGCCCGATGACGACCCCGGGAACGGCGAAGCCGACGTAGGTCGCCCGCTCGAGGGTTCCCGAGAGCGGGGCGGGGTGTCGCGCGGCGAGGTACGCCACCGGGAGCGCGAGGCAGGCGGCGACGGCCGCGGCCAGCGCGGAGACGTAGACGGAGTTGATCGCGTACCCGGGCTCGAACCCGAAGCTGCCGGCGTAGGCGTCGGGCCCGGTGACCAGCCAGGAGAACAGAAACCCGACCGGAACGAGAATCGCGAGCGCGACGATCACGGCGGGGACGATCAGCGCGGGCCAGCGCCAGCGGCCGAGCCGGATCGTGTACGGGCCCGAGTTCCCGCGGGCGCTGCCGTGGATCCGCTCGTGGCTGCGGACCTGGGACTCAACGAGGAGGATCACGAGCGTAATGGCCACGAGATGTAGGGAAAGCATCGCCGCGTAGTCGTGGGCGAGCGCGTTGTACTCGAGGTAGATCTGTCGGGTGAACACGCTGAGCCGGAGGATCGCCGGAACGCCGAAGTCGCCGGCGGTCTCGAGGGCGGTGAGCAATGCGCCGGCCGCGATAGCCGGTTTCACCATCGGGAGGACGATCCGGACGAACACGCCACGGATTCCGGTTTCGAGGCTCCGGGCGGCGTCGACGTAGGTCTTGTCCAGCGCCCGGAGCCCCGCGATCGTCGTGAGGTAGACGAACGGGTAGTTGTACAGCGTGAGGACGAACACGGTCCCCGGCATCCCGTATATTTCGGGAAGGGATTCGACGCCGAAGGGCGCGAGCGCTGACTGTAACCGGCCCTGAGGACCCCAGACGGAGACGAACGAGAACGCGGAGACGAAGCTGGGAACCACGAGCGGCAGGGAGAGCGCGACGATCCAGAACCGCTTGAACGGCAGGTCGGTCAGGACGGTGAGGAAGGCAAGCGGCACCGCGATCAGCACCGACAGCGTCGTCACCGCGACGATCAGGACGACCGTGTTGAGCAACACGTCGAGCATTCCCCGCCGGAGGACGATGGAGGCGGCCCGATCGAGGTCGACGCTGAGCGCGACGACGCCGATCCAGACCACCGGGATCACGACCGTCGCGGCGACCGCGCCGGCCAGGAGCGTGAGCCCGACCGGCATCCGCTCGTCGTCGTCCTCGTCGGGGCCGTCCTCGCGTCGCCGGTGCTCTTCGTCCGGGTAGTCGTCGACGGTCTCGAAGGGGGAAAGCGAGGACATGGGAGGCGACGGTGCTCAGAACGGCACGCCCACGTCCCGCAGGATCTCCTGGGCCGGTTCGGGGTCGGCCAGCTCGTTGAGGTCGAACTCCGGGGGTTCGAACTCGTCGGTTCCTGGCACCTCCTCGATCGGTTCGACGCCGTCGACCGTCGGGTACTCCCAGGTCGTCGTCGCGAAGTACTCCTGGGCCTCCGCCGAGACGAGGTGTTCGACGAACGCCTCCGCGGTCGACTGGTCGTCGCTGTCGGCCATGACGGCTCCGCCGGTGACGTTGTACATCGCCCCGGCGTCGCCGCTCGTGAACGTGATGTCGTAGGCGTCGCCGGGGCTGTCGGCAAGCGTGTAGTGGTTTGTCAGCCCGACGCTAACCTCGCCGTCGGTGACCGCCTGCGCCAGCCCGCTGTCCCCGCCCGGGGAGATCTCGGCGTCTTGGTCCTCGGTCAGCGTCTCGACCCACTCCCGGGTCTCGTCCTCGCCGTGGATGACGATCATCGCCGTCAGGAACGCCTGGGTCGATCCCTGATCTGGGGGCCACATGATGTCACCGGCGAACCGGTCGTCCTCGGCGTAGGCGAAGATGTCGTCCGGGAGGTCGTCGGCGTCGTACGCCTCTGTGTTGTACGCAATCGCCCGATACCGTCTCGTGAACCCGATCCAGTGGCCGTCGGGATCCCGGGACCCCTCGTCGACGCGATCGAGAACATCGTCGGCGAGTTCGACCGTGTAGCCGTCGTCTCTCAGGTCGGTCATCGACTGGCTCTCGCTCCCGTAGAAGACGTCCGCCGGCGTCTCGGCCTCGGCCTCGATCGCACCGACGAGGTCGGCGGTGTCGTCGTAGCGCACCTCGAGTGAGAACTCGTCGTACTCCGACTCGATGTGCTCCATCAGTTCGCCGATCCGGGGCTCGCTCCGGCCGGAGTACACCGTCAGCTCGCCGCTCAGGTCGGGTAGGTCCTCCATCGATACCCCGCCGGGGTCCGAACGCCCCTCCACGTACTCCGGATCTCCGAGGACGTCCTCGTCGTCGGTTCCGCCGAGACAGCCGGCTGTCAGTCCGATTGCAGTTCCCCCGATCGCCGCGAGTGTGGTGCGTCGAGTCACCACCCTTCGATCCATGTTACCGTGCCTGTACGAGGGGGGCCATAAATCCACGTTTTCAGGTACGTTCGTTCGTTGAACAACCGTACACGCGTGACCGTTTTCCGAACCGACGGATCCCGCGTCCGTCTCGACCCGACTGCTCCTCCCTGAGGAGGAGCGCGAACCCTGGCTGGAGAGTGCAAAGCGGGTGCGTCGGCGGGCAGTCAGGCGATGTCTCGGCTGGTGTCGATCGCGACTCCGTCGGTCAGTTCGAGCGTGATCGCCTCGGCGGGCTGGCCGTCGTAGCGAAACTTCGGTATCGCGAGAGTGGTCTCGAGGCGGCCCCCCGCGCGATCGGTACGAAGCTCGAAGACCGCGTCGGCGGCGTGGAGGGTTCGGGTCCGGTTTCGGGGTTTCGCGCCGCGCAGACAGTGGAGGACGGCGACCCCGTCGGCCTCGAGCAGCGCCCCCTTCAGCTCGTTCAAAAAGGCGACGTAGTCGTCCGGATCGGATCGCTCGAGGCGATCGGCCGTGTCGACGATCAGGAGCCGCTCCTCGTCCAGGTCGGCGACGATCCGTGAGGCGTCCTCGAGTCGTTCGGCCGAGAGCCGCTCGACCCGGGTCTCGGCGACCGCCGCGGGGGCGACCTCGAGCGACGATCGGACGGCCCGAACCGACCGTTCGGTGGAGAGATACCGCGTCTCGCACGCGGCCGTCAGTTCGTACAGCAGGCGTTCGGACTGGCTGGCCGGCTCGGCGGTGTAGGCGACGAGCGCTCCCCTCGGAAGGCCGCCCTCGAGTCTGCGATCCAGCGCGTCGATCCCGGTCCGAAGCCGATCGGCCATACGATCGGCGACGTTGTCACAGCCACGGCATAACTCTTTATCCGTCGACGAACCCACCCTCGGCGAACAGGGAGATTCAAGGGGGTTGCAGGCCCCGTATCCAACGAGATGCGCCACGACCACGTGATCACGAGCAAACACCTCTCGCGGGCGGACGTCGAGACCGTTCTCGACCGAGCGGCCGAGATCGCCGCCGATCCGTCGGCCGTCGCAGATCGCCACGCCGGGGCGTTGCTCGGCCTGCTCTTTTTCGAGCCGAGCACGCGAACGAAGCTGAGCTTCGAGACGGCGATGAAACGTCTGGGCGGGGACGTCGTCGACATGGGTTCGGTCGAGTCCTCGAGCGTCACGAAGGGCGAAACCCTCGCCGACACCGTTCGAGTGATCGAAGGCTACACAGACGCGCTCGTCCTGCGCCACCCCAAGGAGGGCGCCGCGACGATGGCCAGCGAGTTCGTCGACGTTCCGTTGCTGAACGCCGGCGACGGGGCCGGACAGCACCCGACACAGACCCTACTCGATCTGTACACGATCCGGGAGAACGCCGGCCTCGACGACCTCACGATCGGAATCATGGGTGATCTGAAGTACGGCCGAACCGTCCACTCGCTGGCCTACGCGCTGTCGAACTTCGACACCCGCCAGCACTTCATCAGTCCGGAGAGCCTGCAGCTTCCCCGGGAGGTCGTCTACGACCTCCACCAGCAACAGGGCGGCCGGACGGGAATCCGCGAACACGAGCACCTCGAGGCGGTGCTCGGCGACCTGGACGTCCTCTACGTGACCCGGATCCAGCGCGAGCGGTTCCCCGACGAATCGGAGTACCGGAAGGTTGCGGGCGAGTATCAGATCGACAGGGAGACGCTCGAGGCCGCGAGCGACGACCTGACGGTGATGCACCCGCTTCCGCGGGTCGACGAGATCGCGCCCGAGGTCGACGACACGGAGTACGCGGCCTACTTCGAGCAGGCCCACAACGGGGTCCCGGTTCGGATGGCGCTGCTCGATCTCCTGCTGAGCGAGGGAGGTGTGAGCGATGAGTAACGGTGGTGACGACCGCAGCGAGCACGAACTGCGAGTCAGCAAGATTCACAACGGAACCGTCATCGACCACATCAACGGCGGACAGGCGCTGAACGTCCTCGCGATCCTCGGCATCGACGGCAGCCAGGGCGAGGAGATCTCGGTCGGAATGAACGTCCCCTCCGATCGGCTCGCTCGCAAGGACATCGTCAAGGTCGAGGGACGGGAGCTGAGCCAGGACGAGGTCGACGTGCTCTCGCTGATCGCGCCCGACGCGACGATCAACATCGTCCGGGAGTACGACGTCGTCGAGAAACACCGCGTCGAGCGCCCCGACGTCGTCGTGGGGGTCCTCTCCTGTCCGAACGACGGCTGTATCTCGACCGGCGAGGAACCCGTCGACTCGCGGTTCGAGGTCGTCGACGACGGGGTTCGGTGTTCGTACTGCGGGACGATCGTCCGGGAGGGGATCGCGTCGCTGATCGAACACTGAGACGGAGTGCTGTAACCGTTTATCGGCCCACACGCCGGACGGGTCTCGAGTGCGTCGGTAACGACCTACAGCGGCCCGTACGGGACGTTCGACGTCCTCGGGCGGAACGTGCCCGAAATCGATAAGTAAGCACCGTTCGACCCTTCGGACGAACATGTCCCGCGTACGCACCATCCTGATCGTCACGTTCGTCGTCGCGCTCGTCTGGAAGGTCGCCTTCGGCGGCTCCTCGGACGTCGAGTACGAGTACGAACCGGAGCGGTAGTCGATCCGAACGGCTTACGGCCCCGTAGCCGTACACCGTTCGTATGCACGGCGTCGTCACCCGAAACGAGGAGGAGGTACGGTGGCCGGAGTTCGACCGCGGCTTCTACGAGGTCAAAGACGTCACCGGCAGGTCCGCCGAACCGATCGAAGACGCGGTGAACATGGTCTCCTGTTTCGGCGACAACGCCGCGGCCGACGCCGACCCGTCGCTGGTCCCGGTCGACGACCTGGGTCGGCCCGCCACGCGGGATCGCAAGTACTTCGACTGGGCGTACGTCTGTCCCTCCCGCGAGGACTACCGCGAGGGATTGTTCGAGATCATCGACGACTGCGCCGCGGCCAACGAGGACGTGCGGTTGGACGATATCGGCTTTCCCCGGGAGGAGTACTGTCGCTGTGGCGTCTGCGAACAGAACTTTCAGCAGAGCGAGTACGACGATCGCCTCGAGTGGCGCGCCAGCGTCATCACCGAGTTCGTCGCGGAGGCCGTCGAGCACATCCCCGGCCGAGTCTACATGACGCTGTATCCCGATCCGTACCCCGGCCATCTCTACGAGCGCGCCGGGATCGACCTCGAGGCCCTCGAAGAGTACGTCGACGAGTTCGTCGTCCCCCTGTACGATACCGCCTACGAGACGACCTACTGGCTCGAGACGATCGCCAAGGGGTTCGAGAGCGCGCTCGAGACGCCGTTTAGCATCGAGCTGTACGCCGTCGACGTCGACGTCGACAACCTGATCCACGCGACGGAGGTCGCGGAAGCCTACGGGACGAACGTCTTCTTCGGCTACCAGGCGTCGAACGCCCGGGCCGCGCTGCGCCGCCGCAGCGCGGACGAGCGCGACGGCGTCACCCACGGGGATCCCGACGGCGCCTGAAGGGGATCGAGTGCGGAGTGCCGCCCGGCGTCGGTAACCGACGTTCGGTTCCACCGTCGCACAGTGGTGACAGCTGACACACAGCTTTTGGTCCTCGGGGTCGAACCCAAGTTCGTGTACGAGCGCGTGCTGTTTCCGACCGACGTCGGCGACCCTCCGGAGCGGGCGCTCGAGGCCGCGCTCGACCTCGCCGAGCGCTACGACGCGGAGCTCCGCGTCCTCACCGTCGTCGACACGACGAGGGTCGCCGCGAACGTCGAAACCGGACCCGCGCTCGAGCAGGCCGAGCGAACCGGATCGGCGACCGTCGAGAACCTCGTCGAGCGACTTCGCGAGCGGGGCCACGAACGGACCGTCGGCACGGTCGTCCACGGCCGCCCCCACGACGGCATTCTCTCCTACGCGGAGAACCACGACGTCGACCTGATCGTGATGGGAACGCACGGTCGAACGGGGTTGGACCGGTATCTGGTCGGTAGTGTCACCGAGAAAGTCGTTCGGCTCTCGGACGTTCCGGTGTTGACGGTTCGACACCGTCTCGAGACGTGAGACGGCCCTCCGTCCTCGGAACGCGGTTCTCGAGTTCGAAACGTCCCCTGTGGTACTGATCGGTCATCCGAACGGCGATAGATCGGGAAGGCGTGCTTCGCTCGGACGAGGATCGTAGCTGCGACGTTATCGCGTGTCGCGACGATCATCGTCGTCGCCGATGAGGTCGTCGTCATCGTCGTCGCCGATGAGGTCATCATCGTCGTCGTCACCGATGAGGTCGTCGTCATCGTCGTCACCGATGAGGTCATCATCGTCGTCGTCGCCGATGAGGTCGTCGTCATCGTCGTCACCGATGAGGTCATCATCGTCGTCGTCACCGATGAGGTCGTCGTCATCGTCGTCACCGATGAGGTCATCATCGTCGTCGTCACCGATGAGGTCGTCGTCATCGTCGTCGACGAACTCGTCGTCGTCGTCGCCGATCAGGTCATCGTCGTCGCCTCGATCCGCCGTGTCGGTGGCGCCGGTCGCCGATTCGGCACCCGCCGTCGTCCCGGCACCGGCTGCGCCGGTGTCCGCTCCGGGACTGGAGTCGAGGTCGCGCTCGAGGTGAATCTCGTCGTCGGTTACCTCGGCGACTGCGGGCTCCTGCAGGGGGTAGGCGTCCCCGTCGGAGTCACCCCAGCCGAGTTTCGCCTTGATCGTGTCCGTGATTCCGGGATCCGGTTCTACGTGCGCGGTGCCGTGTTCGACGTCGGCGACGAGACCGACCTCCTCGCCGTCGGCGTTGATCACTGTCTTTCCGATGTCGTCGTCGGTAAACTCTGGGGACATTGCGATTTGAAACACGACGAAGAACCGTACAATGGTGTTGCTTGCGGTGGCTTGCGACTCGAGTGTTCTCGCGGGCGAAATCGGACGTCCGTCAACTACTCGTCGAACTCCGGTTCACGCCCCTCGAGGAAGGCCGCGACGCCCTCCTCGTGGGAGTCCGAGCCCCGGGCCTGGACCTGCAGCGTGTTCTCGTAGTCGGCGGCCTCCCGCCAGTGGCGGGCCATGTTCTCGTGGAGCGCCTGCTTGGTCATCCCGATTACGTCGGTCGGCCGGCGCCCGAGTCGCTCGACCGTCTCTCGGACTCGGTCGTCGAGCTCGTCCGCGGGAACGGCCTCGTTGACCAGCTCGAGGTCGGCCGCCCGCTCGGCGTCGAAGAACTCCCCGGTGAACGCGAGCTTCTTGGCGGCCCGCAGGCCGACGATGTGGGGGAGCATGAACGTGCCGCCGGTGTCGGGGATGAGCCCGACCCTGACGAACGCACAGGAGAAGGTGGCGTCCGCGCTGGCGTAGGCGATATCCGAGAGGGCGACGACGGCCAGCCCCGCCCCGATGGCGTCGCCGTTTACCTTCGCGACGATCGGCACCGGCGACTCGAGCATCGCCTCGACGACTCGGCCGAACGTCTCGGTGACCTCCTCGTAGGACTCACGAGGTGGGCTGGGCGGTTCGGCCATCGCCTCGATGTCCCCGCCGGCGCTGAACGCGTCGCCCTCTCCTGAGATGACGATCGCGTGGTGGTCGTCGGGATCTGCCCGCTCGATCGTTTCGGCCAGTTCCGTGGCGACCGCCTGACTCATCGCGTTGAGGACGCCGGGTCGATCGAACCTGATCTCGAGGACGCCGTCGTCGGTATCGACGTGCATACGCCAACACGTCGCGGACGGCTAATAACAGTACGCGGTGTGGTCGGTTCGTACGCGGCGTGGTCAGTTGCGCGGCCGTTACGGCAAAACGCGAGGAGCAGAACTCGAGAGCGGGCCGGGGACGGTGCTGTCGTCAGTCGGACGGGACCGGCGGGGCGGTCGCCTCCTCCTCGGCGACGTTGAGTTCGGAGGTGACCAGCGCTCGGTAGGCCCGGCGCAGGCGCTCGGAGAGCGCCTGGTGGGAGATGCCGAGCTCCTCGGAGAGCTCCTGCATCGAGACCTCGCGGGGGATCTCGAAGTAGCCGTGGTCGATCGCCGCGACCAGCGTCTCGTACTGGCGCTGGGTGAGGCCACACTGGGAGTGGCTCTCGTCGGCGACGTCGAACAGGCGGACGATCGTCGGCGTCACGTCGTTGTCGACGAGGCGGTCGTACAGCGAGCTCACGTCCTCGCGCTCGAGGACGCGGACGCTCAGGAGCCAGGAGCCGCCCGAGGCCGACGCGCTGAGGACGGTGCCGTCCTCCTCGAGGACGAGCTCCAGGGGGTCGACCGTTTCAGGGTCGAACTCGATGTCGTACAGCCAGCGGTCGTCGTCGCTGCTGATCAGCGAGTAGTTCTCGATCGCCGCGGCGTCCGCCATCGCGGCTTCGATCTCCGCCTTCGACGGGCCGGACAGCCACAGTCCGTGACCGCTCGAGGCGATGACCTGCTCCATCTCGCAGGTGAGCGATGGGACGGCGTCGAACAGCTCGGCCAGTCCGGTTCCGTCGCCCGGAATCTCGAGGTCCGCAATGGATGTCATTGTTCTCACTCACGAATACAGGAGGAAACACAATAACCGCACTTCCAAATTTATCAGCATCTGTAGAATTGAAAATCAATTAAAAATAACAGTCTGGCTTGTCTATACATTGCAGGACAGAACGAACGAAGCCGGTCGACGATGGCTGCGAGCATGGCGGTCCGCGAAAGCCAACAGCGTCGTTGGGACGTGTTACAGTACCATCTTCGGCATCGACGACTCGGCGAATCAGGACTCGTCCGCGTCCGAGGACTCCACACGCGTCGCGAGGGGTTCGAGTCCCAGTATCGTCTCGACGAGATCGGCGAGATCCTCGCTTCCCCTACCGACAACCTCACCGCCGACCGCTTCGGGATCCCGATCGCCGACGAGGATCGTCGGCAGCGGCGCCGCCGAGAACCCCTCGACGACGACGATGTCGTAGCCGCGGCGCTCGAGTCGGCCGAGGGTACTCGAGAGCGCCCGGAGTTCGGGGTCGTCCGTCCGGAAGAACTCCTCGCCGGGTTCGTCGGGCGGGTCGCGTTTCCCTCGAGCGGTGATATCGAAGGTGAGCTCGGGCGTCACGCCGACGACCGTCTCGGCGCCCGCGGTTCGATGGCGGTGGGTGTCGGCACCCGCGGTGTCGATCTCGATATCGTGGTGGATCGACTTGACGGTCGCGACTCGACCTCCCTCGGCCAGTCGTGGAACGAGCTTCTCGACGAGCGTCGTCTTCCCCGAGTCGCTCGGTCCCGTGAGAGAGACGACTCTCATAGCCGTCTCCTCGGTGGGAGTCGTTCGTGGGCTACAGCGTTCACGCGCGGACGTGGTCACCGTTCGACAATAGCCGTTCGGGTTCGATCCTCTCGATCGTGGTTCGGTCGAGGAGACGATCACGGGCGACACCCGGGTGCCGGCAGCGTCAGTACGAACGCCGATCCCTCGCCGGGCTCGGAGTCGACCCGAATCTCGCCGCCGTGGCGCTCGGCGATCCGTTCGCAGATCGCGAGCCCGATGCCCGTCCCCCGCCGTTCGTGGTAGCCGTGAAGCCGCTCGAAGACGTCGAAGATCGGCTCCTGGTTCGTCGGTTCGATCCCGATTCCCTCGTCGCGGACGGCGACGAGCCACTCGGAGCCGTCGCGGTCGGCCTCGACCCGAACGATCGGTCGGTCGTCGCCGCTGTACTCGAGGGCGTTCGAGAGGAGGTTCTGAAAGAGCTGGCGCAGCTGCGTCTCGTCGCCCTCGACGCGGGGCAGCGATCCGATCGTCACGTCCGCGTCGGTCTCCTCGATTCGGACCTCCAGATCCTTGCGCACGTCCTCGAGCACCGCCTCGAGCGCGACCGGTTCGAACGCGGTTCCCTGCGTCTCGATCCTCGAGTACGCGAGCAGGCCGTCGATCATCTCGCGCATCCGATCGGCGCCGTCGACCGCGTACGCCAGAAACTCCTCGCCGTCGGCGTCGAGTTCGCCCCCGTAGCGCCCCTCGATCAGCTGCAGGTACCCCGAGACCATCCGCAGCGGCTCCTGGAGGTCGTGACTGGCGGCGTAGGCGAACTGCTCTAAGCGCTTGTTCGACGCCTCGAGCGCCCGCTCGCGAGCGTTCTTGTCGCCACCCGTGGACGGGTTCGGCTCGGAATCGCCGAACTGTCCCTCGGGCCGTCGCTCGAGCGAGAGCGTCTCACCGCGTCCGCAGTCGTGACACTCGAGTTCGAGGTCGGCTCCGGCGCGAACGCGAGTCACGTCGCGGCGGCCGCAGTTCGGACAGCACAGCCACGCCCCGAGCCGACGCTCGTCGCAGGACTGCCCGTGGTCTCGATCCGTGTCGTGTCCGGTATCGTCGTCACACTCTCGACCGTCAGCCGCCCGGACCACCCGACGCTCGCGATCCCAGTCGACGAGCCCGGAATCCGCCAGCTTCGGGAGGTGAACGTGAACGAGGGCGACTCGCATCCGCTCGCACGTCCCGTCCTCGAGTTCCTGCGACGGGTCCTTCGTGGCGAGACGCGTTGCGAGATCGGTCACGGATAGCGGCTCGTCCCTCGAGCGAAGGAGTCGGAGTATCCGTCGGCGAGGGTGGGAGACGGGCGGTTCGACGCCGACATCGGCGGGGTGGGTACCACTCATTCCGTACGAACGCGTCCGGCACAAACCGAAATAGTACGAGGGGTAGTCCGAACAACGGAACTATAACCGGGAGGCTATCTCGGGGCCCGATCGACCGAATCGAGCAACACCGTCGTGAGGACCTGCTTGGTCCCACCCCGGATCCGTTTGGACATCGCCTGCTGGGTGATGCCGAGTTCGGCGCCGAGCTCCGACAGGGAGGCCTCGCTCGGCGTGTCGAAGTACCCCCGATTGAGCGCGAGCACGAGCGCCGTGCGCTGTTCGGGCGTCAGCCCCAGCTGTCGCCCCGAGTTGACGTGTTCGGACAGCGAGTACACTCGTTCGAGGTGAACCGAGATCTCGTGATCCGTACAGAAGTTGTAAAAGCCCGCGAGCGCGTCGTGGTTCGGAAACCGCAGCCGAAAGAACCAGCTGTCGGTGCTGTAGGCCTCGAGGATCACCCCGTCGGCCTCGCCGATCCCGTACAGCAGGTCGTGGACGTCGCCGTCCCAGGTCGCCCGGTAGAGCGCGTAGTCGTCGACCGAATCCAGCCGCGTCAGATCGTGGACCGCCGGATGCCTTCGGATCGCCCGTTCGACCTCCTTCGGGTCGTCACACCGAACCCAGAAGTACGGCATCATCGACCCCGTCGCCGGGACGATGCGCTCGAGTTCGATGGTGGTGTCCGGCGCCTCGGTGAAGACGTCGCCGAAGACGAACTCCGAGGACGGGACGGTGAACTCCGCGATGAGACTCATTCGTCCGTTACTCCGCCGGAACCGATATCGCTCTTGCGGAGCGCTCGAGGGGGTGGTTCTCGAGGAAGGCGGGCCGGACGCGGTCGAAAAGTCCGACCGGAGCTGCTCGTTGCACCGTGTGATTCCGGCTTCGTTCGAATTTCGGAGCCACGTGCGAGTTTGCTTGAGGGTAGCGGGCCGGGCGCGATTGTGAACTACGCCGAGACGTTCCTGCTCACTTCGTTGCGCGGGCTGCGACTCGTCTACTTCAAATAGCGGGGCCGCTTTGCTCCTCACGAAGTTGTTCGTCGCAAAAGCGGGCCGGGCGCGATTTGAACACGCGACCGTCTGATTAAGAGTCAGACGCTCTGCCGGACTGAGCTACCGGCCCTGTACCTCCGATTTTCGGACCTGGATAAATATACGTTTCCCTTGGGAGGCGCCGTGTCAGGCGTCTCCAAACGACTTCTCCTCGAGCGTGCGCCGACGTTCCAATCTTCGGGACCGTTAAGTACGGTCGGTTCGACCACACTCTCACATGAGCACGGGGGTTACTATCTCGTCGATCTCGGACTATGCGATTCTCGGCTGCGGGAGCGTCGGCTACGCCGTCGCCGAAGAACTCGTCGAGCAGGGGAAAGACGTCGTGATCATCGATCGCGACGAGAGCCGTGTCGAATCCCTGCGCGACCAGGATCTGGATGCCCGCACCGCCGACATCCGCGAACCCGAGGCCGCCGACCTCGTCGCCGAGCGAGACGTCGTCCTGATTCTCGCCTCCGACGTCGAAGCGAACAAGGCCGCCGTCGAGCACATTCGCACGAAAAACGACGAGAGTCAGTTCCTCGTCGCACGCGCGAGCGACCCCGTCTCGGGCGACGAGCTCTCCGAGCTCGGTGCCGATATCGTCATCAATCCCTCGTCGGTGATCGCCGAGTCCGCCCTGCGGGCGCTCGAGTCGGGCGAACTCGAGTACAACGCGGGGAAACTCGCCCGGCTGGTCGAGGAGACCGACTCGCGGATGGCGATACTCACGCAGGACAGCCCGGATCCGGACTCGATCGCCAGCGCCGCCGCCCTGCAGGCGATCGCCGACCACCTCGAGGTCGAGGCCGACATCGTCTATCTCGGCGACGTCGGCCACCAGGAGAACAGGGCGTTCGTCAACCTGCTGGGGATCGATCTGGTCCAGTGGGACGAGATCGACGACACCGGAGTGTACGACACGGTCGCGCTGGTCGATCACGCGACCTCCTCCGAGATGAACCTCGATATCGACATCGTCATCGACCACCACGAGGGCGAGGAGACCTACGACCCCGAGTTCGTCGACATCCGCCCGAACATGTCCTCGACGTCGACGATCATGACGAAGTACATCCAGGAGTTCGATATGAACGTCTCCGAGGAGGTCGCTACTGCCTTGCTGTACGGGATCCGCGCGGAGACCCTGGATTTCAAACGCGACACGACCCCCGCCGACCTCACCGCTGCCGCCTATCTCTATCCCTTCGCGAACCACGACACCTTAGAGCAGGTCGAATCGCCGTCGATGTCCCCCGAGACGCTGGACGTCCTCGCCGAGGCGATCACTAACCGGGACGTCCAGGGGAGCCACCTCGTCTCGAACGCCGGCTTCGTCCGGGACCGCGAGGCGCTGACCCAGGCCGCGGGCCACCTGCTCGATCTCGAGGGCGTGACGACGACCGCCGTCTTCGGCATCGCCGACGAGACGATCTTCCTCGCGGGTCGCTCGAAGGACATCCGCATCAACATCGGAAAGGTCCTCGACGACGCCTACGGCGAGATGGGCGAGACCGCGGGCCACTCCACGCAGGCCAGCGCGGAGATCCCGCTGGGCATCTTCACCGGGATCGAGATTTCGGAGGGCACTCGAGACACCCTGCTTCAGCTCACGGAGGAGGCCGTCAAGCGGACGCTGTTCGACGCGATGGGCGTCGACGGGAGCGAAGGATCGAACGGAAACTGATCAGGCGACGATCTCGTCCTCTTCCTCGTCGTCGGGGTCGCGGACGCGCTCGACGACGTCGTTGATCAGGATGACGTCGCCGACCGACCGGACCCATCGGTAGGGAACGATGACGCCCTTTCTGGCGCGAGACTCCTCCGGGAACAGCTCCTCGTTCAGCTGGCCGAGCGCGAGTCCTTCGATCGTCTCCTCGCTGATGTTGAGTTGGAGATCCTCGACCTCGCCGACGAAAACGCCGTTGTTCGAGTACACCTCGCGGCCGACGAGCGAGGTGACCTCCTGGTGCGTGTCGTCCATGGTAGGTGGCATGCAGGGGTGACTCTTAACTCTTGGTCAGACGAGTTGAGTGGCGCCGATCGGGGGCCTTACTCCTCGAGGAGTTCGTCGACGGTCGCGTGATCGGCCAGCAGTTCCGCCATCCGCTCGACCGTCCCGGCGTCGCGGGTGCGCCCGCTCCTGACGACGTCCTCGGCTCGTTCGACCGTCGTCAGGGTGTCCGTCTGGACCGAGAGGATCGGCATCCCCTTCTCGGTCGCCTGACCGACGATCGCGCCCGAAGGGCGGTGCCCGCCCGTGAGGATGAGACAGCGGACGCCGGGCGCCTCGAGGGCGGCCGTGTGGATCTCGGCGCGGTCGCCGCCGGTGATGACCGCGGCGTCTTTCGTCCGGCGGAAGTGTCGCAAGGCGCTGTCGGCGCCCATCGCCCCGACGGTAAAGCGCTCGACGTAGGCGTCGTCGCCCGCGTCGACGAGCGTCGACGCGCCGAGTTCGTTCGCCAGCTCGGCGACGGTGACGCCCGCGAGCGTCCGCTCGCGCGGGATCACGCCGTGAACGTCGATTCCCCGGCCCTCGAGGAAGGGGACGACGTCGGTCTCGAGCCCGTCGTAGGCCGCGTCGGAAACGTCGTTGAAGACGACGCCCGCCAGTCGGTCGCCGAACGTCCGGGCCGCCGCGAGCACGTCGTCGGCGTCGCCGGGGACCTCGTAGGATGCGACCAGCAACACTCGGGCGTCGAGCAGCTCCGCGAGGTCGGCGTCGGCGAGTTCGACGATCTCGCCCACATCGTAGCTGCCGCCGCCCTCGAGGATCATCCGGTCGTGGTCGGCCGCGAGCGCGTCGAACGCCTCCCGGACGCGCTCGCGGATCTCCGCGGGCTGTTCGCGGCCGCGGACCGCCTGCTCGACGAACGTCGGCGAGTAGACCACGGGTTCGAGGTCGTGGATCCCGGCCTCGAGCTCGAGCAGCTCCTTGGCGAGCATCGGATCCTCGTCCAAGGTTTTCCCGACGTTGCTCTGCAGGCGGGTGCCTTTGGGTTTCATGTAGCCGACGCTCTCGCCGCGCTCGCGGGCGAGGCTGGCGAGCGCCAGCGCGATCGCCGTCTTCCCGGTGCTCTCCTCGAGCGAGGCGACGAGGATCGGTTGCTGTGAGCTGTCGGCGGTCGGTTCGCTGTCCGTGTCGGTGTCGGTGTCGGTGTCAGTCATAGTTCGTCGGTGTCGACGGTGAGTCGGAGGTCGATCGCCTGTACGCCATCGGGGCCGGCCACGAGCGGGTTCACGTCGAGTTCGAGGATCGACGGGAACTCTGTCACGAGCTGGGAGAGCCGCTGGATCGTCTCGACGACGCCGTCGACGTCGGCCGGCTCGCGCCCGCGGGCGCCGCGCAACAGCGGCGCCGCCCGAATCTCGTCGACCATCTCCCGGGCCTGACCGTCGCCGATCGGGGCGACCCGGACCGAGGTGTCCTCCAGGATCTCGACGAAGATTCCCCCCAGGCCGAACAGCAGCAGGGGGCCGAACTGCGGGTCGCGGTTCATGCCGACGATCGTTTCGGTCGACTCCTCGAGATCGAGCAACTCCTGGACCTGCACCCCGAGAATCGTCGCGTCGGGCTGGTAGTTGCGCGCCCGCGCGACGACGTCCTCGTAGGCGTCGTAGACGTCCTCGTCGCTGACTCCGACCTTGACGCCGCCGATGTCGCTCTTGTGGGAGATGTCGGGGCTGACGATCTTCATCACGACGTCGCCCTCGATCGATTCGGCGACGTCCCGGGCCCGGTCGGGGTCGTCGACGATCTCCCCCTCCGGCGTCGGGATGCCGTAGGCTTCGAGTAGATCCATCGACTCGACGCCGAGGCGGTTGTCGTCGCGGTCGCGGGCCCGCTCCAGGATCTCTCGGGCCCGGTCGCGGTCGACGTCGAACTCGGTCGGCTCGTCGATCACCCGGTCACTGATGTCCCGGTGGCGCGCGAGCGCGTCGAGTCCCGCAACCGCGCGGGAGGGATCGAAGTAGTTCGGGATGCCGAACTCCCGGAGCACCTCCTCGGCGGCCCGTGCGCGGTCACCGCCCATCAGGCAGGTGACGACCGGCGTGCCGTACTCCTCGCGTTTCTCGATGACGACCTCGGCGAGCTTGTCGTACTGCAATACGGCGGTCGGCGCGCTGACGACGACCGCACTCCCGACGTTCGGATCCTCGAGCGCGATGTCCAGCGCCTCGCGGAAGCGCTCGATGTCGGCGTCGCCGATGGCGTCGATCGGGTTGTAGACGTTGGCCTCGTCGGGCATCGCCTCGGCGAGCGCGCCGATCGTCTCGTCGGTGAAGTCGGCCATCCGGAGCGAGGAGTCCCCGACAGCGTCGGTCGTGAGCACGCCGGGGCCGCCGGCGTTGGTGACGACGGCGACGCCGTCAGTTTCGGGTACGGGCAGCCCCGACAGCGCCCGGGCGTAGTCGAACAGCTGCTGGACCGACGTCGCCCGCACGACGCCCGCCTGCTCGAGGCCGGCCTCGTAGGCGCGCTCGCTGCCGGCGATCGCCCCCGTATGCGAGGAGGCGGCCTGCGCGCCGGCGTCAGTGCGGCCGGACTTGACGAGCACGATCGGGGTGTCGTCGGTCACCTCGCGGGCCGCCCGGACGAACTCCTGTCCGTCGTCGATGTCCTCGAGATAGCCGATGATGACGTCCGTGTCAGGGTCCTTGCCCCACTCGCGGACGAAGTCGGTCTCGTCGAGCACAGTCTTGTTGCCGAGCGAGACGACGTCCTGGAAGCCGATCCCCTGCTCGTTGGCCCAGTCGAGCACGGCCGTGATGAACGCCCCCGACTGGCTCATAAAGGAGATCGAGCCCTCGAGGGCGTTCTCGGGGCCGAAGGTCGCGTTCATCCCGTTCGGGGTCGACATCACGCCGAGGCTGTTCGGACCGACGACGTTGAGATCGTGCTTCGCGGCGAGTTCGCGGAGGCGCCGTTCGCGCTCGGCGCCCTCGCCCCCGGTCTCCGAGAAGCCGGCGGTGATGACGACGACGTCGTCGGTGCCCGCCTCGGCGACGTCCTCGATGGCGTCGATCACGACCGTCGGCGGAACGACGACCACCGCCAAGTCGATCGGCGGCGCGGCCTGTACGTCGCGGTAACACTCGAGCCCGAGGACCTCGTCGCGGTTGGGGTTGATCGGGATCACCTCGCCTGCGAACTCGTCTCGCAGGTTCTCGAGGATCGCCCGACCGACGGCGCCCTCGCGATCGGTGGCGCCGACCACGGCGACGGTCTCGGGTGCAAAGAGGTCGGATAACCGTCCCATCGCTCGAGTGTTCGCCGGGCAGCGGGTTAAACGTGTAGCGTGCTCCCGCAGTCCGGGAACCTAATGCATCGAGATCGCGCTGCCGGCCCGGCTCGAAGCGAGGATCGCCAGCCCGTAGATCGCGATCGCGACGACGACGATCGAGCCGCCGGGGGGCAGCCCCTGCGAGATCGCGAAGCCAAAGCCGCCGAGCACCGACAGCTGGCCGAACAGGATCGACAGCGAGAGCGTCTCGCGAAAGCCGTGAGCGACCTGGGAGGCGGCCGCGACCGGGATGACGAGCATCGCGGCGACGAGGATCACCCCCATGATCTGCATGGCGCCGACGACGACGACGGCGGTCATGACGATAAGCAGCGTGTTGTACCAGGTGACGTTGAGTCGAGCGACGCGGGCGGCCTGCTCGTCGAACGTAATGAAGAGCAGCTGCTTGTAGGTGAGCGCGACGACGCCGACGACGGCGATCGTGAGGATCGCGACCAGCCGCGCGCCCTCGGCGGGGATGACGGCCGCGCTCCCGAACAGGTAATCCTCGATGCTCACCCCCGAGAAGCCGCCGCGGCCGTAGCTGATGATCAGCGTCCCGACGGCGAAGCTGCCGGTGAGCATGATCGCGATCGGCACGTCGCCGTAGGTGTTCGTCCGTTCGGACAGAAACTGGACGAGCAGGGCGCCGATCACGGCGACGACGAGCGCTGAGGCGAGCAGGGAGCCGTCCCAGTCGGTCGTCGCGCTAAAGAGCAGTCCGATGGCGACCCCCGCGAACGCGGTGTGGGCGAGCGTCTCCCCGATCAGGGCCATCTCTCGGTGGACGAGGTAGGTGCCGACCAGCGGGGCGGCGATCCCGACGAGCACGCCCGTCGCGATCGACCGCAGCATAAACGAGTAGCCGAAGACGCTCGTCCCGAGGTAGTAGTCGAGCCACATCCCGGCGACCGTGTACTGGTCGTACAGCGTCCCCGCGTAGGGGTATTCCTGGAGCCACTCGAGGGCCAGAAACACCATCATTACGACCGCGAACGCCCCCGTGAGGGCGATTCCGACCCGCTCGAGGTGGCGTCTGGTTGTCCGCTCCATCAGTGGTGGTGGTGGACGACCTGTCCGGTCGATCCGTACGCCTGCTCCAAGGCGTCGCTTTCGACGAACGATTCCGTATCCCCGTGGTGGAACAGCTCCGTGTTGATGCAGGCGACCCGATCCGCGCGATCGGTGACGACACCGATGTCGTGTTCGATCAGGACGATCGTGATTCCGGCGTCGTTGAGCGAGTCCAGCAGCTTGTAGAACGCGTCACGGGACTCGGCGTCGACCCCGACGGTGGGTTCGTCCAGTGCCAGGAGGTCGGCCTCGGAGGCCAGCGCCCGCGCGATGTAGGCGCGCTGGCGTTGGCCGCCCGAGAGCTCGTTGATCCGTCGGTCCGAGAGATCGGTGATGCCGACCGTCTCGAGGGCGTCGTCGACGATTTCGCGGTCGTCGTCGGTTAGCCGCGAGTGGCCGGCGTGGGCGAACCGCCCCATTGTCACCGCCTCGCGGACGGTGACGGGCATCGTTCCGCCCCGGCTGGTGGCCTTCTGGGAGACGTAGCCGATGCGTCCGCCCTGGTCGAACTCGTCGACGGGCTGGCCGAAGAGCTCGATCCGTCCGCTGTCGGGGCTGTGCAGGCCGAGCATTAGGTGCAATAGGGTGGTCTTCCCCGAGCCGTTCGGGCCGACCAGTCCGAGGAAGTCGCCCGCCTCGATCGTCAGCGAGACGTCTCTGATGGCGACGGTCTCGCCGTAGGAAAACGTCACGTGCTCCATGTCGACGATCGAACTCACGGAACTCTCACTCGCGTATCGAACGCGGATATGCTTATGTCTTCCATTTCGGCGTTCTACTCGGCGCCGAGTGCTTTCGCGAGCGACGGTACGGTGATTTCCTCTAGCTGCTCGATCCAGCCGTACCCCTGTTCGTTCCACTCCTCGGTCGTTCCCTCCGCGGGCGTGATCGGTTCGGCGTCCGTCGCGTCGGTCTCGTCGAGCAGCACCTCGACCATCTGCGGAACGTCGCCGTCGGTGCTCTCAAAGGGATCGTAGAGGACCGTATCGATGTCCTCGTCCTCGATCGCCTCGATCAGCTCGGAGACGTCCTCGCTCGATTCGACGGCGTCGGGCGAGACGCCGACGGGGGTTTGGATCTCGAAGTCGTAACGCTCCTCGAGATAGCCGAACGAGTCGTGGCCCGCCAGAACCGCGACGTCCCGGCTCGCGTTCTCGGCGACCTCCTCGAGCTCCCGGTGGACGTCGTCCATCCGATCGGTGTAGTCGGCGGCGTTCTCCTCGTAGGTGTCGGCGTTGTCCGGATCGATCTCGCCCAGCTCGGCGGCGATCGTCTCGACCATCTCCTGGGCGAGGACGGGGTCGACCCAGACGTGGGGGTCGGCGAACTCCGTCGCTTCCTCGTCGTCGTCCTCGGCGACCGCGACCGAGAGGTTGTCCGCGCTCGTGTCCCAGACGACTTCGTCGTCGGCGACGAGTTCGAAGACGACCATCGTTCGACCCTCCTCGAGGCCGTGGAATTCGACGCGATCGCCCTGCGATTCGATCTCGATCGCGTCGGCATCGGCGCCGTCGGGAACCGTGGCCTCGAGCGCGAACGGTTTGTCCTCACCCAGCGGGAGGACGCGTCCCTCCGCGTCCTCGAAGACGGTCTCGATCGCGATCCGTCCGTCGAGCGGGACGTCGGGAACGCCACCGTGCCAGTGGTTGTCGTGCCAGTAGGCGACCTCTTCGCCGGTGCGCCCGTCGTAGAGTTCGAACTCCGCGACCTCGACGGCGTCCGGATCGTCGTCGTACTCCTCGACGGGGTCTCGATCGTCGTCGGTCTCGCGGTCCATCGGGATCAGCTGGCTCTCGACGGCCTCGAGGGCGTCGATCAGTGCGACGTCCTCGGACTCGAGGTCGGCCGCGGTGTCCTGGGCCCAGGCGAACTCGGGCGTATCGAGGTAGACGAAAAACGCCGACTCCGCGATCTCGCGCTGGAGGTCGACCGGCGGCTCCCAGCCGTGGCCCATCTCTCCGGTTTCGATCGGGTTCTCGATCGGCAGCTCGTCGCCGACGACGTGTTCCGTCCAGTCGGCGAGTGCAAAGAAGGCGGCGTACCCCTCGTCCGCGTCTCCGCCCTCGCCGTCGGGCTCGCTCAGACAGCCCGCGAGAACGCCGAGGGAGAGCGCACCGGCGCTCGAGCGCAACACTGCGCGGCGTGACCGTGTCATACAGGGAGATACGAGCGGGTGGATAAAAGTGTTATTATGTGGTCGTAGTTAGTTAATAACCCGTTGCAGCGATCGGCTGTGTGATAACAACGAACGAGGGTCTCGAGCGCGGCGGACAAGAGGGGGACCGTCGGCGGGCGGAACGGGGAGACACGAAAGTCGGTTACGGGTACGGGAGGGCGGAGCCGAGTCGCTAGTGGTCGTCGTCGTGATGATCGTCGTCGTGGTGGTCGTCGTCGGCGTGGTCGTCGTCGGCGTGGTCGTCGTGGTCGTGGTCGGGATCGTCGTCGTGGTGGTCGTCGTCGGCGTGGTTCTCGTCGGCATCGAACTCCTCGACGACCTCGACCTCGAGCTCCGGCGAATCCCAGTCGGAGTGGTCGTCGTGCCAGATCTGGAAGACGAGCTCGGTGATCCCCTCCTCCTCGCCGGTTAGCTCGACGTGGTCACCGTGGGACTCGATCTCGACGTTCTCCTCGGCGCCCTCGACGATCTCGGCCTCGAGCTGGTACTCCTCGTCCTCGCCGAAGGCGATCTCTTCGCCGTCGGCGTCCTCGACGTGGGCCTCGACGGCGACGGCGTCCTCGAGCGGGACGTACAGCGGGCCGTGATCCCAGTGGTCGTCGTGGACGTACGCGAGCTGCTCGCCGGACTCGTGGTCGAGCAGCTCGAACTCCTCGACCTCCATGTGGTGATCGTCGTCATCATGATCGTCGTCGTGATCGTCCTGATCGTCGTCGCCGTCATCAGCGCCTGCTCCGTCGTCCTCGTCGTCGTCGCCGACACAGCCGGCGAGACCGAGTACCGCGAGGGAACCGGACGCAGCGAGCAGCTTTCGACGGGTCGGGCTGGTGCGATCGATCGTCATTGTTAGATACCACTCGTAAAGTGAGAGTAGTTGATAATGAACCTGACGATATTATTAATCGCTGCGGCGACGACCGAATGATACTGGTAGCGCGTAGCAAATGACTTGACATCCTCCCCGCCCTGAAGCGCGGGGATTTCTCCTCGCAGTTCCGTAGCGCGCGGAGTGCGCTCGTACACGGATACCGACCGGGACGACGACGGAGCGCTCCCCGGTCCGTCTCGAGAGGGAGACGGCGCCGACGAGTCGAACCGCTAGTCGCCGGTGTGGTCCACGGGTCCATCGAAATCGTCGACGACCTCGACCTCGAGCGGAGGGGAGTCCCACCCGAACCGATCGCCGTCCCAGAGCTCGACGGCGATCTCGGTGGTCCCCGCCGACCGACCGACCAGACCGACCTGGTCGCCGCCGGGTTCGATCGCGACGGTCTCGTCACCCTCCTCGACGGCGACGGCACCGACGTGGTAGCTCCCGTCCTCGCCGAGTGGCAGCTCGCCCTCGGCGTCCTCGACCTGAGCGCCGACCAAGAGTCGTCCCTCGAGCGGAACGTGGAGCGGCCCGACCTCCCACCCGTCCCCGTCGACCGTTGTGAGCGACTCCCCCGTTTCGGGATCCGTGAGGGCGAACGCCTCGACGGTCACGTACTCTTCGGACTCCTCGTCGTCGTCGCCGAAACAGCCGGCGAGGCCGAGCGTCGCGAGGGAGCCGGACGTCGCGAGCACCGCTCGCCGGGTCCGTTCAGTCGCCATCGCTCGAGGCGTCCCGAAGCGGGCGATCGAGAGGACGATCAGCGAACGACGAATCTAGATACATTACTAGATTTCTGAACTACACAGAATAAAATGCTTTTGGGCGCGGTAGGTTCGAAAGCCGCCGGAGTCGACCGATCGACGGCTCAGTCGGCGACGGCGGCCGGCTCGGCGTCGGCGTACCGGCGCAGTCGGTCGGGATCGATCGGGAAGACCGCCGTCGGCGTCCCCGCTGCCGCCCAGACGGTGTCGAACTCGAGCAGCGTTTCGTCGATCACGACGGGAACCTCCCGGTCGTGACAAAAGGGCGGAACGCCGCCGATCGACCAGCCGAGGGTTTCCCTGATCCGATCGGGGTCGGCCATCTCGACGTCCTCGGCCGACGCGTCGAAGGCGGCGCCGAGGGCCGACTCGGCGACACGGTTCGCGCCGCTGGTGACGCAGACGACCAGCGAGCCGTCGACGTCGAAAGCCAGCGAGCTGGCGATCTGGCCGACGTCACAGCCGACGGCGTCGGCCGCGTCCTCCGCAGTCTTCGTCCCTTCCGGAAACTCCTCGACATCGGGCTCGAACTCGTAGGCCTCGCGAGCCCGTTCGGCGAACGTCGCTGCGCGCGGATGCATGCGCTACACCACCGAGACGCACGCCAAAAAGTCGTCGGACGGAAACCTGCTACTCGAGCGAGACGTCGAGGCGGACGCCGTCGAGCCGTCGGTAGGCGGGACCCGGGTCGCGGACGACCTCGAACGCGTCGAACCGGATCACGAGGCGTCCGGGATCGATCGTCGCCCGGAGGATCGGTCCCCGACTGGTGACGGTGACATAGGGCGGGGCGGGAACCGGGCTCGCTCCGAGTTCGCAGCCGGCCGCGTCGACGGCGTCGACCAGCAGGGCCGACAGCTGCTCGAGCAGCCCGGCTGACTCGAGGGCGGCTCGCAGCGGAACGACGACCCGCTCGGCGTTTGTCGTCCGGGAGGTATCCCAGGGTTCGGCGACCAGATCCGCACAGTCGTCGACGCCTTCGACGACGGCTCCCCACTCGCGCTGGATCCGGCGTCGGGTCGCCCGGACGGGGTGAGACACGACCGTCACTGCCACGGGCTCCCACTAAGCTCTCACGACTTTCGCGTGCTACCGTCGTCGCTCGCGAACCGTTCCGACGTTGATCGTCTCGATCCGGGACGCCGCCTCCCGAACCGCCTGCTTCCACTTGGGCTCCTCGCGCACCTCGAGGTCCGCCCGGAGCCGCTCGTTCTCGTCCTCGAGGGTTCGGGTCCGGTGCTCGAGGTCGTCGACGCGGTCCTCGAGGTCGTACCGTCGGCTCCGGTGGGCCTCGAGGTCCTGGCGAAGCTTGTTTCGTTCGCGACGGAGCTCCTCGAGTTCCGCTCGGAGCCGCTCATTAGTGCGTCGGCTCCGGTCGAACTTCCGTTTCTGGACGGTGACCTCGTCGTCGTCTTCGGCGAGGGTGACCTCGTTCGATCGGGTCGCGTTGACGACGGCGCCCACGAGCAGGATCATGCCGCCGAAGTACAGCCAGGTGAGCAACAGCAGGATGGCGCCGATCGCTCCCCCCGACTCGGAGTCGGCCGCCAGCGAGACGTACACCTGGAACAGCGACTGGAGCGCGGCCCAGCCGACCGCGGCGACGGCGACCCCGGGGAGGATCTCGCGGACGGTAACCTCCATCTTGGGGAAGAAGTAGTACATCGGCATGAACGCGATCGAGAGCCCCACGATCAACAGGAGCGGGTTTATCAGGCCGAGAAACGGCACGTCCGGCAGGATCGCGAAGGCGATCGTCGCCGCCGACGCGGCCACCAGCGCCAGGGTGATCGCGCCGAGGACGATGATTCCGTCACGAACCTCGCCGAGCAGGGAGCTCTCCGCGGTCGTCCCGTAGATCTCGGAGAACGCGGTGTCGAGCCCGCGGAAGATTTTCAACGACCCCCAGACGAGCGTGACGAGCCCGATGATCGACGCCCCTGCCGTCGCCGGTGACTCCGTGAGGGCGTCCTCGAGCATGATCTGGCCGCTCTCGGGGAGGACTCCCTCGGTCGTCGCGGCGACGTCGGCCGCAAGCTGTTCGTCGCCGAGCAACGAGACGAGAAAGAACAGGAGGACGAGCAGCGGAATCAACGAGATGAACGCGTGGTATGCGATGCTCGCAGCCATGAACGGAACGTTCTTCTCCTGGATTCCCGCCACGACCGATTTCGCGAACGGGACGGCACCCTGGGTGTCGCTGGACATACGGTACGAATTCGCTCGAGGGGTGAAAGATCACCCGCTTGCACTGACCGCCCGCGGTGGACGTAGGGGTCGAAGCACCCTCGCCGACTCGATTTGCTCCGCCGGACCCTCCGTATGGAGGGGGAACTGAGAAGTTATCTTTCCAGATTCGCAAAAAATATTTTTGCATGGGGAAGGTTTAAGAACGAGGCGCCTGTATCGTGTAGTACGATGAGCACCCAGAAGACCGTCCGTCAGCAGGCAGACGTCGTCGAGGAGAACGAGCTTCGGCTCGACCAGGAGAAGGCCGAGCAGGTCGTCGAGGCGCTGAACACGGAGCTGGCGAACGCGTACGTACTGTACCACCAGCTCAAGAAACACCACTGGGTCGTCGAGGGTGCGGAGTTCCTCCCGCTTCACAAGTTCCTCGAGGAGGCCTACGAACACGTCGAGGAGGGCGCCGACGTCATCGCCGAGCGCGCCCAGGCGCTGGGCGGCGTTCCCGTCTCCGGTCCGTCGAACCAGGAGGCCCGCGCGACTGTCGAGTTCGAAGGGGAGGACGTCTACGACGTCCGAACGATGTTCCAGAACGACCTCGAGATGTACGGCGACATCATCGAGTCGATGCGCGACAGCATCGAACTCGCCGAGAACCTCGGCGACTACGCGACCGCCGAGATCCTCCGCGAGATTCTCGTGACCCTGGAGGACGACGGCCACCACTTCGAGCACTACCTCGAGGACGACACGCTCGTCCTCGAAGAGGCGACGAAGTAACGGTCGACCGACGGTACGGCGACGGTACTCGCACTCGCGTTTTTTGCGCCCGTCAGAAGGAGAGAGCCCGCTCTCGACAGCTCGAGCGACGAGAGTGCCGGGGCCGTTACGGTTCGAGGTCGACGGCGCAGTCGGTCGCGATCCAGCCCTCTTTGTTGTCGCGTTCGGTGATTACGAGCTTGCCTGGGCGGGGTTCGTGACTGGAAACGACTGCGGCCGGCTCTTCGGTCGGTTCCTCGGTGTCCGTCTCCTCCCTGCGGGCGGGTACGTCCATTACGAGGGATTAGGTAGACCTAAATATAAAAGGTTTTGGTCGGCCTAAGACCGTGGGAACGACAACATCTCGAGACGCGTTCTCCCGGTCGGGCGTACTTTCAAGCCTGATACCGTCGTAATCGCGCGTATGGAGTTCGACGTCGTTCAGGGTGACATCGCCGAACAGTCCGCCGACGCGCTCGTCAACGCCGCCGGCACGAGCCTCGAGATGGGCTCGGGCGTCGCCGGCGCGCTCCGGCGCGGGGCCGGCGAGGAACTCAACGAGGCGGCCACCGAGAAAGGGCCAATCGATCTCGGGGAGGCGGTCGCGACCGACGCCTACGACCTTGACGCCGAGTACGTCGTTCACGCCGCGGCGATGCCCCACTACGGTGAAGGACGGGCGAGCGAAGAGAGCATCCGCGACGCGACCCGCAACGCCCTCGAGACGGCCGACGAGCTGGGCTGTCGGTCGCTCGTGCTGCCGGCGCTCGGCTGCGGCGTCGCCGGGTTCGACCTCGAGGACGGCGTCGGGATCATCGGCGAGGAGATCGACGGCTACGATCCCGGGTCGCTCGAGGACGTTCGACTCATCGGCTACAGCGACGAGGAGTACGACGCGATCCGGGCGGCGACCGTGGAGGCGGCCGAATCGCAGCAAGACGAGAGCGAGGCCGATCGGTAGTCACGACGCCGTAATCACAGCGTCAGGTCGCGGATCTCGACCGCGTTGCCCTCCCCGACGCGGCCGATAACCTGCCCGTCGGTTTCGGCCACCAGCGACTCGGTTCGATCCGCCGGGAGCGCGACGACGAACCCCGTCCCCATGTTGAACGTGCGGTGCATCTCCTCGTCGGAGACGTCGCCCTCCTCCTGAACGAACTCGAAGATCGGCTGAGCCGGCAGCGGATCGTCGATCACGTACCGGCGCTCGCCCATCCGCGAGAGGTTGGTCCAGCCGCCGCCGGTGACGTGGGCCGCCGCGCGGACGTCGTGGTCGCGCATCGGCTCGAGCAGGTCGGTGTAGATCCGGGTCGGTCGCAGCAGCTCCTCGCCGATCGACACCTCGGGGTTCAGCGGGAACGAATCCGCGTACTCGTGGTCGCGGGTGACGGCCTCCCGAGCCAGCGTCAGCCCGTTCGAGTGGATCCCGTTCGAGGGGAAGCCGACGAGCGCGTCGCCGACCGCCGCTTCGCCCTCGAGGATCTCGTCTTTCCCGGTGAGGCCGGCGCAGGTCCCCGCGAGGTCAAAGCCCGTGACGACCTCGGGCATCACGGCCGTTTCGCCGCCGAGCAGCGTGAGGTCAGCCTCCTCGAGGCCCACCGCGAGCCCCTCGCCGATCTCGTTCGTGAGGTCGTCGTCGGGCTCGTCGATCGCGAGGTAGTCGACGAAGGCGACGGGCTCGACCCCCGCCGCGACCAGATCGTTGACGTTCATCGCGATGCAGTCGATTCCGATCGTCGAGAAGTCCTCGATCGCCTCGGCGACGAGCAGCTTGGTGCCGACGCCGTCGGTCGCCAGCGCGAGGTACCGATCGCCGATGTCGAGCAGACCGGCGTACTCGGTCGTCAGGTCGCTGCCGAACGCCTCGAGCAAGGCCGCCGTCGCATCCTCGCTGGCCTCGATATCGACGCCGGTGTCGGCGTAGGTGAGTTCGTCCCCCTCGCTCCCGTCCTCGTCGTGGTCCGTCATGGCTCAACGACTGCGTGGGGCGAGCAAAAGATCACCGGTCCCCGGAAGGGAACGACCTCATCCGAACAGCGCCGGAAAGCCGAAGACGACGTAAAAGCCCGCCAACAGCAACAGGCTCAGCCCGAAGACGGCCCCGAAGATCGGTTTGTTCCACTCGAGGACCGACTTCCCGTCGAGCGGACCGAACGGGATCATGTTGAACGCGGCCAGGAAGAGGTTGATCAACACGCCGAGATGGCCGACGAGTCCGATAATGCCTGGAAACAGCATCAGCGGGAGGAACAGCAGCGCGAGCAGGTGGTTGGTCACCGGTCCCGCGAGCGCGATCAGGCCGTTCTCCCGGACCGTGATCCGGCCCCGGTGGTAGACCGCACCCGGCGCGGCGAAGAGGAAGCCGATCAGGGCACTCATGATCGCTAAAAATAGCATCTGGTAGTCGGCGCGAAACTCCGCGGTCTGGCCGTGTTCGATCGCGACGACCTTGTGGGCGAGCTCGTGGAGCAGGAAGGCGACGCCGACGGTGACGAAGCTCAGCCCGATCATCGTGAGGAACCAACCGAGTTCGATGTCGAAGCGGTGGATCGGCGCCAGCAACAGCGCGAACGCGACGCTCAGGGCGACCCACGCCACGGCGAGGTCGAACAGCTCCTTGTCGCTGAACGTCAGCTCCGACGTTCGACTCGAGTAACTCACGCCACCACCCCGCGGATGAGCTCGAGGCTGTTCTCGGCGCCCCGAATCAGCTCGCTCATCAGCGCGTCGACGCCGCCGATCTCGGGTGCGAGCCACGGGATGACGACGATGAAAAAGAGGAACGTGGCGATCATGCTTCCGATGTTCGTCAGCGCGACGATCATGATCAGCCGGAACAGCGGGACGTCGAACATCTCCTCGATCGCCTCGCCCATCGGGCGGTCGGCGTCGCCGATGATCTCGTTGAGCTGCTGGACGTCCCGGACGTTGACCGGGCGGTACTTGAGCTCGACGTAGCCGGCGAACCAGCCCGGCGCCAGCAGCGGGTTGATGCTCGTGAGCCAGGCGACCGACCCCCCGACGCCGGCGCTGATCCAGCGGGCGCCGGCCAGCCGGGCCAGCGCGAACGCGAAGATCCCGTTGAACGCGAACCACGCCAGGAACAGCTGCAGGAGGAACGTGTTCTGGACCCCCGCCATGATCAGCAGGAAGAAGAAGCCGACGAAGGCGAACATCACCAGGTAGCCGACGATCTTCACCGGCGAGAACCGCCGCCCCGACGCGGTGCCGGTCAGCGACTCCATCGGCGGCAGTTCCTGTGGATTCTCGAGGTAGCGCTCGATACCGGCCTTGTGGCCCGCGCCCACGACGGCGACGACGTGGTACCCCTGCTCGCGGAGTCCGTGGAGCTTGTGGGCGATGTAGGCGTCGCGTTCGTCGATCAGGGCCTCGGCCCCGCGGGGGCTGAACCGGCGGAACTCCTCCATCATCGCGGCGACGACGTCGCCGTCGGTCATCTCCTCGATGTCGATCTCGTCTAACTCCTCGGTGTCTTCGGCGAGCCCGTCGAGGACGAAGCCGACGACGGCGCCGAGGGAGACGCCGATCCCGAGTCCCGCAACCGCGCCGACGCCGCCGCGAACGGCGTAGCCGCCCCAGTTCTCGAAGCTCCCCGGGGAGAGCGGGCCGATCCCGGTTCCGGTCGCGACCAGCGCGAGACAGCCGACGACCCCGAGGACGGCTCCCGCGAGCAAGCGCAGCGAGAAGCCGCTGACGAGTCCGCCGGCGGAGCGACCGGCCGACTCGAGGGAAGGCAGGAAGATCAGCCCGACGAGCAGTCCGCCGACGATCCCGACTCCGCCCGCGCCGACGTACTGCAGGGTCGCGGGATCGGTGATCCCCAGGGCGAGCAGGTCGCCGAGGCCGAACGCCGGTGCGAGAAAGGCGCCGAAGACGAGCCCGAAGAACGCGCCGAGCGCCGCGCCGAAGGTGAGCCCGATCGTCCGCGGGTCGGTGACGCCGAGCGCGAGCCCGCCGACCATCTTGAGCTTCTCGGCGAACGACAGCCGCGTCCAGAACCGCTGGATCGTGATCTGGATGTCCCGATCGACCAGCGCGACGCCGCTGCCGTTTCGCTCGGCGGCCTCGATCGCGGCCCGCATGTCCGCGCCGGGCTCGATGTCGAACCGGCTGCCGAGCCGCGACTGGACGTACGAGAGCATCCAGTAAGCCAGAAACTGAAAGACGGTGTTACCCGAGAGCAGATCCTTCGCCTCGATATCGTCCGGGGCGCCGCCCTGCATCTGGCGGTATCGGTTCTCGTCCAGTTCGACGGCAACGACGTCCGGCTCCCGCTCGTCGACGGTCTCGTGGACCTCGTCGACGCTCGCCTTCGAGACGTGGGCGGTCCCGAGGACGTCGACGGAGCCCCGCCCCTCATCCGGGGTAGGGGGCTCCGGAACGTCGGCGTCGCCTGCATCACTCATTAGGAGTGCCAACTCGTCGCCGACTTTTACCAGTATCGAAGGCCCGAATGAGATCTGTTCACAGCCGACGACGCGCTCCCGGCAGCCCTAACTTCCGAGGCGGGAAACTCCTGTCGATGACCGACCTGCTAGAGACGCTGATCGAGAACCGCGAGATGGTCCAGCCCAACCACGCGAACATGCTCGAGGTCGCTCACGGGGGGAACGTGATGAAGTGGATGGACGAGGTCGGCGCGATGTCGGCGATGCGCTTTTCCGGCGAGACCTGCGTCACCGCCCGGGTCGACCGGATGGACTTCGAGCGCCCGATCCCCGTCGGCGACACGGCCTACATCACCGCCTACGTATACGATGCCGGGACCTCGAGCGTGAAGGTTCGTCTGGTCACCGAGCGCGAGGATCTCCGAACCCGCGAGCGCGAGAAGACCACCGAATCGTACTTCGTCTACGTCGCGATCGACGACGAGAACCGACCGACGACCGTCCCGGAGCTAACCGTCGACAGCGAGACGGGAGAACGGCTCCGGCGGGACGCTCTCGACGGAGAAACCGACGGAAATAGCGACAAGAGCTAAACCGCTACTGCGCCAACCGTTCCCATGGTCGAGCTGGAGACGGTCTTCGAGCTTCTGAGCGACGAACGCCGCAGGTACGCGCTGTACTACCTCTACGAGCGGAACGGCCCCGTCGCGGTCGAAAACGTCGTCGAGACGGTCGAGGAGTGGGAAGACGACGCCCCCGACGGGGATCCAGAGGGCGACTCCTTCGACGAGATCGCCCTGGAACTCCAGCACGTCCACCTGCCGAAATCCGCGGAGGTGGAGTTCATCCAGTACGATCCGGACCGCAACGCCGTCCAGATCAACGGCTCGCCCCCCGAGTTCGATGCGTTCGTGACGGTCGCGAAGCTCCTCGAGACGCCGGAGGAGTAGGCTACAGTAGCCGCTCGACCTCGGCCAGCGACTCGAGGACGTGGTCGGGCTCGACGCTCGCCGACTCGAGGGTCGCCTCGTCGGTGATTCCGGTGAGCACGAGCGCGGTCTCCATTCCGGCGCGCTCGCCCAGCGCGATATCTGTGTCGAGGCGGTCGCCGACGACGAGGACGTCCGCCGGGTCTGCGCCGAGCCGATCGATCGCCGCCTCGGCCGCGACGCTCGAGGGCTTGCCCAGGATCGCGTCGGGTTCGCGGCCGGCGACGGCGCCCATCGCCGCGAGGATCGCCCCCGAGCCCGGCATCAGCCCGTCGTCGACCGGGATCGTGGTGTCGGGGTCGGTTCCGTAGAACTCGGTCCCGTTCTCGAGCGCCCGCAGCGACTCCCACAGCGTCCCGTAGGAGAAGTCGCTGTCGAACGAGCCCACGACGACGTCGGCCGCCTCGGGGTCGTCGGCGAGCGCGACGTTCGCGTCGGCCAGGATCGACTCGAGGCGATCGTCGCCGACCAGGTACACCGTCGCGTCGGGGTGGGTCGCGGCGAGGTACTCCGCCGAGACCGTCGCCGACGTCAGGACCTTTTCGGGCTCGACCGCGATTCCGTGGGGCTCGAGTTTCTCCCGGTAGTGGGCGCTGCCCCGCGTCGGGTTATTCGAGAAAAGCAATCGGTCGCAGCCGGCCCGGTCGAGGGCCGTCAGCCCGTCGGTCGCGCCCGGAAGGAGCGCCTCCCCCCGAACGATCGTCCCGTCGACGTCGAGGATCGCCGCCTCGTAGCCTGTCATCACCGGACGTACGGGAAGAGCGCGGTTGAGTGTTCGGATCCGCGAGCTATCGGAGTCGCGAAAAGTCGGTGGTGTGAACCGTTTCGGTTGGTACTACAACGGCAGGTACTTGACCGAAACGGGGCGTACCTCCGAGAAGAGGCGTTCGAATGATGATTGCACCGCTGCTCGTCGACGTCGGGACAGCCCTCGAGGAATCGACGGGTATCGTCCAGTACGCGCTCGTGTTCCTGTTCGCGGCGATTCCGGTGGTCGAGATCCTCGTCGTCGTTCCGGTCGCGATCGGACTCGGGCTGAACCCGGTGATGACGGCCGTCGTCGCCTTCATCGGCAACGTCGGCTCGGTGTACGCGCTGATCCTGAGCTATCGACGGCTGCTGGCGTGGTGGCAGAGCCGTACCGGGAGCGACGAGCCCAGCGACCGCTACGCACGAGCCCGTCGGCTCTGGGATCAGTACGGGCTTCCGGGCGTCTCTCTCGCTGGTCCGGTGATGACCGGCGTCCACATCGCCGCCCTGGTGGCCCTGCTCGCCGGCAGCCGGGGTCGGCTCGTCGCGACCTGGATGACTGCCGGAATCGCCGTCTGGACCGTCGTGCTGACGGTCACCTCGGTCGCCGGCTTCTCCGCGCTCGGAATCGTCTGATATGGTACCCTGTACCGGTTTTCGGAGCGACCGTGAGCCGTCTCGAAGTTGCTAGGGAAGCGAGTACGCGAGTCCGTACGATCTCTGTGGGAATCCTTATCCGACGACCGGCCGTACGGGCGGTTATGGCACTCGAGGTCGATCCGCCGGAGCCGCCGGAGCTGTCGTTCGTCGATCCGAACGAGTACGACGACGCGACGATCAGCGCCGAGGATCCGACCGAGATCGATTACCGACGGGAGGAGCTACAGGGGTTTCTCCGCGAGGGCGCCTGGGACGAGGCGTTCGCGGAGTGGCGTGAGGACACTGACCTCGACGACGACGAGTACGGGATCGCCCGGGATCTCGATCTCTTCGCCGAGTTCGACTTCTTCTGGGACGACTTCGCCGACCGGGTCGGCTACCACGCTCCCGGCATCCCCGAGGACTGGCAGGAGCGGGAGTACCACCCCGAACTTGACACCTGGGGCACCGTCTCGGCGATCAACGCCGAGCTGACCGAGTTCGGCCAGATCGTCTCGGTGATCCTCAAGGAGGAGTACATCGACTGGGAGGCCGAGTACGAACCCCCCGAGGACCTGCCGGACTTCGACTGAGCCGCGCTACTCCCGGGCGACCGCAATGTTTCTGAGCTGGCCGCCGCAGTCGGGACACAGCTCGCTCGAGTCGGGGCTACCCCTGTAGCCACAGCCGGCACATTCGTAGCGCGGTTCGTTCGGGGTGTACGGATCGACGACCATACGATCATGGCAGTAGATGACACGAAAATCTGTTTCGTATGAACACACGAATGCGATATACGAACACTGTTATCGGAGGAATATCCTTTAATTCTGGAGGATCGTCCAGATGCCGACAGTGACAGCGTCCGAGCTACCGGACTGCAACCAGCGCGAACGTCTCGGGTCGGTCTCGAGCGGTCTCGACCTCGAAGCCGGCCGCCTCGAGCCCGTCGACGGCCTCCTCGAGCGAGAACCGCTCCTCGAGGGCGGGCCCGTCCTCGCCGTCCCCATCGCCGGACCAGTCGACGGTAACGAGCCGACCGCCGGGCCGGAGGACCCGCGCGAGTTCCTCGAGCGCGCCGTCCGACGAGTCGGATCCGGGCGGCGTCGCGTACTCGTGGTGGGTCATCGTCGAGAACGCCCCGTCGAGTTCGTCCTCGGCGAACGGCAGCGTCGACACCCCGCTGGTCACGAACTCGACGTTCTCGGGCGCCCCCTTCTCCCGGTACCGGTCGTGCATCGCCGACTGGACGTCGACCGCGTACACCGTTCCGGCGAACGGCGCGACGTCGTCGGTGTAGAACCCGGTTCCCGAACCCAGATCGGCGACGGCCTCCTCGGCGGTCGGCGCGAGCAACTCGAGCAGTTCCTCGCGCGAGCAGTACCGGTACCGCGAGGGATCCTCGAGTTCGTCGGCGCGTTCGAGCGGAAACGTGTGAAAACCCATACGCAGCCGTTGGCTCCCCCGTCACTTCCCGGTTCCCCCTTCCCGGTCAGTCGTAGAGGACGTCACGGACGTCGGCCTCGTGGGCGACGTCCGGGTGGATCGGCTCCTCGTTCATCACGGCGACACAGCAGGACAGACACAGCAGCTGGTAGTAGTTCGGCCCCTGCCACTGTCGGCGCTCGAGCCACCACCCCTCAGTCTCGTCGCCGTCGACGCGCGTCTCACACCGCTGGCAGGGTTTCGGGGCGCAGGGTGGGTTCGGACTGGGGAAGTACGGGTCCATACTCGACCTTCGACCCGAGAGGATATTGGTAACGTGGCCGCTACTCGAGTTCGGACGTCAACCCCTCTCTACAGGACGACGCCGGACGGGCGACACGGGGACGCGTCCCCGCCGGCATCGGTTTTTTGCGTTCGGTCCTCGAACCGGCGACCATGTACTCGTTGATCGATCCCGAGAACGCCGACACTCGCGAGTTCGACGGAGAGGCGCCGACGCTGCTCGATATCGGCTCCGACCTCGACGCCGAACGGATGCGACCGAGCGTCTGGCACTACCGGAAAGGCGAGGAGAACGCCTACCACCGCCAGGACGAACAGGAGGAGCTGTACGTCGTCCTCGAGGGGACCGTCGACGTTACGATCGAACGCGAGGACCGACGCGACGTCGTCAAACTCACCCCCGGCGAGGTGCTCGTCGTCCCGCCGGAGTCGTGGCGACAGCTCAGAGCCGCCGAGGAGAGCCGCGTGCTCGTCGTCGGCGCGCCGAACGTCGAGGACGACGGCATCCTCGAGGAGTAGCCGGACGGCAACGAACTGGAACTGGATCGCCGACTGACGAACTTCTTCGATCGCTATTTCGCTAAGCTGTCACTCTCGTAGAGACGAGAGTACCCTCGTTCGAAACCGAATTAGAATTACTTCTGAGTCGAGTTCACTTCCATTGTTATCTGATGTTTGACTACTATCCGACCGTGCGGTATTCGGTAGTTCGGCCAGTAATACGTAGGATTAGCCTATCTCTCTTAGTCGTGCGATAGAAACTGACACGCTCGAATCAAAGGCCACCATGTTTATACATAAGGAAGATGATGACCGAACCGTATGTCCGAAACCGGGGCGGAGCCGCGTCCGCCGAGCCGAGCGCTTCCCGACCCAGCGACCGCATCGAACGTCCGGTACGATCCGTCGCTTGAGGAGCTGCGCGAGCTCGCCGAACACGAGGAGACGACGACGGAGTTCGGCTCGCCGTCGTACGTCAGCGACGTTCGCTCGCGGAGTTCCGATCGAACGAAAAACGCCGTCGATCACGCGTTCGGCGAGCGCGACCACGACCTGGTCGAGACCGCGGTCGACGCTACCGAAACCCGCGAGCTGCTCTGTGTGGACCGCCTGATGGGACGTCACCCGGAAGCGACCTTCTGCTGTCGGCTCTACGTTCCCGTCGAACACGCCCGGATCGCGTTCGCCTGGGCGAGCCTGTTCGAACCCAGCGACGGCCGCGAGCCGGACCTCCAGACCGTACAGCTGCCCGACCACGACGAGACCGCGATCCGGATCCTCCCCGACGAGGGGTTCACCGCGGTGCTGGGTAGCGACTACACCGGCGAGGCCAAGAAGTCGTTCCTCCGGCTGTTCATGTACCGGATCAAACAGCAGGGTGGGCTCGGGCTCCACGCCGGAAGCAAACGCGTCCGCGTTCGCGACGCCAACGGCGACCTGCGAGACGTCGGCCAGCTCTTTATGGGACTGTCGGCGACCGGCAAGTCGACGCTGACCGCCCACGGCTGCTGGCTCGAGGACGAGGAGGGCGCGACCATGCTCCAGGACGACGTCTGCGCCCTGTTACCCGACGGAACGGTGCCCGGCAGCGAGGGGAAGGGACTGTTCATCAAGACGATCGGACTCGGCGAGGACGAACAGCCCGCGCTGTACGAGGCCGCGACCGACGAGTCGGCGATCCTCGAGAACGTCGCCGTCGACGACGACGGGACGGTCGACTTCGACGAGCCCCGGTACACGACCAACGCGCGCGCGACCGTCCAGCGCGACGAGCTCTCGAGTGCGGCCGACGAGATCGACCTCGACCGGGTCGACCAGGTCTTCTTCATCACGCGGAACCCGCTGATGCCGCCTGTCTCGAAGCTCTCGACCGCCCAGGCCGCCGCGGCGTTCATGCTCGGCGAGTCGATCGAAACCAGCGCCGGCGATCCATCGCGGGCCGGCGAGTCGATCCGCGTCGTCGGGACGAACCCCTTCATCGTCGGTCCCGAGGGCGAGGAGGGGAACCTGTTCAAGGACCTCATCGAGGCGCTCGGGGTCGACTGCTACCTGCTCAACACGGGGTATCTCGGCGACGACGCGAAGGACGTCGGGGTCACCGAGTCGGTGACGATCCTCACTGAGACCGCTCGCGGAACCGTCGAGTGGACCGACGACGACGCGACCGGGCTAACGATTCCCGAATCGGTTCCCGGCATCGACGTCGAGGACTACTACGTCCCCGACTACGTCGACGACTACGACGCGGCCCTGGCGGAGCTACGACGGGAACGCCGGGAGTATCTCGCACAGTTCGACGAGCTCCGCGAGGAGATCCTCGAGTCGGTGTACTGAGCGTCGAACCGTCGTTCAGGATTCGGTATCCGTATCGATACTGATCGACGTGAGTCGATGAAGGAAACGGGATCTGAGAGGCGTACTCGAGTAGTCGGGAAAGAGATACTAGGGATATCGTTCGACGGCTCATCACCGTACTGTCGCCCGAAATCTGCCGGGTGAGAAAGGTAAACGTAATTGGCATTTTCTGTGGCCAGTGGCCAATAGCGCCCGGGTTACCCGGCGGAACGGGATATTTATCACTGAAATGGCAGTCCCAGTTTAAGCGCCACGACTCCCCGTATCACGAACGCGGGACATGAGCGTACGTAACATACTCGTCGTAGTTGTCGCGCTGATGGTGCTGGGCTCGGGCGGAGCCGCAGCCGTTGCAGCGGGCCCCGCTGTAACCAGCGTCGACGACTACGAGAACGACGAAGCCGACGAGGAACCGACAGATGCGCCTGACGACGGAGCGTTACAGGTGACGATCGAACAAGCGACCGTTTTCGTCCTGATCGAGGACGCCGACGAACTCGAGGAGGAGCCGGTTGACGAGGAAGATGAACTCGATGAGGACGTCGACGAGACCGACGAAGAGAACGACGCCGTCGACGAAGAAGACGACGAACTCGAGGACGACTACGCGGACGACGACGAGGTCGATGAAGACGATGCTATCGACGAGAACGACCTCGAAGACAACGGTATCGACGAGAACGATCTCGAAGAGAACGGCGTCGACGAGAACGACATCGACGACGCCCAGGAGATCTCGATCGGCCAGGCGACCGCGCTCGTCCTCCTCGAGGAGGAGCCGGCCATGGATCCGGTCGATGAGGAACCGGTTGGCGAGGAACCGGTCGATGAGGAGGACGAACTCGAGGACGAACCGGCTGACGAGGTCGACGACTACGAGGACGACGAGGCCGACGACTACGACAACGACGAGGCTGACGACTACGAGGACGACGAGGCCGACGACTACGAGGACGACGAGGCCGACGACTACGAGAACGGTGTCGACGAAGAAGACGAACTCGAGGACGACCCTGCCGAGGCACCTGACGACCAGCAGGTGACGATCGATCAGGCGACCATCTTCGTTATCGTCGAAGACGTCGACGACCTCCCCGACGAGATCGACGAGAACGACATCGAGAACGACTACGCCGACGAGAACGATGTCGAAGACGACGAGATCGATGACAACGACGCCGAGGACGACTACGCCGACGAAAACGACGTTGAAGACGACGAACTCGAGGACAACGGCGTCGAGGACGACTACGCTGACGACGAACCCGTCGACGACAACGGCGTCGACGAGGACGACGGCATGTACGTCTACCAGGGAACGATCGAGGTAACCATCGAACAGGCGACCATCGTCGACCTCGGCGTCCACCAGGACGCACCGGTCGAGGATGAACCGGTCGACGAAGCTGACGACTACGAGGACGACGAGGCCGACGACTACGACAACGACGAAGCCGACGACTACGACAACGACGAAGCTGACGACTACGACAACGACGAAGCTGACGAAGAGCCCGTAGAGGAACCGGCTGAGCCCGAAGAACCGGTCGACCCGGAGGAACCGGCGGATGAAGAGCCTGTAGAGGAACCGACCGACGAGAACGATGTCGATGACGAACCCGTCGATGCACCCGACGAGGACGTGCTACAGGTGACGATCGAAGAGGCGACCATCTTCGTCATGATCGTCGACGCCGGCGAACTCGAGGAGGAGCCGGTTGAGGAAGAACCTGTAGAGGAGGAGCCGGTTGAGGAAGAACCTGTAGAGGAGGAGCCGGTTGAAGAAGAGCCTGTAGAGGAAGAACCGGTTGAGGAAGAGCCCGCAGAGGAACCGGCGGATGACGACGCCGTCGAGGAGCCGATTGACGAGAACGACGCCGTCGAGGAGCCCGTTAACGCGAACGACGAGAAGGCAGCCACCGCCTGCTGACGACGCTCGAATTACAATTTTTCGATAACTGCGACCTCGAGCCGCGGCTGTTCGCGACCCGCCCGCACTGCCCCGTGTTGACTCGTCCCAATCGTATAGTTACGGGGCTCGTACCGTCACGGCGTCGATACCGTCCGAGTTCGAAGCAAGTGGCAGCAATTGCCGCGCAGAGACACCGTTATGTGCGTCGAGTTCGCACACCTGGTAATGAACGCACAGGTACGGAAACCGACGATGCGAGTATGCGAGGAGTGCGAACGAGCAGAACGATGGGACGAAGACCTCGGAGCGTGGCAGCTGGTTCTCGAGGACGGGGAGAAACGGGTCGGCAACCCCCACTGTATTCACGAGTGGGATATCACCGGGACGTTCAATCCGGTCGTCGGAAACGGCGACAGCTGAGCGCGTCTCGACCGGCCGAATCGCCGATCGACCACGCTTTTGTCCGTCACCGACGTACTCGCGAGCATGCCGACCGTCTACGTCACGGCGCCGCCCGAGGCGGCCGAACGGATCGCCGAAACGCTGCTCGAGGAACGACTGGCAGCCTGCGTCAACGAGTTATCGACGACGTCGACCTACCGGTGGGAAGGGGAGATCCACCGCGACGAAGAAGTAGTGTTGCTCGCCAAGACGACCGACGACGCCTACGACGAGCTCGTCGATCGCGTTCGGGAGCTGCATCCCTACGACGTCCCCTGTATCGAGCGGTTCGACGAGGCGCACGTCCTCGAGTCGTTCGCCCAGTGGCGCGCCGACAGCGTCGAGTAGCGTGCGCCAGTCGGTGACAGGCTCGACTACCCGAAAAAGCAATCCTTAAAACTCGCGCACGGGTTGTGACGGGTATGGCTGGAACCATCGAAGTGCTCGTTCCGGGTGGCCAGGCCAACCCTGGCCCACCGCTCGGTCCCGAGCTCGGACCGACCCCCGTCGACGTGCAGGCGGTCGTACAGGAGATCAACGACCAGACCGAAGCGTTCGACGGCACTGAAGTGCCCGTCACCGTCGACTACGACGACGACGGCTCCTTCGAGATCGACGTCGGCGTCCCGCCGACGGCCGCACTGGTCAAGGACGAAGCCGGCTTCGACACCGGCAGCGGCGAACCCCAGAAGGACTTCGTCGCCGACCTCTCGATCGATCAGGTGAAGACGATCGCCGAGCAGAAACATCCCGACCTGCTCGCCTACGACACGCGAAACGCCGCGAAGGAGGTCGTCGGCACCTGCGCCTCGATGGGCGTCACCATCGAGGGCGAGGACGCCCGCGAGTTCAAGGAGAAGGTCGACGCCGGCGAGTACGACGACGCGCTGTCGGCGTAACGCGGCTCTTTCGTTTTGCGGCTTTCCGCTCGCCCTCGAGCGCCAGCCGTCGCGACGGCTACCTGTGGGTTCGCCACGAGGCCGTTCACCCCGGCCGACGAGCGAGGAGGTCCAAGTTGTGCGCGACGAACACCAGCTCCTCGCGTTCGAGCTCGTTCCGTCGCCGCTCGAGCCAGCGTCGTCGCTCGGCGGGCTCGAGGTCCGCAATCCCGGAGTCGCGTTCGTCGGTCTCGAGTTCGGCGAGCGCGCCGTCGATCGTCTCGAGCAGGCCCTCGAGGAACGTTCGTTCCCTGCCGGGATACCCCATCTCTGTCTCCGTTTCCGTCCCCTCGGCGCGGGGCCGGACCACCCAGTCCGAGCCGCCGGCCTCGAGCACCGACCAGCCGGCGTCCGGAAGTCGACACAGCAACTCGCGACCGACCCGACTTCCGCCCGCCGATCGCACTGCATCCATGTGGTGGTGATAGCGGCGTTCGATCCGGTCGTCGGCCGGGTCCCGCGGCGCGAACGTCGTCCCGCCGTCGAACGTGATCGGGGCGTACAGCAGGCCGTCGGGCTCGAGCAATCCCTCGATCGCCGGGATCGCCCGCTCGAAGTCGACGATATCCAGCACCGCCGATGCGATCACGGCGTCGGCCCGGTCCTCGATCCCGAACCCGTCTGCGACCTCGAGCGTGACCTCGATCCGAGTAGTGTCGGAGCGGGCGAGCAGCGTCGTCTCTCCCCGCTCGTCCTCGAGTCGTTCGACCGCGTAGCCCGCGTCCTCGAGCCAGTCGGGGACGCGCTCGCGTGCGTATCGAACGCTTTCGGCGTCCCGGTCGACGGCCCGGTAGGCGACCTCCTCCGGAAGGCAGTCCCACGCCGCCAGTCGGGCGATCATCGTGCCGATCCCGGCGCCGATCTCGACGATCCGCACCGGACTCGAGCGTCCGTCGAGTTCTGCGACGAAGCGTTCGAGCACTCGACGATTCAGCGCCCGGTCGTCGACGGTTCGCTTTACCTCGAGGTACGTTCGCTGGTCGGTCACGGGCTCGCCTCCTCACTCTCGGCGCCGTGTGACTCGAATTCACTCTCGAGCCCGCGTTGCAGGAACGACCGAACCGTCGTCGCGGTCTCGGCCCACCAGGGGTGGGCGGTCGCGGTCTCGAGCGCTCGGACACCGAGGCTCGCCAGCCGGTCCCGGTCGGCGACGAGTTCCTCGAGACGGGCCGCGATGCGATCGGAGGCTTCGGGTGCGACGAGAAAGCCGTTCTCGCCGTCGGCGACGAACTCGCTCGCACCCCCGTTCCGGCTGGCGATCGGGACGGCGCCGTACTCCATTCCTTCGAGGTAGACCATGCCGAACGCCTCGTGTCGGGAGGGGACCGCGAGCACGTGGCTCCGTTCGTAGATCGACTCGAGGGCGTCGTCCGGAACGCGGCCCGCGAACTCGATCCGATCGGCGACCTCGAGCGTTCGGGCTCGCTCGCGCATCCGTGTCGCGTACGCAGGGTCTGCGTCGGGGCTTCCGGCGACCGTCAGCTCCCAGTCGCCCTCGAGCCGGGAAGCCGCCTCGAGCAGCGCCTCGAGACCCTTTCGGGGAACGAGGTTCCCGACGAACGCGATCCGCAGCGGGCTCTCTCGCGCGCGGGCGACGACCGCCGAGCGGTCGACTGGGACTGTCTCGTGGCGACCTGCGGGGGGAGCGACCACCGTCGGCAGGTCGACCAGTGATCCGATCCGGCTGCGGGTATGGGCACTCGTGCAGACGGCCGCGTCGACGGTCCCGAGGTAGCGTCGCTCGCGGTCGCGGAGCCGCTCTCGCTTTCGGTTCGCGAGCGAGGGGTCGTCGGACTGGAGGTTGTGGACGAGCGAGACGACGAGCTCGGGCGACTCGAGGTTCGGATTGTGGGCGGCGAGGCGGTCGTAGCAGAGTTCGTCCTGCAAGAGGACGTCGAACCGACGATCGAGTCGGGAGCGGAGGTCGTCCCCGGTCGTCTCCGAGAGGACGATCACCTCGAGGTCGTCTCCCCGGGCCCGGAGTTCGGCGACGAGCCGGCGATCGTACCGGTACCCCCCCGAGGTCGTCTCGAGGTCGTCGGGAACGACGAGTCCGACCTCCATCTACAGGTCCCGCTCGTGGGCGACGCGGGCGACATCGTCCTCGGCGATTTCGATCCGGAGCTCGGTCGCACCGTCGGGCTCGAGTTCGTCGAGCAGCCGGTCGCCGAACGCGCGGGCGAACCGCTCGGCGCTCGGGTTCGCGTCCTCGAACTCCGGCAGGTCGTTGAGCAGCCGATCCCGGTAGCGGTCGGCGACGGCGTCCATCGCGGCCGTCACCGCGTCGATGTCGACCAGGTACTCGAAGCGGTTCAGCTCCGGCCCCCGGAAGGTCGCCTCGACGGCAAAGTGATGGGAGTGGGGCGCTCCCTCCGGGCCCGGATCGGGAACGGTCAGGTAGTGTTGGGCGACGAGCGACCGGTCGACCGAGACGGCGTACATGCGAGAGCCTACGAGGCGGATCCCGTAAACTGCTGTGCCGGAACGCCTCCGCGTGCCGTCGGAGCTCGTGTCGATCGTCGTCGCGGTCGGCGACCGTCAGTCGTACGTCAACAGCACCTGGATCGTCGACTCGGGCCGGTTCTCGAGGCGCTCGTAGGCCTCGTCGGCGTCCTCGAGCGGGAACTCGTGGGTTATCAGTCCGGGGAGCTCGAGCTCCCGAAGTCGATCCCAGGTCGTCTCGTGACGGCGGTCTCGATCCCACCGCCCGGAGAGGTCGGGCGCGATGGTGCTCACCTGGCTGCTCCGGACGTCGATCCGATTGCGGTGGAAGCGACCGCCGAGGTCGACCGTCGCCGGCTTCGTCCCGTACCACGAGCCGACGAGGACCCGACCGTCGAACCCCGTCGTCGAGATCGCGTCGTCGAGCGCGTCGGGGTTGCCCGACAGCTCGTAGGTGAGATCCGCCCGTCCGCCGGCGACCTCGTCGAACCGCTCGGCGGCGTCGCCTCCCTCGGGATCGAGCGCCCGATCCGCGCCGAACGTCGCTGCGAGTTCGCGGCGCCGCTCGTACCGGTCGAAGACGACGAGTTCCTCGAGGGGGAAGCGGGCGAGCAGCGCCGTCGTCAGGAGGCCGACGACGCCCTGTCCGAACACGGCTACCCGTTCGCCCAGCAGCGGACGGCCATCGAGGACGAACGTGGCCGCCGTCTCGAGGGTCGCAAAGAGCGCGGCCTCGCGGGGGTCGACGGTCTCCGGAATCGGAAGCAGTTCGTCGGGGGAGCGACAGAAGTGGCTCTCGTGGGGGTTGTACGCGAACACCTGGCGCTCGAGCCAGTCACCGTCGACCCGGTCGCCGACCGCGGTGACGGTGCCGACGGCCGCGTAGCCGTACGAAAGTGGGTAGGACAGATCCCCGTTGAGAGCGTCGAGTTCGGCGTCGGCTTCGAGATCGGCGGGTGCCTCGCCCCGGTAGAGCAGTCCTTCTGTACCGGCGCTGATCGCCGAGACGGCCGTTCGGACCCGCACCTCGTCGGGGCCGGGTCCCGGAACCGGGGCGGTCCGAACGGCTACCGAGCCGGGGGCGGTAAAGGAGAGTCGACGCGCGTTCATCCGCCCCTCCCGGGGTCGGCGTCGACGTCAGCGGAGGCGTCCGGTTCGTGGTGGGGAGCAATCACGGTACGGGACGGTTCCGCGGGGAGATACTTGGTCGTTGTCCGTGCTACGGTAGGTCGTAGCCACAGACGGCGAGCCAGTCCCGACAGAAGTTCGCGAGGAACGGCACCGTGACGACCGCGGCGACCGCGTAGGAGATCGACCGTCCGGGGACCGGCGCCAGCGCGAGCCAGACGGCGGCCATCGCCAGCGCGCCGAGCGGGCGCCGCACCCGGCTGGGCGGCAACTCGAGGACGGGCCGGCCGCGTCGCCGTCGCCACCACGAGCCCAGCACGAACAGGTACCGCGCCGCACCCACGGCAAGGAACGCGAGCGGGACCGCGTCGGCGACGACGGCGACGACCGAGCCGACGAGGACGACCAGTCCGTCCATCTCGACGTCGAGTCGCGCCCCGAGTTCGGTCGTCGAATCGGTCGCCCGCGCGAGGAGGCCGTCGACGGCGTCGAGCCCGGCCGCGAGCGCGAACAGAACCGCCGGCGCCCACGCGGCCGGGCCGTCGGGCGTCGGGACGACGAGGAAGCCGGCCAGAACCGCGACCGCTCCACCGCGTGCGAGGGTCACCCACGTCGCGGATGTAAGCGGTCGGGTGCTGGCGCGATCGATCGTTCGGAACAACAGCACGGATTCGAGGACGAGAACGCCCGCGACGATCCCCAGAAAGGTGATCGTCGGTCCATTTGGCCAGATCATCTCGAGGGCGAACAGCGCGAGGAGCGCGGCCGTGACACAGCCCGCCGTGGCCCGTCCCCACTGGGGGACCGTCGGGCGTCGTCGCTCGAGGGGATCGGTCGTCACGGCTCTCGCTCCCCACGGGCCAGCAGAACGACGAGCGCGACGATCAACAGCGTCTGTGCGACCTTGTCGACCGCGCCGGCGGCCGTGACGTCGGCGATTCCCGTCGGCTCGTTGACGACGTACCAGAGGACGATCTGGGCGCCGGTAAAGGGAATGCCGACGAGATAGACGAGACGGCGTCGGCGGTCGGTGAGGACGAACCAGAGTCCGAGCAGGAACCCCGCGGTCGCGACCAGGAAGGCGCCGCCCATCCAGTGGGGCAGAAAGGAGAGTCCGAGGAGCAGGTGGACCGCGGCGGTCACCGCCGCCAGCCCGATCGCCGCCCAGTGGGTCGGCGTGAGCGACTCGAACTCGAGGTCGGCGGCGGGGTCGGCCATACCGAACGTACCGGAGGCGGGGAAAAACGCCTTTCGGCGCGCGGGCTCGTCGCCCGGCTACGGGCCGGAGACACACGGGCAGGACAGTTCGACGGGTTTAAGTCCGGCATCCCACTTCGTTCAACAGAGACAGGCGCAGCCTGTTTCACTGACCCGTAGGAGCACTCCTGCGTACTACGGAGGTGAACGATGGCAGATTCGGATATTCAAACAGCAGTCACTCGCGCACTCGAGGACGCACCCGATCGGAACTTCACCGAGACGGTCGACCTCGCGATTAACCTGCGCGATCTCGACCTGAACGAACCGTCGAACCGTGTCGATGAGTCGGTCGTCCTGCCGTCCGGAACCGGCCAAGAGACCAAGATCGTCGTCATCGCCGAGGGCGAGACCGCAGTCCGCGCCGAAGAGGTCGCGGACGAGGTACTCTCGGAGAGCGACGTGGCCGATCTGGACGACGACGAGGCCAAAGACCTCGCGGACGAGACTCAGTTCTTCATCGCCGAGGAGGCGATGATGCAAGATATCGCTCGATACCTGGGTACCGTCCTGGGTCCTCGAGGGAAGATGCCGGACCCGCTCGGTCCCGACGACGACGTCGTCGAGACCGTCAACCGGCTCAAAAACACCGTGCAAATCCGCTCCCGGGACCGCCGCACGTTCCACACGCGCGTCGGTGCCGAGGACATGGACGCCGAGGACATCTCGGACAACATCGACGTGATCCTCCGGCGCCTGCACGCCGACCTCGAGAAGGGGCCCCAGAACATCGATACCGTCTACGTGAAGACGACGATGGGCCCGTCCGTGGAGGTGGCCTGAGATGAGCGCAGAGGCCGAGCGCAAGACCCAGAACCTTCCCCAGTGGAAGAAAGAGGAGGTCGACGAGCTCAGCGAACTCATCGAGAGCTACGAGAGCGTCGGCATCGTCGGCATCGCCGGCATTCCGAGCAAACAGCTCCAGGACATGCGTCGCGACCTGCACGGCAGCGCCGAGCTGCGAGTTAGCCGTAACACCCTGCAGGTCCGTGCGCTCGAGGAGGCCGACCTCGACGACCTCGTCGAACAGATCGAGGGACAGGTCGGGCTCGTCGGTACGAACGACAACCCGTTCGCGCTCTACAAGGAGCTCGAGGCGTCGAAGACCCCCGCCCCGATCAACGAGGGCGAGGTGGCGCCCAACGACATCGTGATCCCCGAAGGGGACACCGGTGTCGACCCGGGGCCGTTCGTCGGTGAGCTCCAGAGCATCGGCGCCAACGCTCGGATTCAGGACGGCTCGATCAAGGTCATGGAGGACTCGACGGTCCTCGAGGCCGGCGAGGAGGTTACCGCCGACCTCGCGAACGTCCTCAACGAGCTGGGTATTGAGCCCAAGGAAGTCGGGCTCGACCTTCGCGCCGTCGTGGCCGAAGGGACCCTCTTCGACCCCGAGGATCTCGACATCGACGTCGAGGCCTACGAGAGCGACATCCAGGCGGCGGCCGCCGGCGCCCGGAACCTCTCGATCAACGCGAGCTACCCGACCGAGGCGACGGCGCCGACCCTCATCGCCAAGGCCACGGGCGAGGCCAAGAGCCTCGGCCTGCAGGCCGCGATCGAGGACGAGGCGCTCATGCCCGACCTCGTCGGCAAGGCCGACGCGCAGCTTCGCGCGCTCGCGGCCCAGATCGACGACGAGGAGGCCCTGCCCGAGGAACTGCAGGGCGTCGAGGCACCCGCCGAGTCCGCGTCGGCTGACGACGCGGACGAGGACGACGAATCGGCAGACGACCAGGAAGCCGAGGCCGACGAGGCCGACACCGACGATGACGACGACGACGAGGACGGCGGTGGCGGCGAAGGGCTCGGTGCGATGTTCGGATAACTAACTCGAGGTAACTACAATGGAATACGTTTACGCTGCACTCATCCTGAACGAGACGGACGAAGAGATCAACGAAGACAACCTGACGAACGTGCTCGACGCCGCCGGCGTCGACGTCGAGGAGTCCCGCGTCAAGGCGCTCGTCGCCGCGCTCGAGGACGTCGACATCGACGACGCGGTCTCGGAAGCCGCCGCCGTCCCCGCTGGCGGTGCCGCCGCTGGCGGCGCCGCCGCGGGTGGCGCTGCAGCCGACGAGGGCGCAGCCGACGAGGAAGCCGACGAGGCCGGCGAGGCCGAAGCGGAAGAAGAAGACGACGACGACGACGAAGACGAGGAGGCCGGCGGCGAGGGCCTCGGCGAACTCTTCGGCTAAGTCGCGACGCGACGATTTCGACTGATCCCGTATTTTTCGAGCTGCTACGTTTCAGCGGTAGCGCCGCGCAACGGATCGGTGCTCGAGTTTAAATCCGAAGCCGGGGCCAACGACGGCGATGGTCGAGCTCGTCGGAGATCCGGGGCTGGCGCTACACCTGCTCGCCTGGATCCTCGCGGGCTCGGCACTGGGTACGCTGAGCGGGCTCGTACCGGGGCTCCACGCCAACAACTTCGCGCTGTTGCTCGCCGGGGTCGCCCCCGCGGTTCCCGGGCCGCCGCTGTTCGTCGGCGCGGGAATGCTCGCGGCCGGCGTCGTCCACACCTTTCTGAACGCCGTGCCCGCGATGGCGCTCGGCGTTCCCGACGCCGAGATGGCCGTCACCGCCTTGCCGGGCCACCGGATGGTGCTCGCGGGGAGAGGGTACGAGGCGATCCGCCTCTCGGCGCTCGGCAGTCTGCTCGCCGTCCTCGTCGCGATCCCGCTCGCGGTGCCGATCACCTGGGGCGTGACCGCGGCGTATCCGACGATCAGGAGCAACCTCTCGCTGTTGCTCGCGGCGATCGTTGTCGCGTTGATCGCCTCCGAGCGGACCTGGCGCGGCCGAGCCGGCGGAGCGCTCTCCTTCGGGCTCGCGGCGATCCTCGGCGCGGCGACGCTCGATCTCTCACCTGACGCGCCCCTCGAGGCCGGAGGCACCCTCGCACCGCTGTTCGCGGGGCTGTTCGGCGCGCCCGTGCTGATCGACGCGATCCGGGGCAGCGGGATCCCGTCCCAGGAGTCGGCGACGATCGCGATGCCGCGCTGGCTCGTCGGCGCGACCGCGCTCGCCGGCGCCGTCGCGGGCGCGGTCGTCGGCTACCTGCCGGGGATCTCCGCTGCGATCGCCGCCGTCGCGGTGCTCGTGTTCGTCCCTGGCGACGCGGGCGATCGGGGGTACATCGTCGCCACCAGCGGGGTCGACACGGCGAATACCATATTCGCGCTGTTCGCCCTGCTCGCGATCGGTCAGCCCCGAACCGGGGTGATGGTCGCCTTCGAGAACGTCGGCGCACCCCTCGAGCTTCCCGTCCTGCTGTCGGGCGTGCTCATCGCCGGCGTCGTCGGCTTCGTCGTCGTGATTACCGCGGGGGACGCCTACCTCGAACTCGTCGGCCGGACGGAGTACTGGAAGATCTCGGCGGCGGTTCTCGGTCTGCTGGTCGTCCTCTCCTATCTCTTCACCGGCCTTCTCGGGATCCTGGTCTTCGTCGTCGCGGCGGCGATCGGGATGGTTCCGGTTCGGCTCCGGGCCAGACGGGTCCACCTGATGGGGGTGCTGATCGGGCCGCTGATGCTCGGCGTCTAACGGTCAGTTGCGGTGCGACGTAGCATCGACCCGTCAGCCGGATACGTTTCCGCGTATGCAAATTATTAATAGTTAGGAATGGTGTCGCACGACTCGAGCATCCATGGTTGACGCTACTATCGACGTCCTGTACCGCGGCGGACTCGAGTGCGACCAGAACTACATGATCGAGGGACAGACGCTCGCCAGTCACGACGAGCCGAACCCGGACCTCGACTACGATGAGATCCCGGTCTGGAACCTCGTCACCGCGAGCGACCCCGAACGGTTCGCCGAGGTCGCCGAGATGCTCGGCGCCGACACCGACGGCGTCGGAACGCGGGCGGCGGCCGACCTGGCCAGGTCGGAGTACGTCCGGCTCCAGCAGGACCTGAACGTCATCCCGAGCGGGCTCGCCGAACTCGCCGACGTCGACGAGGAGGACGTCGACTGGCTCGCGAATCAGACGGTCGAGACCCAGCAGCGGCTGTTGCGGTGTAACCCTCGACCCGTGACCAAGGAGGACGCCGCCGACATCTTCCGGGACGCACTGCACAACTGGGAGTGACGTCCGCCCCGTCTCACGATCCCGCTGTTCCTCGAGCCGCGACGAGCTCCTCGACCCGTTCGCTCGAGACTGGATTCGTCGTCTCGCCGCCCTCCTTGAGTGCCGTGCCGACGACGACGCCGTCGGCGCCGGCTGCGAGACAGTCCCCGAGCGTCTCGCTCGTCACGCCGCTGCCGACGAGCACCGGCACCTCGAGCCCGTGTTCTGAAAGCGTCTCGGCGACGCGTTCGACGTCCTCGAGGGCCGTCTCCGCGCCCGTTCCGGGCCCCGAGACGATCACGCCGTCGGCACAGCCCCGCTCTGCGGTCTCGAGGGCCGCCAGTCCGATATCGTCCTCGCCGACGGGCGCCGCGTGCTTGACGTGGACGTCTGCAAGGATCGCGACGTCGGCAGCGATCCGCTCGCGGAGGCGCACGGTCTCGTGGGCCCGGCCCTCGAGGACGCCCTGATCCGTGGCGGCGGTTCCGACGTGGACGTTGACCCGGACGAAGTCGGCGCCAACGGCGGCGGCGACCGACAGCGCGGCCTCGGCGTCGTTGCGGAGGACGTTGACTCCCACCGGGACGTCGACCGCGTCGGTCAGTTCGGCTGCGATAGCGGTCAGCTCCGCGACGGTGTGGGTCGGCACGTCCTCGGGGTAGAACGGTGCGTCCCCGAAGTTCTCGACGACGATCCCGTCGATCCCGCCGGCCTCGAGCCGACGGGCGTCCTTGAGAGCTCGCTCGCGGATCGCCTCCCGACCGTCGTCCACGTCGTACCCCGGCGCGCCGGGGAGCGGGGGAAGGTGTACCATTCCGATAACGGGACGGGAGGCGTCGAAGCGCTCGAGGAAGTCCCTGGTCATACCGGCACTGTTCCCGCGACCCGAATAAGCGGTCCGTTCTCCCGTCTCACACCGGCAAACGCGTCGGCCTCCGGGGTGGTTAACCCTCGAGAGCCGTAACGACGACTGATGTCAGAGCTGTTCTCGACGCTGTCGCTGCGCGATCTGGAGGTACCGAACCGGCTCGCCGTCTCGCCGATGTGCCAGTACTCCTGTGAGCCAGACGGGCTGGCGACGGAGTGGCACCGGGTCCACCTCGGCAGCCGCGCCGTCGGCGGCGCCGGGATCGTGATGACCGAGGCGACGGCCGTCGAACCCCGCGGGCGGATCACGCCCGCCGACCTGGGGATCTGGAGCGACGAGCACGCCAAGGCGCTCGAGCCGATCGCCGAGTTCGTCCGCGAGCAGGGCGGCGTCCCCGCGATCCAGCTCGCTCACGCGGGCCACAAGGCCAGCAAGACCCGTCCGTGGGATGGAAACGTCCCGATCCGACCCGAGGAGGACGACGAGGCCTGGGAGGTGCTCTCGCCTTCGCCAGCGGGCTACCCGCCGTTCGACGGTGACGACCCCTCGATCCGGAAGGCGACTCACGACGATATCGAGGGCGTGATCGACGCCTACCGGACCGCGGCCGAGCGCTCGCTGTCGGCCGGCTTCGAGATCGCCGAGGTCCACGCGGCCCACGGCTACCTGCTCCACGAGTTCCTCTCGCCGGCGACGAACCGCCGCGAGGACGAGTACGGCGGGAGCTTCGAGAACCGCACGCGGCTCGTCCGCGAGGTGACCGAGGCCGTCCGGGAGGTCTGGCCCGACGACAAACCCGTGTTCGTGCGGATCTCGGGCACCGACTGGCTCGACGACCGCCCCTCGTGGGACATCGAGCAGTCCGTTCGACTGGCCGGGGAGCTCGAGGAGCTCGGCGCCGACCTGATCGACGTCAGTTCGGGCGGGCTCCACCCCGACCAGAACCCGCCCGGCGGACCGAACTTCCAGGTCCCCCTGGCCGAGCGGATCCGGGCGGAGACCGGGATCGCCGTCGGCGCGGTCGGCGGAATCACCGAACCCGAGCAGGCCGACGCGATCGTTCGGAACGGCCGCGCGGATCTCGTCCTCGTCGGACGAGAGTTCCTGCGTAACCCGTACTTCGGGCTCCGGGCCGCCGACGAACTGGCGGATGAGCCCGAGTCCTGGCCGATCCAGTACCGACGCGCCGTCGAGTAGCTCGGGCCGGCTCGAGTACTCGAGTCGAACTCGGATCGCGGTCGAACCGCTCCCGCTTTCCGGGAGTCATCGATAACGTTCTGGCTCCTCGATACCAAGGGTGGGTATGACGCGACCGACGCGACGAACGGTGCTAAAGGGTGTAGGTGCTACTCTCCTCGTGACGGCGGCCGCCGGCTGTTCCAGCAACGGCGACGACGACGGCGGCGCCGAGGAGACCGAGGACGGCTACGAGATCGAGCCCGGAACGACGATCCACTTCGAGGGGCGGACGAGCGGCTGGGTCGGTATCGAGCCCGAAGCGATCGAGGACGAGCAGAACCCGACGCTGATCCTCGAGGAGGGAGAAGAGTACGAAGTCGGCTGGCCGGAGGGAGACGGCGTCCGGCACAACATCGAGATCTGGGACGAGGACGGCGACGTCGTCGACGATTACGAGACCGACCTCACCGACGACCCCGGCGACGACCAGATCCTCACGATCACGGCCACCGAGGAAATGGCCGCCTACCGGTGTCGACCCCACGGCAGCATGGAAGGCGAGATCCGCGTCGAGTAGCGCTTTTCCGACCGGATGGGGTGGTTATCCGATCGAACCTCGAGACGAATCGACCGGCACGCGACGCCGAACGGCTCGTGACGGCGACCGACACGGACCTCAGTCGTCGGTCGTCGAGATTCCCGCCTCCTCGCGAGTCCCGCTCTCGATCCGGAACCCGTCCCCGCGCGGCGAGTGAACGCGATGGGGGTAGGGGATCGAGATCCCCTCTCGGTCGAACGCGTCCGCAACGGCCTCGATGACCGCGGTGCGGGCGTCGTGGGTGCGGCGCTTCGTCGGGTTCCCGATCCAGACGTGACACTCGAGCAGGATCGAGGAGTCGCCGAACGCCTTCGTGACGACCTGGGGGTTCGGCGAACTCTTGATTATCTCGAGGTCGTCGACCGCCTCGACGATGATCGCTCGAGCCTGCGAGACGTCGGCGTCGTAGTCGACGCCGACTTCGACCTCGACGCGGAGCTGGTTGTTCCGCGAGTAGTTCGTCAGCTGACTGCTCGTCACCTCGTCGTTGGGGACGAGGACGTGTTTATCGTCGAATGTCTGGATCTTGGTCGTGAAGATGGTGACGTCGGTAACGATCCCGTTGGTTTCGTTGACCTCGATCCAGTCGCCGACGTGGAACGGCCGGGAGAACAGCAGGACGAAGCCCGCGAGCATCGCCGCCAGCGTCTCGCGGGCGGTCAGCGCGACGATCGCCGTAATCGCCCCCGCGCCGAGGAAGATGTTCGTGAGGTTGATCCCCCACAGCGAGAGGACTACCGTCGCCGCGGCGGCGATGATCGCGACGTCGGCGACGTGGTGGGCGACCTCGCTCTGGTGTTTCGTGAGCGCTCGCGTCTCGGCGAGCGTATCGATCGACCGGTTGACAAAGCGGATCGCCAGGTACGCGGTGGCGGCGATCCCGAGCGTGGTGATCTGCTGGGCGGCCTCCCACCGGTCGATCGTCGCCGACTGAAGGGTGAACTCAAGGACGAATAGCACCTCCCAGATCGCGCTGAAGCTGTAGACGACGACCGCGACGACGAGTCCCAGAATGAGAAGCGACACTACCTCGCCGAGTTTCGGCCCATACCGACGGTGGAGCGCGTCGTAAACTCGAGAGGCGCTTGCGGCGCCGAACAGGATCAGGATGACAAGCAGGGTCGTTGCGAGTAGCTTCGGACCGAGCGTGTCGAGGTACGTCTCCTGAATCCACTCGACAGCGTCGGGCTGGAGCACCAGCTCGAGCGGGAGCGACGACGGGAGGGTGGAGGGATCGACGGCCATGAAAGCGGAACTTGTCAGACGAACGGGGGTCCGCAAATGAAGCTCTTGCGGTCCGACGGCGGGCGGATCGCTCCACCGGCTCGCCGACGCCGTCGACGCTACTCGTCGTCGGCCCACTTGATCGAACAGCCCTGAGAGGGCTGCCACTCGAGGTCGACGTCCTCGTCGGCGAGGACGCTTTCGATGGCCTCGCGGATGTGGAATCGGGTCGGCTCGTCTTCGGGATTCAACGCGTCGTCGAGTCGGCCCTGGTAGACCAGCCGGAACGTACCGTCCTCGCGACTGAACAGGAACGGATCCGGCGTACAGACTGCGCCATAGGCTCGAGCGACGTCCTGGCTCTCGTCCCGGAGGTAGGCGTCGTATCGGATCGTCCCGTCGTCGACGTACTCGCGCATCTTCTCGAGGGAGTCTTCGGGGTACTCCTCGGCGTCGTTGGGATTGATCCCGACGACCGACACGTCGTCGTACTCGTCGGCTAGCTCGTTCAGCAGGTCGAACTTCGCCTCCGCGTACGGACAGTGGTTGCAGGTGAAGACCACGAGCAGCGCCTCGCTGTCGGCGAACTCCTCGAGCGTGTGCGTCTCGCCATCCGCGCCCTCGAGTTCGAAGTCGGGGGCGGCGTCACCGGCCTCGAGTTCGGAATCGGACTGGAGTGCCATACCCGCACGTAACAGCCATTCGCCCTTATAGGATACGCCGTCGGCCGTCGAGTCGCCGTCGCCGCGTCGGGACCGACCGTCCCCTGGCGACGCCCCGCTCACTCACGTTATAGTATTCTGCACTGAGGCTCCAGGAATATATTTGTACCAGCAGGATGACTGGTTCGGTATGCAGACACTCGAGGTAACCGACGACCAGTACGCGATCATCCAGCAGCTACGCGAGGAGATCGGCGATCACGTCGTCGGCAAGTACGGCCACGTCCGGGAACGCGACGCCGTGCAGTTCCTGATCGACAATCTCCACGACGAGCTCGAGCTTGAACCCGGAACCGCGGGCGACGACGTCGAGGTCGGCGAGGACGTCGCCGCCGACGATGGCACGGACCTGCAGACGGTCTCGTACGACGAGACGGAGTCGGTCGACGAGGAACGCGACGCCGAACCCGTCGAGAACCGGAATGCCTCCGCCGTCGACTCCGACGAACCGATCGACGGCGACGGATCGAATGCGGAGCCGGTCGTCGGCGAGGACGCCGACGGCACGGCCACACCCTCCGACGAGGGGCTCGCGGGAACGCCCGGCGTGCCGGCCGACGGCGATCCTGGCGACGACTCCGAACCACTCGAGGACGGCACGGACAGTGACGACGACCCCGAACCGGTCGGGGACGGCACGGACGGCGTCGCCGACGACGACGAGATGTTAGACGAGATGATGAACCTCCTCCGGACCCACGAGGACAAGTGGGAGGAGGCGTCGTCGGGCGACGCGAGGTACGCCGTCACGCTCCCGGACGGCTCAGTCGAGACGGTCCAGACGAAAGACGACGTTCGCGCGCTGCTGTTCAAGAACTACCGGTAGGGACGAGCCGGCCGAACAGTCCGCGACCCGCCGAACGCAAAAAACCGGGGATGGACAACGTTTTACTTCGCCCTCGCGCTTGGGAGGGATATGAGCGAACGCGAGGTGCTCGAGTTGCTCCGTGAGAACGCGCGGTACTCGGCCGACGACATCGCCCGAATGACCGATCTCGACGAGCGCGAGGTCCAGGAGACCATCCAGGAGCTCGAGGCGGCGGGCGTAGTTCGTGGCTACCAGGCCGTCGTCGACTGGGACGAACTCGAGGACGAACGCGTCCGAGCGGAGGTCGAACTCAACGTCCACCTCGACCGCGAGACCGGCTACGGGGAGATCGCCGAGCGCCTTGCACGATTCCCAGAGGTAACCGCCCTGCGGCTGGTCAGCGGGGACTACGACTTCGACATGGAGGTCGAGGGCGACTCGATCCGGGAGGTCTCGCAGTTCGTCAGCGAGAAGGTCGCTCCCGTCCCCGAGATCACGCAGACGGTCACCCACTACGTGATGACCTCTTACAAGGAGAACGGAATCGAGTTCGGCGACGGCGAGGAGGACGACCGGCTCTCGTTCTCGCCATGACGTTCGAACTCTCCGAGCGGGTCCAGGAGGTGCCACCCTCGGGTATCCGGCGGTTCTTCGAGATCGCCGAGGAACGCGACGACGTCATCTCGCTGGGCGTCGGCGAGCCCGACTTCTCGACGCCGTGGGCCGCCCGCGACGCCGCGATCGCCTCCCTCGAGCGGGGGCGGACTTCCTACACCGCAAACCGCGGGACGAGGGAGCTCCGCGAAGCCATCGGCGAGTACGTCGGCGATCGGTTCGACCTCGAGTACGACCCGGCCGAGGAGATCCTCGTCACCGCGGGCGCGAGCGAGGCCGTCGATCTGGCGTTCCGCGCGTTCGTCGATCCCGGCGACACCGTCGCCGTCGCCCAGCCCTCCTACATCTCCTACGAGCCCGGCGTGATCTTCGCCGGCGGCGAGGTGCTGTCGGTGCCGACGAAAGAGGAGGACGATTTCCGGCTCACCGTCGATGCCCTCGAGGCGGCCGGCGCCGACGAGGCCGACGTCCTCGTGCTCTGTTACCCGAACAACCCGACGGGGGCGATCATGCGCGAGGAGGATCTCGAACCGATCGCCGAATTCGTCCGCGAGCACGACATGACGGTCCTGTCCGACGAGATCTACGCCGAGTTGACCTACGGCGGCGACGGCGAGGACGGCGTCGACCACACGTCGATCGCGACCCTACCCGGGATGCGCGAGCGAACGATCGTCTTCAACGGGTTCTCGAAGGCCCACGCCATGACCGGGCTCCGGCTGGGCTACGCGCTCGGCCCGAGCGAGGCGATCGGCGCGATGAACAAGATCCACCAGTACACGATGCTGTCGGCGCCGACGACGGCCCAGCACGCCGCGCTCGAGGCCCTCGAGTCCTGCGAGAGCGACGTCCGCGACATGGTCGACCAGTACGACCGACGACGACGGTTCGTGCTCTCGCGCTTTCGCGAGATCGGAATGGACGTCTTCGAGGCCAAGGGCGCGTTCTACTGCTTCCCCGAGGTGCCCGAGGGCTGGACCGCCGAGGAGTTCGCCGAGGGAGTCCTCCGCGAGGAGGGCGTCGCCGTCGTCCCCGGCGACGTCTTCGGGCCCGGCGGGGAGGGCCACCTGCGGATCTCGTACGCGACGGGCCTCGAGGATCTCCGGAAGGCGCTGGCCCGCATCGAGGCGTTCGTCGAGAACAACGTCTAAGCTCCAGAACCTTCTTTTCCGCCGCCGACGCGGTCGTTCGTATGGCTGACTACCGCCCGATCCCGGACGACCGGGAGATCTTCCACGAGTACCGCAGCTACGCCTTCAGACCCGAGGAGGGCGTTCCCGCGTACGATCCCGACGAGCACGAGACGGTTCGGGACGCACGGGGCGACCGTCGTGGCATCTTCGCCGAGGGCGACGACCGACCGCGAACCGTCTGCCGTCACTACTGGCTCGAGGCCCGCGTCCGTGGCGACACCTATCCGGTGGCTGGGCTGGCGTCGGTCGCAACACCTCCCGAGTTCCGCCGCGAGGGCAACGTCCGCGAGCTGCTGGCGGGCTCGCTCGAGGAGTACCGCGACCGGGGCGATCGCCTCTCGATCCTCTGGCCGTTCCAGTACCGCTTCTACCGCAAGTACGGCTGGGACACCGCCAACCGGATCGTCACCCACGCCGCGTCGCCAGACGTTTTCGCGTTCGCCAGAGGCGCCGACGAGGGCTCGTTTCGCTCCCTCGGGGCCGACGAGTACGATGTCCTCGAGCCCGTCTACAACGCCGCGAGCGAGGGCCTGGCGCTCGAGCGCGACGAACGGTGGTGGCGCCATCGGATCTTCGGAGGCCACGACACCGACCCGTTCGTCTACGTCTACGAGCGCGACGGCGAGCCCGCGGGCTATCTCGTCTACCGGATCGAACGGGAGGAGGGCACCCGAACGATGGGCGTCTCGGAGCTGGCGGCGGTCGACCGCGAGGCGCTGCTCGCGCTGTTTGCGTTCTGTGCCGACCACGACTCCCAGGTCGACCGCGTGGAGTTGCGGGTTTCCGAGACCGTTCCCGTCCGGGAACTTGCGCGTGATCCAGACGAGATCGATACCTCCCTCGAGAACGGACCGATGGTCCGGCTCGTCGACGTCGCCGAGGGGCTTCCCGCGCTGACGGCGGGCGAGGCCGACGCCGCACTCGAGATCGAGGTCGAGGACCCGCTCGTCGACTGGAACGACGATCGGTTCGTCCTCGAGACGACCGACGGAACCGCAACCTGCGAGCGAGCCGGCGACGGCACGGACGGCGGCCCCGACGCGGCCCTCGACGTCGGCGCCCTCTCGCAGCTCGCGGTCGGCGCGCGGTCGGCGAGCGCGCTCGCGTCCACGGGGCGGCTCGAGGCCGACGCCGAGACCGCGACGGTGCTTTCGGGACTCTATCCCGAGGACGACGTCTACCTCGGCCACCACTTTTGAGAACGGTCGCGGAACGACTCGCGAACTGTACCGGCCGATGCGGTAGCGGTGCGAAACTCGGTCTCCCGTGGAGTGGTGCACTTTCCAGTCGCTGCGCCCGCTGGTCAGTAACGGGACGAGGAGTTAATGTGTTCGCAACGTCCTACTGTGATGGAGTGACTGACCTGATTACCGAATACGCCGACTATGACGTGTTCGCCCGCGAGCTGCATTCGGAGACCCTCACCGACCGTGACGTCTCTCTCGAAGAAGCCCGGGAGCGCGGTTTCCTCAACGAACAGGAGACCCGACAATTGTGGCAATTGTTGGGCCTCCTCGAGGAGAATACTCTTCTCGTTCAGCTTCCGGAGTGGTTAACCGACGAGAAGATCGGTTTCACGGATGGAGCCACACCGACACTGTTCGTCGGGCGGATCTCCCGGGAAACGGAGGACGCGATCCTCTTCAAGGAGTCAGCAGCGGCCCGGCCGCTACTGCAACTCGCACACAGGATTCACTCGCTCGAAAACGGGCTCGAAACTACCGAGGCCGACACCGACCGCCAGGAGTGGTTGGAGGACCGCCTTCGCGACACCCGACAAACGTTCGAAAACCGGGACGATGCCCCCCGCCTCGCCGACGAGTGGCTCCCAAAAAGCCAACTCGTAACGGCTGTTCAGCGGCGTGGGTGAACCAACTACGGAAGTGACCCTCGAGAGGACGACCTCTCGGTACTGCCTCGGTCTTCAACGGGAACTGTCTGCCGAATACGCGCTCTTCAGCCTCGACAAGCACGTGGAGTGAGGTGCTCCCTCGCGAGATCGGATAGCAAAGTCGGCACGCACCCGCTACAGGTTCGCTTCCCGTCTTCAGCCCGGCACGGCTCGAAAGCGGGATCTAGACGACGTTCCGCTCGAGTCGTTCGCGCTCGGTCCCGAACCGATCGCTCGAGAGCGCCCCGATGTCGACCAGCGAGGCCTCGCCGTCGGCGATCAGTTCGGCGACGATCCGCCCCGTCGCGGGGGCGTGCTGGAAGCCGTGGCCCGAAAAGCCCGCGGCCGTGATCAGGCCGGGGACCGTCTCCTCGAGGACGGCGTTGTCGTCGGGAGTGACGGCGTACAGCCCCGCCCACCCCCGTTTGATCCGGGACTCCGGCCCGAAGTACGTCGCCCACTCGGAGGCGGTCTCGAGGACGTCGGCGGCCCAGTCGAAGTCGATCCCGCGGTCGTAGCCGTCGGGGTCCCGGTCGGGATCCGGACCGTCGAGGTGGCCCCCGACCAGCGCCTCGCCGTCGCGCTCGGGTCGAAAGTAGGTGCCCGTCTCAAGGTCGACCGTCAGCGGGTCGGTCTCGGGAACGGACGTCTCGGGGTCGACAACCATCATCTGGCGGCGCTTGGGCGCGATCGGCAAGTCAACGCTGGCCATCGCGGCGACCCGACGCGCCCACGGCCCCGCGGCGTTGACGACGTACTCGGCCTCGAGGCGGCCGTCGGGCGTCTCGACGCCGGTGACGCGGCCGCCCGATTCGGTTCCGTCGTCCTCGCGCAGAACGTCGGTGACGGGCGTTCCCGTCCTAATGTCGACCCCGGCGTCGGCGGCAGCTCGGGCGTAGCCCTGCAGCGCGAGATGTGGATCCGCGAAGCCGTCGGTCGGTGAGTACGTCGCGGCGACGAACCTCTCGGGATCGATTCCCGGACAGCGCTCGCGGGCAGCCTCGGGCTCGAGCAGCTCGCTGGGAACGCCGCGTTCGTTCTGCATCTCGACGGCCGTCTCGAGGGCCGCGGCGGTTTCGGCCGTTCGCGCGAGAAACAGGTAGCCGTTCGTCCGGTAGTCGACGTCGGTCCCGAACCGCTCCTCGAACTCGCTCCAGACGGCCATGCTCGCGACCGAGAGCTCGACGTTCGTCGGCGTCGAGAACTGCGCCCGGATCCCGCCCGCGGCCCGCTCCGTGCTGCCGCTCCCGATCGAACCTTTCTCGCAGACGACGACCTCGAGCCCGCGCTCGGCGAGCTCGAGCGCGCTCGCGAGCCCCACGATCCCGCCACCGACGACGACGGTGTGCATACGGGGTACGTTGGCACGGGACGGGATAAGCGTTCGTCGTCCGTCTCAGAACCTGGTCGGCGAGAGCCGACGGCGGTACTCGGGGTCGACGTCGCCCTCGAGGAGCCCGTGGACGACGTCGGCGACCGCGGGCGCAAGCGTAATCCCCTGGCCGCTCAGCCCGACCGCGACGAGGTAGCCCCCGACCTCGGTCTCGCCGACCAGCGGGCGGCCGTCGGGCGTGACGGTCCGGTAGCCGACCCAGTCGTCGACGACCGTCGCGTCCTCGAGGCCGGGGAGGAACGCCTCGAGCTCCCGCGCGGAGTCGCGAAACGACGCGGAGAGCGAGCGGTCCGCGAGGTCGTAGCGCTGGCCCTCGACGTAGTCGGTCCGGTAGGCGCCGAGCCAAGCGCCCATTTCGGTGGGCCGGACGTACCGCTTGGACTCGAAGATAGCGGTGGGTCCCTCGAGGGGCTCGCTCGTCTCGACCGCGAGCATCGGACCGCGGGTGTGACACAGCGGGAGCTCGATCCCGACCGCTTCGTTCAGCTGCGGCGCCCACGGACCGGTCGCGTTGATCACCCGATCGGCCGCGATCCGACCCTCGCTCGTCTCGACGGCCGCGACGGCGCCGTCGCGGGTCTCGACATCGGAGACCGAGATTCCGGTCCGGACGTCGACGCCTGCCGAGCGCGCACTCTCGGCGAACAGGGTCGCCACGGCGGCGGGATCGCAGACCCGATCCTCGGGCGTGTAAAGCCCGCCTTCAAGGCCGTCAGGCTCGATCCCCAGTCCGACGAGTTCGTCGGACTCGAGAAACGAAGCGTCGACTCCGGCCTCGCGAAGCGCCCTCGAGGAGTCGGTGAGACGCTCGGCGAACGCCGCAGTTTCGGCGACGTAGACGATGCCGATCCGATCGGCCTCGAGGCCGTCCTCGCGGAGCTCCCGGTAGCGCTCGTGGGCCCGCTCCCGAAACCGCAGGTCGAAGGGGTCGGGATCGACGACGGTCCGCATCAGCAGTCCGGCGGAAGCGGCCGTCGTCGCCTCGCCGATTTCGGATCGCTCGAGGACGGTGACCTCGCGGTCGGTCGGGCCGAGGCGGGCGGCGATCGCGGTGCCGACGATCCCGCCGCCGACGATGACGGTGTGCATACGCTCCCTTCGGGGGCCGGGAATACAGTCGTTTCCCGCCGCGCTCGCGCCACTGAAGTGGGGGGCCGACGATAGTCGGCATATGGTACGCGTACTCTCCAATTCGGACGTGGCGTCGGTGCTCGAGCTCGAGGAGCTGCTTCCGGTTCTCGCCGGGGCCTTCGAGAAACAGTACGCGGAGGAAGTCGAGCGGCCGGAGCGGCCCCACTACCCGATCGGGACGGGGCTCGATCCCGACGCGCCGACGGAGCCCACCGGCACGGGGCTGTGCATGCCCGCGTACATCCACGGCGAGCCCTACGCCGCCACGAAGCTGGCGACGGTCTGTCCGGACAACCGCGACCGCGGACTGCCGACGGTCACGGCCCAGCTCGCACTCACCGACGCCGAGACCGGGCAGCCCCTGTCGTACATGGCCGCGAACCGGATCACCAGCGCCCGGACGGGCTGTATCGGCGGGCTCGCCGCCCGGGAGCTGGCGCCGTCGGGACCGATCGAACTGGGCGTGATCGGCGCGGGGACGCAGGCCCGCTGGCAGACGCGAGCGATCGCGGCCGCGATTGGCTCCCGGCTCGAGTCGATCCGGGTGTACTCGCCGAGCGACTCGAAGGTCGCCTGCGCCGAGGAGCTCGAGGCCGAACTCGGCGTTTCGGCGAGCGCGGTTGGGACGGCCCGCGAGGCCGTCTCGGCGGCGTCGGTCGTCGTGACGGCGACGACGAGCACCGAACCGGTGTTCCCGGGGGAGGCGCTTTCGGCGGGGACGCTGGTCGTCGCGGTCGGGGCCTACACGCCCGAGATGCGAGAGCTGGACGCGACGACGGTCGACCGTGCGGCGACGATCGTGGCCGACGTCCCCGAGGAGGCCGCCGAGACGGGCGATCTGCGCGAGCACGGCGATCGAGAACTGGTGCCCCTCGGCGGGGTCCTCGCGGGGGAGTTCGGTCGGGAGTCAGCCGACGACGTCGTCGTGGCCGCCAGCGTCGGCTCCGCGGTGCTCGACGCCGCGACGGCGGGGTTCGTCTACGATCGGTCGCTCGAGGCCGACCTCGGGACCGAGAACCCGCTGTAGGCCCGACGTGGCAGGTGCGGCCGCGGAACTCAAATCCCCCCGTCCCGAACGGTTTTTTGTATCGATGATCGGAATCCGAACCCGTTCGACTCGAGGTGACGGCCGAAGACGAGACGAGCGGGGGGAACGGCCGTGACGGTTCGCTCGGTCCCGTTCGCCGATCGGATCGCCGACGGCGTCTTCGCGCTCGACGCGTCGTTCCGATTCACGTATCTCAACGACGAGGCGGCGGCGCTGTTTGACGCCTCGAGCGAGGAGCTGCTGGGCCGTTCCGTTCGGGAGGGAGTTCCCGCGACCCTCGAGAGTCAGTTCCCCGAGGCGTTCTACCGGACGATCGACGACGAGCTTCCGACGACGTTCGAGTTCTATCACCACGAGCGCGAGGCGCGGTTCGAGCTGCGAGCGTACCCTTCCGAGGAGGGGCTCTCCGCGTTCGTGCTCGAACTCGACGACCGACGGCGAAGCGTCGACCACCACGCCGCAGTCCTCGAGGCGATCGACGACGGCGTCGTGACGATCGACGGCAGCCGGCGGATCGTCGCCGTCAACGAGGCGATGACCGAGTTCCTGGACGCCGACCGCGGCTCGCTCGTCGGTGAACGCGTCGAGACGCTGGCCGAGCTCGCCGGGGTCAGCGAGGACGACTGCGAGGCGATCCGCCGAGGGATCAGCGACGTCGAGTCGGGGCTGGCCCGACAGCGCCGGTTCGAGCTCCCGATCACCGACTGCGACGGGAGCGAACGAATCGGCGAACTGCAGATCGTCCCGGTTCGGGACGGAACTGCGACCGCCGCGGCGGTCGTCAGGGACGTCACCGATCGCCGCGAGTACGAACGGGTCGTCGAATCCCTCCACGAGGTGACCCGGTGGCTCCTCGAGGCCGACGACCCCGAGGAGATCTGCGCCGTCGCCGTCCGCGCCGGCAGCGACCTGCTCGACCTGCCGATCAGCGGCGTCTGGCTGCTCGAGGAGGAGCAAGGCTACCTCGAGCCGGTCGCCGGGACCGCCGAGGCGTACGACGAGTTCGGCGGGTTCCCCCGGTTTCGGCCGGGCGAGGGGATCGTCTGGGACGTGTTCGAGGACGGCGGGATCGAGCGCTTCGACGACCTCCGAACCGTCGACGATCTGTACAACCCCGACACGCCGCTGCGCTCGGAGATCATCGCGCCGATCGGCACCCACGGCGTCCTCATGACGGGATCGTTCGAGCCGAGGGCGTTCGACGAGACCGACGTCGAGCTGCTCTCGACGCTGGTCGAAAACACCCGGGCTGCACTCGACCGAACCGACAGGGAACGGGTCCTCCGCGAGCGAACCGAGCGGATCGAACGGCAGACCGAACGTCTCGAGGAGATCGCCCGGACCCTCTCGGGGGATCTGCAGTACCAGCTCGAGCAGGTGGCCTCGATCCTCGACGCTGACGACGGGCGGGAGCTCCCGCTGGCCGAATCCGAGATCGAGGCCTCCCTCGAGCGAACCGATCGGCTCGTCGACGACGTTCGCGAACTCGCCCGCGAGGCCTCCGCCGTCGGCGCGCGCTCCCGGATCGATCTGGGGACCGCGATCGAGTCGGCGGTCGCGTCCTCGCGGCTCGAAGCCGACGCGGTCGTCCTCGAGGAGTCGGCGACGCTCCGGGCCGACCGCGAGCGGTTCGGCCACCTCCTCGAGTCGGCGTTCGACGAGATCGCGACGCGAGCCGACGGCGCGGACGTGACCGTCGAGATCGGACTGCTCGAGTCCGAATCGCGCGGACTCGTCGTTCGCGACGACGCGGCCGATCCCGAAGACCGGGTCGGCGACGCCCGCGGGCTCGAGCTGGCGGTCCTCGAGGCGATCGCCCGCGCTCACGGCTGGCGACCCGCGATCGATCGCGACGAGCGAGGCCGAAGACGGATCGAACTCGCTGGGATCGCGACCCTCGAGTGTAGCGAGGAGGGCGGTCAGTCGGGGGCCGACGAGACGTCCCGATAGAGCCGCCGATTGCGGTCGCGCTCGAGGAGCTGCGAGCGCGTCTCGTTGACCCTGGTGCGAAGAACCGCGATCCGATCCTCGAGCTCGGCGTACTCCTGGCTCGACTGGAGTTCGGCCTCGCTGAGCCGTCCGTCGAGCGCCGCCTTCTTCGAGACGAGTTCGAAGTACGCGCCGAGCTGCTCGTCGTAGGTGCGTCGCAACAGCAGGTTCTCGACGCTGCGCCGGAGATCGCCCCGCGAGACCGGTTTGAGGAGGTAGTCGTCGAACGCCGCGTCGTCGGAGTCGACGGCGGGTTCGGCCCCCGTGACGGCCACGACTTTGCTGTCGAGTGCTTCGGCGCCGATCGCATCGCGCAGTTCGCCGCTCGGCCCGTCCGGCAGTCGGCGACGGTCGACGACGACGACATCGAACCCCCCGTCGACGACCGCGTCGACCGCCGACTCGTCGCGGACTGTTTCGACGTAGTAAGAATCCTCGAGCCAGGAGGCGTACAGCTCGGCGAGGTCGGGCTCGGCCTCGACGATCAGCACGGAGGGGGTGTCGGTATCCATCTGATGAACGCACCTGAAGCTATCAGTTTGTCGTAGCTTTCGGCCCGATCGTATATCAAGATACCGGGCCCGTCCGCCGAGCGGTACGCGGATGCAGCGCGCTCCTTCACGGCTTCAGTCGCGGGAGGTGGTCAGTGGAGTTCGCGCTCGATCGTCGCCCGCCAGTCGGCGACCGCGGCCGCGCCGACTTCGAACAGTTCGTCGTCGGCGTCCCGAACGGAGAGTCTCCCGTCGGTCGTCGCGGTGCCGAGTTTGCGGACCGGGGCGACGCCGTCGAACGCCTCGCGGACGGCGTCCGGATCGTCGGTCTGGATCAGCGCGCGACCCGGCTGCTCGTGGAACAGCGCGCCGGTCGGATCGTCGCCGGGGACGGTGACCTCGAGGCCCGCCGTCTCCGTGATCATCTCCGCGAGCGAAACGACGAGTCCGCCGTGGCTGACGTCGTGAACCGCGAGCGTCGAGTCGGCGTTCGCGACGTCGGCGAGCGTCTCGACGAGGGCCGCCGGCTCCTCGGGCAGGGCGGGGAATCGGTCGCTGCCGTCGAACCGTGCGAGGTACTCCGAACCGCCGAGGCGGAACTCGTCGCCCTCGAGGCCCCGGTCGCCGACGAGCAGGAGATCGCCCTCGGACTCGACGGACAGCGGCGGGGCGTCGTACCCCGCCTTCGTGCCGACGAGCGCCAGCGTCGGCGTCGGCGGGATCGGCCCCGCGACGGAGTCGTTGTACAGCGAGACGTTTCCGCCGACCACGGGGGTCGACAGCTCGGCGCACATCTCGGCGAGACCGTCGACGATCCCCGTAAAGCCGCCGTAGACGTCGGGCTTCTCGGGGTTGCCGCCGTTGAGACAGTTGACCGCCGCGAGCGGGGTCGCACCCTTGGCCGCGACGTTCGTCGCGTTCTCGAGGGCGATCGCTCGAGCGCCCTCGTAGGGCGCGGTGCTCGTCCAGTTCGGAGCGGCGCCCGAGGAGATCGCGAGTCCCGTTTCGGTCTCGCGGTTACCACCGCTCGACTCGTCCGCGGAGCCACGCTCCGCGCTTGCCTCCCTGATCGCGATGATCGCCGCGTCGTCGCCCGGTCCGACGGCCGTCCGGACGCCGACCTCGTGGTCGTACTGACGATAGACCCACCGCTTGGAGGCCGTGTTCGGGCTCGAGACGACGGTCTCGAGGGCGTCCTCGAGGGCGACGTCGGGCAGGTCAGTCTCGGGCTGGGTGGGCTCCTCGGCGGGCAGGTCGTTCATCGGCGCGCCTTCGCCGAGGAACTCGGCGCCGACGTCGACGACCGTGTCCCCGTTAAAGGTACAGGTGTAGTTCCCGTCGGTGACCTCGCCGATGACCGAACAGCCCAGATCGAACCGTTTCGCGATCTCGCGGACCCGGTCGACGTTCTCCGGCGTGACCTCGTAACACATCCGCTCCTGGGACTCCGCGAGCAGGATCTCTAAGGCGTTCATGTTCGGCTCGCGCTGGTGAACCCGCTCGAGGTCGATCTCGGCGCCGAGGCCGCCCTTGGCGACGAGTTCGCTCGAGGCGCCGCCCAGTCCGGCTGCGCCGAGGTCTCGTGCCGATTCGACCAGGTTCTCCTCGACGAGGACCTCGTTGGCCTCGATCAGCAGCTTCTCCGCGTAGGGGTCGCCGACCTGGACGGCGGGTCGGTCCTCCGTCTCGGCGTCCTCCGCCAAGTCCTCGCTGGCGAAGCTCGCGCCGCCCAGGCCGTCACGTCCGGTTGCGTTACCCACGAGAACCAGCTTGTTACCCGGCTCCTGGGCGACGGCTGTGACGAGGCGGTCCTCGTCGGTCAGTCCGACGCAGGCGACGTTTACCAGCGGATTCCCCTCGTAGTCGGGGTGGAAGTCGACGCTACCCGCGACGGTTGGGACGCCGATGCAGTTGCCGTAGTGGCTGATTCCCTCGACGACGCCCTCGAGCAGGTACTTCGAGTGCTCGCGGTCGAAGCTCCCGAAGTACAGCGAGTCCGCGAGCGCGATCGGGTACGCGCCCATCGAGAGCGTGTCCCGGACGATCCCGCCGACGCCCGTCGCGGCGCCGTCGAACGGGTCGACGTAGGAGGGGTGGTTGTGGCTCTCGATCCCCAGCGTGACGTAGGTGTCACTGTTCTCGCCCGTCTCGGGGTCCGGCAGCGCGACGACCGCCGCGTCGTCGCCCGGCCCGACGACGACCCGCTCGCCCTCGCTGTCGAACGCCGACAGCAGGGGTCTCGAGGAGCGGTACGCGCAGTGCTCGCTCCAGAGGTTCTCGAACAGCGCCGCCTCGGCCGGCGTCGGCTCCCGTCCGAGCTCCTCGACGACGAGTTCGCGGTCCGAATCGGCAAGGCTCATTCATCTAGGTGGTGAAAGTCGGGCAGTATATGGGTTTCTATATGCACGTTCGTGGTCACCGAGTGGGTCGAAGGGGCTCTCCCTTGCCGCTTCGCGACGAACGTCGCAAGAGCGGTTTTGTTTTCGGTTTCGTTTACGCCTTCGTTTGCGTTTTTATCAGTGAGGCGGACCGACGGTCCAGGACGCCCACTCGTACCCCTCTTTGGATCGGCAAAGCCGATCCCGCTCGAGGTGAGTCCTGGATTCGTGGCCGATCGGTGCCCGTCGTGCGTCGCTTCGGCCGACGGACTCGAGCCGCCGATCGGGGTGTTTTTGACCGACCGGCGGAAAGACCTACTCGTGCTGTCGGTCGAACTTCACGCCCACTCGTCACTGTCCTACGACGGCCGGGACTCCGTCGAGCTCATCCTCGAGCAAGCGGAGGCCGTCGGCCTCGACGCGATCGCCATCACGGATCACGACGAGATCGACGCGAGCCTCGAAGCCGCAGAACGTGCTCCCGAGTACGGACTCGTCGGCGTTCCGGCGATCGAGATCTCGAGTGCGGCCGGACACGTCCTCGGGCTGGGCATCGAGGAGGCCGTGCCGCCGGGGCTGTCCTACGAGACGACCCTCGAGCGAATTCGCGAGCAGGGCGGGCTGGCGGTGATCCCACACCCGTTCCAGCAGTCGCGCCACGGCGTGACCGCCCGTATCGCGTCCGCGGAGCTCACGAAGGCGGACGCGATCGAGGTGTACAACTCGCGGCTGCTGACCGGGCGAGCCAACCGCCAGGCCAGGCGGTTCGCCCGGGACCACGGGATGCCGATGACCGCGGGAAGCGACGCCCACATCAGCGAGATGGTCGGCCAGGCGGTCACCCGCGTCGACGCCGACGAGCGCTCGGCCGCGGCGATCCTCGAGGCGATCCGCGAGGGCAAGACGTCGGTCGAGGGGAAACGCACGCCGTGGCACATCAGCTTCCGCCAGTTCGGCGGGGGCGTCACGCGACGCATCAGAAACGCCGCCCTCGGGCTCCTCAGATGACCCTTCGCGGGACCGATCCCGACACCGTTCGCGAGGCCCTCGAGACCGGAGAGTCGCTGCCGGGGACGTTCGGCTTCGCGGGCGAGGTCGACGGCCGACTCGTCCGGGACGTCCTCGGACGGTTTCCGCTGTTCGTCGAGCGAGGCGCCGACCGCGCGGCCGACGCGTGGGCCTTCGAACCCGACGTCCTCGAGGACCCCGCGCTCTTCCCCGCGGGCTCGGTCGCGGCTCCCGGCGAGGCGCCCTCGGGCGTCTGGTCGCTTCCCGAGCCGACGCCCGACGAGCCCGAGACGGCCCTCGAGGACCTCGACCGCGCGCTTCGGACGGCGATCGACCGCGTCCGCGAGCGTGACCTCGAGATCGGGGTCGCCTTCTCCGGCGGCGTCGACTCCGCGTTAGTCGCCGAACTCCTCGACGCTCCGATCTACGTCGTCGGCTTCCCGGACAGCCACGACGTCGAGGCCGCCCGCACGGCGGCCGACGCGATGGGCCGCGAGCTCACCGTCGTCGAGCTCGAGCCCGCCGACCTCGAGCGAGCCGTTCCCGAGGTCGCGCGGGCGATCGGACGGACGAACGCGATGGACGTTCAGATCGCGCTCCCGCTGTACCTGGTCGGCGAGCGCGTCGCCGCGGACGGCTTCGACGCGCTCGCGGTCGGCCAGGGCGCCGACGAGCTGTTCGGCGGCTACGAGAAGGTCGTCCGCCTCGACCACAGAGTCGAAGCCGAGACCACCCGGGGGGCGGTCCGCGAGGGAATCTACAGCCTTCCCGAGCAGCTTCCCCGAGACGTCCGCGCCGTCGAGGCGGCCGGCCTCGAGCCCGTCGCCCCCCTGCTGTACGACGGCGTCGTCGACGCCGCGCTCCGCTTACCCGACGAACTGCTCGCCGACGAGGCGGTCAGAAAGCGCGGCTTCCGACGGGTGGCGGGCGAGTACCTGCCCGAGGCGGTGGCGATGCGAGACAAGAAGGCCGTCCAGTACGGCAGCCTCGTCGCCCGCGAACTCGATCGGCTGGCCCGCCAGGCGGGGTACAAACGGCGGATGGACGACCACGTGACGAAGTACGTCGAGTCGCTGCTCGAGGCCTGAGAACGTACGAAGCGCAGGCGGCAGTCGTGATACCGCGACCCTCGGAACCCTTATCCGGGAACTGACCCTACAGTTGTTTGTAATGGCGAAAGGTAACGTTGACTTCTTCAACGACACAGGCGGCTACGGTTTCATTTCCACGGACGACGCGGACGAGGACGTTTTCTTCCACATGGAAGACGTCGGCGGCCCGGACCTCGAGGAAGGCGAAGAGATCGAATTCGACATCGACCAGGCCCCCAAGGGCCCCCGCGCGACGAACGTCGTCCGCAACTAAGCTCGCTTCTCTCCGTTGTGAAACGGTGAACGGCGATTCGTTTTTTGAGAACTCACAGACGACAGCCAGCGCTGTCGGCAGCGACGACCGTTCGGCCGACAAAACTGTCCTCTCGAGGAGCGTCGCGACCGAATCCCAAGTAGCGTCCGTCAGGACGGCAGCGGGCAGAGACTCGCGGTGAAGATTACCGTCTCGTCGGTCTCGTTCTCCGCGCCGTGTTCGACGCCGCGTTCGTTGAGCACCACGCCCGGCGCCTCGATCTCCTCGCGCTCGTCGTCCCGCAGCACCGTCACCGTCCCCTCGAGGACGTGAAAGACGTTCGTGCTGTCGCCGTGCTCGTGGGGCTCGAGGGTGGCGCCCGGCCCGAGGGCGAACGCCTTGACGAGGACGTCGTCCTCGACGACCAGTTCCGTGCTCTCGACCTCGCCGTCCGCTGGCTCGAGGTCGGCGACCGCGTCGGTGTAGCTATCGAGTGTCATCGGGTTCGGATTCGGTCCCCGCGGCCAAAAGTGTCGGTCATGACTCGGCACGGAACGGGTCAAGACTGGTGGCAAGAGCCCGCGCGTCGCGATCCTCACCCTGCAGTCGTTCTTCGGCGGCGAGTTCACCGACGCCGGGCGGTTCGCGCTTCCGGCGACTGCGATCGACGAGCCTGACGCCGGCGACGAGCAGTAACCCGGAGAAATCGTTCCGACAGTCCGTCTAGTCCTCGAGTTCGGTCGGCAGGGCGTCGTCGGGCGTATCGGAGGTGTTCTCCGAGACGGTCCGTCGGTTGGACTCGCTGACGCGGTCGGCGACGTTGGCGACCAGCTCCTCGAGGGTCTCCTGGACCTCGCTGTCGTCGTCCTTGACGAGGGTTCCCTTGCTGCCGTCCGCGCCGAAGTCGGGGTGGATCGGGATCTGGCCGATCAGCGGGACGTCGTACTTGTCGACGATCTGCTGGGCGCCGTCGGTGCCAAAGAGGCTGTACTCCTTGCCGGTGTCCGGGGCGATGAACGTGCTCATGTTCTCGACGACGCCGAGGACGGGCGTGTCGTGTTTGTTGAACATCTGGATCCCCTTTCGGGTGTCGTCCAGGGCCATCTCCTGGGGCGTGGTGACGACGACGGCTCCCGTGACGGGCATCGACTGCAACAGGTTCAGCGTGGCGTCGCCGGTGCCCGGCGGGAGGTCGACGATGAGGTAGTCGAGCCGGCCCCACTCGACGCCGTCCAAGAACTTCATCATGAACTTGTTGACCATCGGTCCCCGGAGGATCGCCGGGTCGTCCTCCTCTTCCATCATGAAGCCCATGCTGATCACGCGGACGCCGTCCGAACGCGGCGGGACGATGTCCTCGTTGGGCGTGACGCCGGGGTCGCTCTCGACGGGCAGGATGCGGGGGATGTTCGGCCCGTGGATGTCCGCGTCTAAGATGCCGACCATCGCGCCGCGCTTCTCGAGGCCCGCCGCGAGGTTGGCCGCGACGGTCGTCTTGCCGACGCCGCCTTTCCCCGAGGAGACCGCGATGACGTTACGAACCCGCGGCAGGACCTCGTCGTCGAACCCGTGCTCGGCGCCGGCGTGGGCGCGCAGGTCGGGCTCGAGGCCGGCCTCCTGGACGACCTCGCGGATCCGGTTGCCGATCTCCATCTCGGCGGGAGCGTAGGGCGTGTTGAACGCGAGCGAGATCCGGGCGGTCTCGTCGTCGATCGTGACGTCGTTGACCAGGCCGAGCGTGACGATGTCCTCGTCGATGTCCGGGTCCTCGATGCCCTCGAGTTCGATCTTGAGTTCGTATTCTGTGATGCTCATACTGGGTGGAGGCGTGTTCGACGATCGGTAGGGTGTGCAACGGGATACGTGTGATGGTTCGGCGGGCGAAACGGTGGCTGAGGACGACCAGCGGGGGCGAACGCGGGGCTCGGTCGGTATCGCCGCAAAGAAAGGAACGTCGGTTCGGTCGGCTCGATCGACCGGGTTACGGACCCGGCGACGCGAGCGGTTCCGGCAGTCCGCCGTAGAACACGACCCCGATGATCATGGTCAGGATGAACATCCCGATCCACATCTGGGCCGTGATTCCGACGAGGTAGCCGACGCCGAGCAGTCCGGTGCTCGTATCGCGGGGTTCGCCGAGGAACCACGCGGCGACCATCACGTAGACCGGCACGAGGACGACCCCGAAGATCAGGTAGGTCCCGATGTTGGGGAACCCGGTGAGACCCTCGGTGCCGTCGTACCCGTGGTACATGATATGGGAGAGGGCGTTTGCGACAGCCGGTGCCGAGATCATGCTTCAACCTCCGGCTGCTTCGTACTTTCCTCTACCGGTTCGTGCTCGTGTTCGTGACCGTGTCCGTGATCGCCACGAAGGTGTTCGATCGCGTGGAGTTCGACCACGGGGATCACCTTCGCGACCACCAGGAAGAACAACACGACCAGTCCGATCGTGCCGAGCAGCGAGGAGAGTTCGATCGCGCTCGGGAAGTAGTCGCCGGGCGTCGCCTCGTAGATACTGAAGGTCGGGTACCAGAAGCCCGAGAGGACGAAGTAGAGCTTCTCGGCCAGCGTCGCCGTCAGCACGATCACGCTGGCGATCATCGCTCGGAGCTTCGTAAACAGCGCGGGACGGACCGTCGTCGCGAAGATAAAGCCCAGCACGCCGAGGACGCCCAGAATCGGGATGACGTACAGCGGGTGCGTGAACTTCGAGGCGGTCGCCGCGCCGTGGTCGACCGTCGGGTGGAAGCTCCCGGCGGTGAGCTGCTGGAGCTGGAGCCAGAGGAACAGCAGGCAGAAAAAGCCGAGCCACAGCAGGAGGCCGCGGAAGATGTCGTCAGTGATGATGTGGTCCCAGTCGTAGGCGCGTCGGAAGGCCGCCGACAGTAGGATCACGCCGCTGATCGCGGAGGTCAACGCGATGGTGAGGAACTGCGGGCCCTGCACCGCGCCGAACCAGCCGGGGTAGTTCGGCAGCACTGCGAACAGCCACGGGATAACACCGCCGTGAAGCAGGAGCGGGGCCATAATGATGATCGCGAGGGCGACCCACCAGACCATCCGATCGATGATCTGATCCTCCTTCTCGGAGTAGCCGAGGGTCAGCCCGTCGTAGATCGGATCGAAGCGGTCCGGCAGCTGGTCGCGCAGCCGCGTGACGTCGTAGCGGATCGTCAGCGCGAGGTAGGTCGCCGTCAGCACGAAGTAGGCGGTGATGACGGTAACGTCCCACACCAGCGGCGAGTTGTTGACCGTGATGTGGTAGTGACCGAGCACGCTCGTGACCATCCGGTCCGGGCGGCCCATGTGGACCAGGATGTAGAAGCCGGCCGCCGAGAGACCGGCCAGCGTCAGCAGTTCGGCGAGGCGGGCGACGGGCATGTAGCGGTCCATCCCGAGGAGTCTGACCGCCGCGGAGAGGATGATCCCCCCGTGGGCGATCCCGACCCACCAGATGAACGCGCCGATGTACAGTCCCCAGGTGACGCCGCCACCGCTCCCCCAGTCGGAGAGGCCGGTGACGACGAGTCCCTGCTGAAGCTGGTAGGCCCAGCCGACCAGGAACGCGCCGAGCGCCAGCGCGGCGACGGCGAACATGATGAAGTACGTCTTCGAAACGTTCTGGATCGGACGCAGGATGTCCGCCTCGGTCGGCGACTTGGTGCTCATAGGGACACCCCGGCGTCACCGACGGTGCCCTCGTCGAGGACGTCCTTGCGGTTGTCGACGGCTTCGACGGACTCGCCGTCGGCGCGCTCGTAGCTGATGTCCTCGTAGTTGACGCCCGATCCCGTCGGCTCGGTCTGTTCGGCCTGCGGGCCGGGCTCGTTGCCGAGGTAGATGATGTTGGGGTTCGTTCCCTGCTCCTCGAGGAGCTTGAAGTTCGAGGCCGGCGTGCCGGCGAACTGCTCGAGCAGGAACTGCGCGGCTTCCTCGTCCGGCTCGAACCCGTTGTCGTCTTCGTCGTCGTCCTCGTCGTCGTTTTCTTCCTCGTCGTCTTCGCCCTCTTCTTCCTCCGCTTCGTCGTCGGCGTCGGCGTCTTCCTCGTCGACGTCGACACCCTCCTCGTCGCCGTCGGCCGGCTCGTCGAGGTCGGGTTCGTCGGCGAGGTCGAGCTCCGCGAGGACCTCCTGGTTCGCGAGGCCGAGACCGTGGTCTTCGATCGCTGCCAGCGCCTCGGTGACGTCGTTTTCGAGCTCTGCGACGTCGCCGTCGCCGTCGCCCATCTCGTCGCCGCCGGTGAGCTGTACCGCGATCATCAGACCGAGTTCCTCCTCGTCGAGGTCGGCCGCCTCGAGGACCGATTCGAGGTCGTCGTCGGCGCCCTCGAGGTCCTCCTCGAGTTCGTCGGCCGACGGCGGGTTGATCTGTGCGAGGGTCCGACCTCGAGCCGGGTTGGCGGCGTACGCCTGCGGGTCGCTCGTCTCGTCGTGCATGTTGCCGAACTGGATCGCGTCCGGCGGACAGGCCTCCTCGCAGGCGGTCGTCCCGACCATCTCGTCGCCCATCTGGCCGTCCTGACGGGTCGGACACATGGTACACTTGCTCATGACGCCTCGCGGCGCGCGGCTGTCGACCCAGCGCTCGCTGCCGTAGCCGTCGTCGGTCGTCATGTGATCGCCGTCCATGTCCTCGTGGAACTCCGCGATCTCGTCGGTCGAGATGTCGGGCTCGTCCCACTGGAAGTAGTTGACGCCGTAGGGACAGGCGACCTGGCAGTACCGACAGCCGATACAGACGTCGTAGTCGGTCAGCACGAGGCCGTCCGAGTCCCGCGTGTGGCGGGCCGTCGTCGGACAGACCTTCTCACACGGCGCGTCGGTGCAGTGTTGACACGGTCGGACGAGTCGGTTCCGGCTCGTCGAACTCGACGCGCCGGGGTCCTCGAACTCGAGGACGTACATCCAGTTGACACCCTGGTCGAGGTTGTTTTCCGAGGAGCAGGCGGTCACACAGGAGAGACAGCCGTCACAGCGCTCGAGGTCGATGGCCATTCCCCACTGGACGTCGCCCTCGCCGCCCTCGGGCGCGCCGGACTCGTCCTCGTCGTCCTGGGCGGCGGCCGCTTGCTGCTCGCCGTCGTCGACGGTCGCCCAGGCGCCGAGACCGACTGCGGCCGCGCCGGCACCCATCTTCTTCATTACGTCGCGGCGGGGTTCCTCGCCGTCGCCGTCGAAGCGAGAGAGCATCCTGCCGACGGTTCCCTTCGCTTCCTCCTGGGCCTTCTCGTAGGCCTCTTGGGTCGGGCGGTTGTCCTCGCCGAACTCCTCGAGAACGTCCTCGTGGTACTTCTCGTGGAAGTCGGCCTCCGAGAGTTCGCCGCGAGTGACCCGCATGGCGTCCTCTGCCATCGCCATCCCGAGATCGGTGTCGTACTCGGTGTCGTCGAGCATCCCCTCCAGGTCGTTCTCCCACTCCTCGCCGAGCGGGTGGAACGACTCGTCGTCCGCACTCATTCCCCGAGAACACCTCTCGTCGGAACCGTTCGATTACACGTCGGTACGAAGTTGAATACAGCCATATCTGTAGCCTCTATCCCGCACTCGCAACTAGATGGTGTTGAACCATCGAGGCGATTTCCAACTTCTGAGAACGAGTACGAACATGTTCGACAGTATATTACTGACTGGGACCGAAACCCTTTACCACCCGTTCGGTTCGGTATCGAGATTCGCGACGGCGTTCGCTGGACGGATCGAACTCGGGTGCGGATCCGGGGTTGGAAGGCGATCTCGGTCAGTCTCCCGCGAGCGGTCTCTCGATCATCTCGTCGTCGTCGTCGTGGAGCGCCGGGAGGTCCTCGACGAAGTGTTTGACAATTGCCTCCTCCGCCCGATGGAGCGTCTCGCTACAGGTCGATTTGGCGATCCCGAGGTGGCCGGCCAGCTCGGTCAGCGAACAGCGCCGCGGCGTGTCGTAGTACCCCTCGTCGACGGCGGCGGCGACGACCTCGAGCTGGCGCTCGGAGAGGAGCTGGCTCTGGTGGAGTCGCTCCTGGACCCGTTCGATGCGGTACTGAAGCCCGAACTGCTCGAGCTGCTCGGCCAGCTCCGCGAGACGCTCGCGCGAGCCGGTGACCTCGATGGTCGCCTCGCCGCCCCGGATCTCGACGGGGAGTTCGATCGGGATGCCGGACTCCTGCGAGGAGAACAACAGCAGGGGCGCCGTCGTCTCGAAGTGGATCGTCGCCTCCCGTTCGCTCCGCTGGACGACCGTGATCTCGAGGACCTGCGGGTGGGCCTCGATCTCGTCGATCATCTCGGGAACCGCCGATCCCGCGAGGCGAACGAGTGCGAACCCGGATTCGTTGCCGGGAACGGCGGCGAGTACACGGAACGTCGCCTCCGGGTACGCCGTCGACACCTGCTGGATCCAGACCTGTTCGGGCAGCGTGATGGTGAGTGTTGCCTGGGCCATGCGAACCAGTTCGGGTAGAACCTATGGGACACGAAAGCAAGATATCCCCTACGATTCCTATCGCGTGGGAATGGAACGTACGGGCGTTTTCGAGCCACATATCGTGGAGTACGATCGGTTCCGACGGCTGTCGAGCTCAGTCCTCGCTCTCGCCGAGGTGATCACACAGCAGCTCGGTCGTCCGGGCCGGCCGTTCGTGGGGCACCCAGTGGCTCGTCTCCGGCAGGCGCTCGAGACGTCCCCGATCACAGAACCGGACGCTCGCCGGACCGAGCTCCGGTACGAGCGCGTCGTCGGCCTCGCCCCAGATCACCAGCGTCGGCTGCTCGACTCGATCCCGGGACGCCTCGGGCGGATGTCGCGCCATCGCCCGGTACCAGTTCAGCGAGCCCGTCAGCGCGCCCTTGCGGGCCCAGGCTCGCCGGTAGTGGGTCAGCTCCCGCTCGGTGAACGTCCCCTCAGCCGCGGTGTCCCGGAGGGCGCGCTCGAGGAGGCGAAAGTCGTCGTACCGGCAGAGTCGTTCGGGCAGCCACGGGAGCTGAAACGCCATCGCGTACCAGCTCCGGCGGAGCTGCTCGAGGTTCGACCGGAGCTGTCGGCGGTAGGCGGTCGGATGGGGTGCGTTGATGATCCCGAGGCGGTCGACCCGGTCGGGGTAGCGACGCGCGAGGTCCCAGGCGACGACCCCGCCCCAGTCGTGGCCGACGACGTGAGCGCGCTCCCGTCCCTCGCTCGCGATCAGATCGGCGACGTCCCGCGAGAGATCCCGGAGCTGATACGCCCGAGCCTTTCGGGGTTTCTCGCTCAGGTTGTACCCCCGCTGGTCGGGCACCACGACTCGGTAGCCCGCCTCGACCAGCGGCTCGATCTGCTCGCGCCACTCGTACCAGAACTCCGGGAACCCGTGTAACAGGACGACCAGCGGATCGTCCGCCTCGCCGGCGACGACGACGTGTTCTCTGAGTCCGTTGACGACCCGCGAGGTCGATCGCGCGCCGTCGAACGCGAGCAGCGAGGCGTCCGTCTCGAGGGGCGATGGTGTCGTCTGCACGAGCGACGATGCGAGCCGACGGCTGATTTACGTACTGGTCGCGGAAACGGTCACCGAGCGTCGAACTACCCTCGAGCGCCTCGACGCACTCGACGGCCCGTCCCGATCCCACGGAGCACCTTCAGACGGGGGCGCCGCCCTCGGCCTCGAGCAGCTCGTGGTATCGGTTCCGAATCGTCACTTCGGAGATGCTGGCGACCTCGCTGACGTCGTTCTGTGTGACCTTCTCGTTGGTAAGCAGGGCGGCAGCGTAGACGGCGGCGGCCGCGAGCCCGACGGGCGACTTCCCCGAGTGGACGCCCTCCTCCTTGGCCGTCTGGAGGAGCTGTCGGGCTCGCCGTTCGGTCTCGTCGGAGAGCTCGAGCTCGCTGGCGAACCGCGGCACGTAGCTCTCGGGGTCGGCGGGCTGGACCTCGAGCCCGAGTTCGCGGATCACGTAGCGGTAGGTGCGGGCGATCTCGTCCTTCTCGACCCGCGACACCGCAGCGATCTCGTCCAGACTCCGAGGAGTACCGGCCTGGCGAGCCGCGGCGTACAGCGCCGAGGTCGCGACGCCCTCGATCGAGCGCCCTGGCAGAAGGTCCTCCTCGAGGGCGCGACGGTAGATCACGCTCGCAGTTTCGCGGACGTTTTCGGGAAGGCCGAGCGCCGACGCCATGCGGTCGATCTCACCGAGGGCCTGCTTCAAATTACGCTCCTTGGAGTCGCGGGTGCGAAAGCGCTCGTTCCAGGTGCGCAGACGCTGCATCTTCTGGCGCTGGCGGCTCGAGAGCGAGCGGCCGTAGGCGTCCTTGTCCTGCCAGCCGATGTTCGTCGAGAGCCCCTGGTCGTGCATCATGTTCGTCGTCGGGGCGCCGACGCGGCTCTTCTCGTCTTTCTCGCTCGAGTCGAAGGCGCGCCACTCGGGGCCGCGGTCGATCTCGCCCTCGTCGACGACGAGCCCGCAGTCCTGACACACCGTCTCGGCGTGTTCGCTATCGGAGCGCAGTCGGCCGCCGCATTCGGGACACCGCTCGCGTTCGTCCTGTTCGGACGACTCCTCACGCTCGCTCGAGCGTCGCTCGTCGCTCCGGGATCGGATTCGTGAGTCTGTCATCGTGGGAGAATCCGGCCGGTGTGCCGACCGGAGACCGTTCCGTTCCCGTTCCAAGGATTCGACGGAGTTAAGTACTCCGATCGTCTCCGCCGCGCCCGAACGGTAATCCGTGATTACGATGGGTGGGGGACACCGATCGCCGTTCCCGCGGTATCGAAACCCTTACTCTCCGGAGGCCGGTGGGATCTGGTATGACCGACGACGCCGTCAGTGCCGAGGAGGTCCGCCACGTCGCGGAGCTGGCTCGCGTCGACCTGACCGACGAGGAGGTCGACCAGTTCACCCGACAGTTCGCGGACGTCCTCGAGTACTTCGACAGCCTCGACGAGGTGCCCGAGGTCGACCGCGAGGCCGACCTCACGAACGTGATGCGACCCGATGAGGAACGCGACTCCCTCGATCGGGCCGAGGCGCTGCGGAACGCGCCCGAGACCGAGGACGGCTACTTCAAGGGGCCGAACGTCTCATGAGCGAGAACATCTTTATTACCGAGGAGACGATCGAGAGCGACGACGACGGCCCCCTCTCCGGGCAGACCGTCGCCGTCAAGGACAACATCTCCACCGCGGGGGTACGGACGACCTGCGGCTCGCGGATGCTCGAGGAGTACGTCCCGCCGTACGACGCAACGGTCGTCTCCCGCCTGAAGGACGCGGGGGCGACGATCGTCGGCAAGGCCAACATGGACGAGTTCGGGATGGGGTCGACGACCGAAACGTCGCACTTCGGCGCGACCAAGAACCCGGCCGCGCCGGGACGGGTTCCCGGCGGCTCCTCCGGTGGCTCCGCCGCCGCCGTCGCCGCCGGCGAGGCCGACCTCGCGCTGGGCTCCGATACGGGCGGCTCGATCCGCTGTCCCGCCGCCTTCTGCGGCGTCGTCGGAATCAAGCCGACCTACGGACTGGTCTCGCGGTACGGGCTCGTCGCCTACGGCAACAGTCTCGAGCAGATCGGTCCGTTCGCGAACGCCGTCGAGGACGCCGCCGCGCTGCTGGACGTCGTCGCGGGATCGGACGACCGGGACGCGACCACGCGCGAGCCGCAACTCGAGGGCGAGAGCTACGCCGAGGCCGCGACTGGCGACGTCGACGGACTCACGATCGGCGTCCCCACGGAGCTGCTCGAGGGCGCCGACGAGGGCGTCGTCGAGACGTTCTGGGACGCGATTGCCGACCTCGAGTCGCAGGGAGCGGAGTACCGCGAGGTTTCGCTGCCGTCGGTCGAACACGCCGTCGAGGCCTACTACGTGATCGCGATGTCGGAGGCGTCCTCGAACCTCGCCCGGTTCGACGGGGTGCGGTACGGCCACGACGTCGAGAGCGAGGGCAACTGGAACGAGACCTTCGCACAGGCCCGCAAGGAGGGGTTCGGCGACGAGGTCAAACGACGGATCCTGCTCGGCACCTACGCCCTCTCGGCCGGCTACCACGACAAGTACTACAAGAAGGCCCAGGACGCCCGTGCCTGGGTCAAGCAGGACTTCGACGAGGCCCTCGAGGAGGCGGACGTGCTGGCCTCGCCGACGATGCCCGTTCCCCCGTTCGAGCGCGGCGAGAGCCTCGAGGATCCCCTCCAGATGTACCTCGCGGACGCCAACACCGTCCCGGTCAACCTCGCCGACCTGCCGGCGATCTCGGTTCCCGCGGGCGAGACCGACGGCCTCCCCGTCGGGCTCCAACTGGTCGGCCCCGCCTTCGGCGAGGAGCGCCTGATCCGGACCGCAAGCGCGCTCGAGTGAGCGATCGGGATCGGCCCGCAGCTTTTTGCTAACTCGCTGACAACCGGTGACCTATCGGTGCGTCGCCGGTCAAGTATGAGACTCACGGCAGACGAGACGGTTCGGTTCGACGAGTTCGCTCGAGCCTGCGATCTCGTCGCGGCGTACTTCGGCGAGACCGTCGACGCCGTCGCGCTCGAGGCGCCCGTCTCGCGCCCCCAGCTCGTCGCCGTGCTCGCCCGGGTCCAGCTCAGCGCCCGGCAGTCCGCGATCGATGGCACGCTCCCGGATCGCGACGTTTGCTACCGGTCAAACGACGAGACGGTGCTGTGGCTCGAGTCGGGGTTCTGGGCCGAGATTCGAGAGCGCCACGGCCTCGAGGTCGCCGAACGGCGGGCGGCTCGAGACGTTCACCGACGGCTGCTCGAGGCGATCGTCGGCGAGCCGTCGGGCTCCGAGACGGAGCCGTTCGTGCTTATCGAACGGTTCGAACGGAACAGGTAGCTGATCCCTCGAGGGCCGTCACTCCTCGTAGGCGAGGTTCATGATCCACTGCGAGAAGGCGTCGCTGTTGGGGTCGACCTCGTCCTCGCCGATAAACGGCGAGAGCATATCCCCGGCCATCAACAGGGTGAAATCGAGGTCTCGGGCGATCGGCGTGATGTAGTAGGTGTTGTGCCCGTTGTAGATCGTGTCCTCCCGGTCGACCAGCCCCTTCTCGACGAGCGATTCGACGATCCGGCTCCCTTTCCGCGAGGAGACGTCGAGCTCCTTCCAGAAGTCGCTCTGGTGGATCCCGCCGCTGTCGCGGACGAGCTCGAGTCCGGCTCGCTCGTCCGCGGAGAGCTCGGCCTCGATTTCGGAGACGCTCACTGCGACCACCCCGTGCTCGCCGCTACGGGCGCAAGTGCGTGCATACCTGTATCAGGTGGAGCGAGCCGCTTAAATGTGCCCTTCGCGGTCACCGCCGGGATCCGCGACGGCGACGGGCTCGTAGACCGTCTCGCAGGGCGGTCCCGGGGCGAACAGGTACCGCGACTCGTCGCCGAGCGCGATCAGCGACGACGAGCGGGTGCCGTAGCCGTCGCCGTGGACGCAGACGCCGTAGTCGTGATCGCCGAGGACCCCGCCCGCTCGCTCGAGCCAGTCGTCGACGCGCTCCCCGGGATCGGCGGTCAGCTCCCGGCGCACCCTGCGGGCGTTGTCGGCCTGCTCGCGGGCGACCTCGGTTCGCTCGGGCGGAAGCCGAACGTCGTCGTCGACCGCGGCGTTGACGACGACGTGGACCCCCGGTTCGAAGTCGGTTCGCTCGAGAGCGCCGTTCCACTGCAGGCAGACGGCGTCGTGCTCGTCGGCGAGGACGAGGTAGAAGCCGTCGTACTCCCGTGCTGCGGTCTCCTCTTCGACGAGTGCGGCCGCCTCGGCCGCCGACTCGGCCTCGAGGGCGTCGGCGACGAGTAACCCGCGGGAGCGCTCGCCAGTGAGTTCGGGCGTCCCCCAGCGGTTCGTGACGCCGACGAACAGGCCGTGCTCGTTGGAGCCGATCCAGGTCCCCCCGGCCTCGGCGTCGTGGGGGGCGACGACCCGCGGGTCCTCGCGGTAGACGCCGGGTGGAACGGACTCGCGCTCGAGCGATTCGTCGCGGTTGGCGGCGACCGCCACCGGGGCGTCCTCGAAGACCTGCCAGGCGAGCGTAAGCGTGCACACGGGCAGGGGTAGGGACGCGGGGGCCTTAACGTCGCGTTCGACACCGTGCAGCCGAAGCGTCGGTTCTCGAGTCGCCGCGAACTCGAGTTGATCGAGTCATCATATACCGCCTGGAGCCGCATCGGTCAGCGATAGTAGCCACTGAAAGTCAGTGCGCACTCGATCGCACGACTGCTGTGGGATCGATGTACAACAGTTTCAGTTGTTACTATCAGTAGATAGTAGTACGGTTTCTTTATTCAGAAATAGAGCAGAATAGATGTGCAGTCTATTTTCTTATTGAGTGACTGATTCAGAATCGGAACTCCGATAACTATCTTAAATATGATAGTTTGTAGTAGTTGGAAGTACGGGTTCTTTATTCAGAATTGTCTGTGAAACTGGTGGTCAGTATAGGGTAAGGACTGTTCACTCGTCCACGCGAACAAGACGCTTTCCCTGAGAGCAGACAACGGTTAGCAACCGACAACTCGCTGATCTACACCCAAGTTGGGTTTGGGTTTCTGGCCACCCTCGCCGGGAACTTCACACCTATCCTTCGCAACTGAGAACATTCCTATGAACACCCCTCTAGATCGGGTCCGAGTGGGTCCCGTAGTGAGTATCTGATGACACGACACAATAGCCAGTCCGACAGGAATCGGTTCGCAACCATCGCAGTCGGTGCAACTGAAACCGCGACGCATCCTCACAGAGATGGAACGAACGACGTTGTTCCACCAATCCACCTTTCGACTACGTTTGAGTGGGCCAGCGGAGAGGACGCCAATGAACACGACTATTCGCGCGAGAGCAATCCGACGCGGGCAGCCCTCGAAGAGCAGTTAGCCAGCCTCGAAGGCGGCAAGCATGGGTTGACGTTCGCCTCTGGAATGGCCGCTACATCGACGACGATGCTGTCGCTGATTCCCCCAGGAGGCCACGTCGTTTCCTCGGACACCATCTATAGCGGAAGCGAAAAACTGCTCACCAAGCACATGGCCGGACATCTCGGTGTTGACATCGACTTTGTTGACGCCCGTGACCCCGACAACATCGCCGATGCAGTCAACGCAGACACTGACTTGATCTGGGCAGAAACACCGTCGAACCCCTTGATTAGGTTATGCGATATCCAAACGATAGCCAACATCGCCGATGACCACGATACCCTGTTCGGCGTGGACAGTACCTTTGCGAGTCCGTACTACCAAGCTCCACTCGAACTGGGTGCTGACGTTGTCGTTCACAGCACCACTAAGTACCTCAACGGGCACTCTGACTCGATCGGCGGTGCCGTTATCACCGACGACGAGGGAGTTTACGAGCAATTGGCGTTCTCGCAACGGGTTGGGCTTGGGAATATGCTTTCGCCGTTTGACTGCTACCTCGTTGCGCGAGGCATCAAGACGCTGCCCGCGCGGATGGAACATCACGAGCGGAACGCGATGGCAGTTGCCCGATTCCTCGAAAGCCACGACCGGGTCGCTCGTGTCTACTATCCAGGTCTTGAAAGCCACCCACAACACGACCTTGCGAGCGAGCAGATGTCGGGGTACAGCGGAATGCTGTCCTTCGAGTTTGACGGCACACTCATCGAGCTTGAGGCGTTCATCGAGGGACTCGAGGTCTTCACGCCGGGAGCCAGTCTCGGTGGGGCCGAGAGCCTCGTCGAGGTACCGTCACTGATGATCCCCGACGAGTTCAGTCGTAGTGAGGATTCAGCGGAGGTTCCCGAGACGTTAGTCCGGGTATCCGTTGGCCTCGAAGACGCTGATGACCTCTGTGAGGACCTCCAAAAGGCACTACCGTAGCGTACGTTCCCCTTTTCTCCGACTGTCCGATCCGCAAGCAGGGATACAAACTGTCCCTATACGAAAGAGTGCAAATCATTCGAGCGGTTCGATTACGTCTCCGGGGTGAATTATCCCATCTTCGAGAATATCCGCTCGGAGTCCACCTCGGTGAGTGAGTGCCTGCAATACACCGTCCTGAGTGATGCGCTGAAGATGATTACACGGTTCACACAGCCGATCCCCTCGACAGATGACGTCACCGACTCGGAATCGTTGCCCAACGAGATGATTGAGTGCGACATCACGGGTTTCGATGTTTCGTCGGTGTTCTCCCGGTGCGAGTTCGATTCCCGCTTCACGTTCGATTGCTGTGACGGCCTCCTGCTCGATCAACGTGAGGTCGTACCCATCGTGGCGTTCTTCATCTGACTCCCACTCAACGAAGGTCCCCGTCTCAATCTCGCTAAAGTAGCGATCACCTCGAAGACCTTTTCCGGCAACTGCTTCAACATCGGTCTGTTTTTCCATCTCCGCTTCGGCTTCAGGTGCGATAAAAATCTGTTCGACAGTGCCACTCCCGGTCATGTGTGCTATGCGTGTTTAGCACAGTATAAACACTCGGTGTAGGTATTGTTGACAAGGTAACTCAGCAGTATGTCCGCACGTGTAGTGACCGAACTGCTCCGATTCAGTTTCAAGTACGCGCTTGAACAAAGAAATCGTACTCCATCTACTGCTATTGAACTATCTGACTCTAGAGATGTACTCGGTGAGTTGTTCATAGTAAGGACGTGTGATTAGAAGCGGCTTGATTTTCACTCTTATAACTGAATAAAGAAACCGTACTACCAACTACTGCTATAGCGGAGTTCCAATTACCCAAAGCGCTCTACCACCTCCGGCCACGGGAACCCTCCACGTCCTCCCCAGCCGATTTCTGCTCACGGGCACTTCGTACCCGTTTGCATGGTCCGCGGAACCTGCGGTTCCGCGCTACGCTCGCGTCGCTCGCTCATCCCTCGCACGATATCGAACGACGACTCGCTTTTCGCTCGCCGTCCTCCAGCGTGTGCCATCCCGGACAGCTCGGCCGGCCTCAACGAGATCCGATCACGTGCACCTACCACAAGCGCTACGGGTGACTCCGAAAGAAGACTCGTTCGGCGAGCCTCGCTTACGCCGAGCGCGACCAGCCCGAGACGTCCGTCCCGGACTCGAGCAACCGCGTCCTGACGGCCTCGCGGTCGACGGTTCCCGAGTGGGTGCGGGGCAGCGACGCCGTTACGGCGATCGTCTTCGGCCGTTTGAATCCCGCGAGACGGGCGTCACAGCGGGAGAGGACGGACTCGAGGTCGACCGACTCCGACTCGGCGGCGAGCAGCGCAGCGACGCGCTCGCCCCACTCGGGATCCTCGAGCCCGACGACGGCCGCGTCCGCCACCTCGGGGTGAGTTCGGAGGACGTCGGCGACCGCGCCCGGATCGACGTTCTCTCCGCCGGTGACGATCCGGTCGCTCCGGCGGTTGAGTACCCACAGCCGGCCGTCTTCGTCCGTGTAGCCGACGTCCCCTGTGTGCAGTCCCCGGTCGCCGAACGCCGCCTCGGTGCGCTCGGCCTCGAGGTAGCCCGGGGTGACCGTCGGCCCGGAGACGACGAACTCCCCGATCTCACCCCGGGGAACCGGCTCGCCCGACTCGTCGACGACGGTCACGTCGGTGAACAGAAGCGGCTGGCCCGCGGTTCCTTCGTGGGTTGCGGTCTCGGCGGGCGTCGCGGTGGCGATCTGTGAGGCGGTCTCGGTCATCCCGTAGGTCGGGTGGACGGGAACGCCGGCCTCGCGGCAGCGCTCGAGCAACTCGTTCGAGGCGGGTGCACCCCCCAGGAGGACGAACCGCAGCCGTTCCGGGGGTTCCCAGCCGGCCTCGAGCAGCCGCGTGCACATCGTCGGCACCAGCGAGATCCCGGTGGCCTCGAAGCCCTCGAGGGCTCGGGCCGTCCTCCGAGGACCGAACTTCCGCTGGATCGCGACGGGGGTGCCGTACAGCGCCGAGCGGACGACGGGCGCGAGCCCGCCCATGTGGTACATCGGGAGACAGCACAACCACCGGTCCTCGCGGTCGACGCCGAGGCGAAACGCCGACGCCGTCGCACTGGCGACGAGGTTGCCGACGGTCAGTCTGACCCCCTTCGGCTCGCCGGAGGTGCCGGAGGTAAACAGGATCAGCTGGGTGTCGTCGGGCTCGAGCGCGGCGGGCTCGACGGCGGGGCGGGACTCGCCGTGTGTCGGCTCCCCGCCGACCGCGAGCGTCCGCACCCGACCCGACATCGGTTCGTCGACCGAGCGAACCGGAGTCGGAGCGCCCTCGAGCGCGTCGGCCAGCTCGAGTGCGGCCGACTCCGTCCCGCTCTCACAGACGACGGCGTCGATCCCGGTGCGTTGGGCCTTCCCGGCCAGTTCGGCGGTCGTCTCGCGGACGTTCAGCGGGACGACGGTCGTTCCGAGTCGCATCGCGGCGAAAAACAGCGTCGCGAACGCGGGCCGGGTATCGAGCAGGAGTCCGAGGCGGTCCTCGCGGGGGTCCCCGAGGAGCTCCTGAAGCTCGCGTGCGGCCGTCTCGACCCGTCGGTCGAGTTCGCGAAACGTCCACGACTCGTCGGCGTCGACGTCGATCACGGCGGTCCGCCCGGGCGTCGAGGCGACGCGGTGGCTCGCGAGGTCGCGGGTGGGCCACTCGAGGGGCGTCACTCCGCCCACACCCCCTCGACGCCCAGCCCCTTGGCCTGGGGGACGACCGCCGCGCCGTTCTCGAACAGGACGGGATCCCGGCCGAGGTCCTCGGCGAGCAGGTCGCCGGTCGCCAGCCCGCAGGCCGGCGGATCGGGCAGCGACGCCGCGAGGTGGACGGCGCCGGCGCGGGCGACGACGCCGTCGATCGTCGTCGTCACCAGCGGCGTCACGCCGAGCTGGTCGACCCACGTCGCGACCTGCTGGGCGACGTCGAGCCCGCCCAGCGCCATCGGCTTGAGGACGACGGCGTCGGCGGCCTGTGCCTCGCAGATCGCGTCGACGCCGTGCTCGAGCAGTCCCTCGTCGAGACCGATCCCGACGCCCCGCCCCCGGAGATCGGCGTGGCCCTCGAGGGCGCCCGCGGGAAGGGGTTGTTCGACGAGCGAGACCTCGAGGTCGTCGAAGGCCTCGACCGCCTCGAGCGCCTCCTCGTAGTCCCAGGCGCCGTTCGCGTCGGCGCGGAGTTCGATCTTCGGGCCGACTGCCTCTCGGACCCGTCGCATCCGCTCGACGTCGGCCCCGACGCTCCGGCGACCGACCTTGAGCTTGCAGCAGCCGAAGCCGCGCTCGGCGGCGTCGCGTGCGGCCGCGACGGTCTCCTCGGTCGACCCGTCGCCGACGGTCGCGTTCACCGGCACCCGGGCGACCAGCGCGTCCGGGCTGTAGTACCGGTACAGCGGGGTCGACTCGCTCGAGGCCTCGAGATCGGCCAGCGCCAGCGAGACGCCGTATCGGGCGGCGACGGCCTCGTCGACGGCCTCGAGGACGTCGTCCTCGTCATCGGAGTCGAGCGCCGCCTGCGCGCGTGCGAGGGCGTCCTCGCAGTCCGCGAGCGACTCGGTCCACCCCGACAGCGGAGTCGCCTCGCCGTAGCCGACGGCGCCGTCCTCGCGGGTCACGCGGACGAGGAACCCGTCGCGGGAGTCGATCGTCCCGCTCGCCGTCTCGAGGGGCTCGGCCAACGACAGCGAGAACGAGCGGTACTCGAGGTCGTATCGGCTCATCCCAGCACCAGCCCTCCGGCGAACAGGACGGCGTACAGCGCGAGCAGCTTTCCGGTCTGCTCGAGGGCGGGGTTGAGCGCCTCGCCGTCGGTGCGGGTCAGCATCGTGTGAACGACCATCGCAGCGTAGGGGAGGGTGACCAACGGCACCAGGACCGCGGGGCCGAACCCCTCGCCGAACCAGAACCACAGCGGGACGAGATACGCCAGCCCGAGCAGGGCGAGATACTCGAGGCGACTCCACCGGTACCCCAGCCGAACGGCGAGGGTCCGCTTCCCGGTCTCGGCGTCGGTCTCCCTGTCGCGGACGTTGTTGACGACGATGATAGCCGTCGAGAGCCCCGCGATCGGGAGGCTCGCGAGGATCGCCTCTCGGGTGACCGTTCCCTCGGGTAGCGTCGTGATGAACGGCTCGAGCTGGGCCGCAGCCTGGACGTAGAACGTGCCGACCACCGCGACCAGTCCGAAGAAGACGAACACGAACAGATCCCCGAGACCGTGATACCCCAGCGGGTAGGGACCGCCCGTGTAGGCCCAGCCACAGAGAACGCTGACGAGGCCGATCACGAGGATCGGCACGCCCCCGACGTAGACGAGGTAGGTCCCCGAGAGGATCGCCAGCCCGAAGGTGACGACCGTCGCCAGCTTGACCCGCTCGGCCGGGATCAGCCCCGACTGAGTGACTCGAGTGAACCCCTCACGATCCTCCGTGTCGGCTCCCTTGATCGCGTCGTAGTAGTCGTTCGCGAAGTTGGTGCCGATCTGGATCAGCGCCGCGCCGACGAAGGCCATCAGCGCCGGCAGCGGGGCGAACACGCCCTCGTGGATCGCGATCCCGACCCCGACGATGACCGGCGCCGCCGCCGCGGGCAACGTCTGCGGGCGCGCGGCCATCACCCACGCCTTCGTCCGCGAAATGTCGAACTCCGCCGTACTCATTGTCCGAGTACTCCGACTCGAGGAAGTGTCAACGTTGGCATTGACGCCGACCGGACGTTCAGCTCGCGGTCGAACCGCCCTCGCTCCCGACGCGGCCTCGTCTCTCAGATTCGGCGGCGAGCGACGAGGAGCGCGATCGTGAGCGTGAGTCCGGCGACGGCGGCCGGAACGGCGAAGCCGGGCACGGAGTCGGCGTCGGCGCTCGACTCCGCGTCGTCCGTAGCGTCGTCGGTCGTCCCGGTCTCGTCGGCCCCGTCGGCATCGCTCGAGTCGTCCGGACTATCCTCGTCGGCTCCCGCGTCGTCGTCATCGTTCGCGTCCTCGGCGAGAGTCACACCGTCGGTCTCGGCATCGTCGGCCTCGTCGTCCGCCATGTCTCTGTCGCCGCCGTCGACGTGGATCGTCGCGTCGTACTCGAACGACGCCTGGGGGTAGTCCGTGACCAGCGTCGTCGACGCGTCGGCGACCTCGACCGTCTCGCTCGTCGCTTCCGCGTCCTCGGCGACCGCGAGGGATCCCCGTGGTCCATCGGCTCGAGCGCGCCCCGCTCGCCCCACAGCTCCTCGTCCAAGTACTCGACCCCGCCGACGACTTCCTCGCGGAACGCCTCGTCGTACTCGAACTCGAAGCTGGCGCTCGCAGCCTCGGTCAGCCGGTCCTCGAGGTCACCGGTCTTCCGGGTCGAGAGCGCCGGCAACTCGACCTCGACGGTGTAGCTGCCGTCGCCGGGCAAAGAGACGTTGTCGCCGAAGTGAAAGCCCATCTCCTGGGAGAGCATCGTCCACGGTGACAGCGGCGAGCCGACCTGCTCGCCGTCCTGGAGTACCCGCAGCTGTGCCCCGTCGTCGACCGGGAGAACCGTCCCCGTCTCCCGCTCCCAGGCGGTGAACATCATGTGGACGCCGTGGCCTTCCTCCGGGTCGACGCGCTCGACCGAGTCCTCGTCGCCACCGGCGACGATCCAGAACGGGTGGGGGTACGACAGCATCGGCGCGATCGCGACGTCGCCGTCCTCGATCGGCTCGAGCACGCGCATCTGCTCGCGGTGGGTCGGGACGTAGACGGCCTCGGGCGGATCTTCGACCTCGATGATCTCGGGGACTGCCTCGACGTCGTCGGCTCCGTTCTCGTCGTCCGTCTCGTCTCCGTCGGTTCCAGTGCATCCCGCGAGCGCAACCGCTCCGGCGAGCGCGCCAGTTCGCCGGACGAGCGTCCGGCGATCGATCGTTCGTCGCGTGTCGTGTCGTTCCTGAGTCATGTGTCACACCGTGATCAGCTATCGCCGCTCGGATCGGCCGGCGGGAGCGCCCGCAGCGATCGCGGCGGGACGAGGTAGTTCCCGCGCTGGTCGACGAAGAGGTAGTGCAGGATGCCGTTGTTCGCCGTCGCGACGTCCAGGTCGGGTCCGTTCATCGCCTCGCGAACCCGGACGAAGTCGGCGATCTCCCGCTGCAGCGAGAGGAAGTGGAGGCCGGGTCGGTCGCCGTCGACGGTGTTGAAATCCCGCCGCAGGAGCGGGGGCTCGCCGTCCTCTCGAGCCCGCGCGGCCTTCTGGGCGTGGCCGACGACGCCTCGCCCTCGGGCGTCGTCCTCGGTCGCCGCGATGCGTTCGTCGGTCAGCCCGTTCGTCGCGCCCAGTTCCTCCCCGACCTCGCCGACGGCCTCCTCGTCGGCGTGTTCGGGGCCGAACAGCTTCGAGACGCGCTGGTAGTGGTTCTCCTGGTCGAACCACTGCTCGAGGTTGATCTCCATCGAGGACACCTGCTGGGTCGTCCCGCCCGCGAACGGGCCCGACTCGAGCGTCACGCGGTCCTCGCTCGCCTGGCTGTCGGCGAACCCCGAGCGAAACCCCATGAAAAAGGGCGCGTCCTCGGGGACGGTCTCGGGAACGCCGGGGACGTCGGTCCGCTCGGCCGGCAGTCCGTCGCCGACGAACCCCGTCCGACGGCGGTCGTCCTCGCGGTCGAAAACTCCCGAGAGCTCCGCCTCGAGTTCGATCCGGTTGATCGACTCCCGCTCGCCGAACAACCCCTCCTCGGCCTCGAGGACGACCTCGGGCCGATCGCTCGCGAGGTGTAGGAGGGCGTCGAACTCGTCGAACGCGGGCGTCTCACCCTCGCGGAGCGGCTCGGGCTCGGGGAGGTCGACCGACTCCGGCAGCGACTCCTCGAACCGGGCGAAGTACGCCGGCGTGTAGCCGATCGTAAACAGCAGGCCGTCGCTGTTGCCCTCGTAGGCCCGCTCGAGCGTTCGCAGGGCGTTCTCGACGGTCTCCCGGGCGTCGGGATCGACACCGTCTCCGTTCGCGACGCCGTCGTCCAGCGACAGCGCGACCAGGACGTGGTGCTCGGCGGGGCGAACGTTCTCGTCCCCGTCTGCCGGGAGGGACTCGTCCCAGGCGTGCTGGCGCTCGGGCAGCGACGACGGGTCGTCAACGCCCGCGGGAACTGGGTCTTCGTCCTCGTTCTCGCTGTCCGATAGGTCCAGACAGGCGCTCAGCGCCGTCGCTCCGCCGGTGGCGACCAGCGCACGAACGTACTCGCGGCGGGAGAGCGCGGATCGATCGGGGAGGGACACTACCCCACTGTCGGGGCGTGGTCGCCATATGGGTTTCTCACGCCGTCCATTTCGACCGCCGTCGGCGACGGTATGGGGACGGTCGTCGCCGGTACCGACGATCCTTCGTCAGTAGTGCCAGGGGTAGTCGTCGAAGTCGGGCTCGCGGCCCTCGACGAAGGCGTCCCGGCCCTCCGCCGCCTCGTCGGTCATGTAGCCCAGCCGGGTGGCCTCGCCGGCGAACACCTGCTGGCCGACCATCCCGTCGTCGGTCATGTTGAACGCGTACTTGAGCATCCGCATCGCCGTCGGACTCTTCGAATTGATGCGCTCGCCCCACTCGAGGGCGGTCTCCTCGAGCTCGTCGTGGGGGACGGCCTCGTTGACCATCCCCATCTCCGCGGCCTCCTCGGCGCTGTAGGTCTTCCCGAGGAAGAAGACCTCGCGGGCCTTCTTCTGGCCGATCTGTTTGGCGAGGTACGCCGAGCCGAAGCCGGCGTCGTAGCTCGCGACGTCGGGATCGGTCTGGAGGAACTTCGCGTGCTCCTCGCTCGCGAGCGTGAGGTCGCAGACGACGTGCAGCGAGTGGCCGCCGCCGACGGCCCAGCCGGGGACGACACAGACCACGACCTTCGGGATGTGGCGGATCAGCCGCTGGACCTCGAGGATGTGCAGTCGTCCCTGCTCGGAGGCTCGTTCCTCATTCCCTTCATACTGGTAGCCGTCCTCCCCGCGAATCGTCTGGTCCCCGCCCGAACAGAACGCCCAGCCGCCGTCCTTCGGCGAGGGGCCGTTGCCCGTCAGCAGGATGCAGCCGACGTCCGTCTGGCGCTTGGCGTGCTCTAAGGCGTCGTACAGCTCGTCGACCGTTCCCGGCCGGAAGGCGTTGCGAACGTCGGGCCGATCGAAGGCGATCCGGACCGTTCCCGAGTCGACCGCCCGGTGGTACGTGATGTCGCGAAAGTCCCGATCAATGTCCTCGATCGGCTCCCAGCGCGCCTCGTCGAAGAGTTCCGAAACCATCGCTCGAGTGTGGTCGCCGTCGCGTCAAATAGGTTCGCGTCGCCGGTCGAGAGCGTACTCGAACGAGACACCCTCCGTCAGTACGGGTCGTACTCCTCGACGTCCAATACGGCCCGGACGTCGTCCGTCCAGAACTGCTTTTCAGCCGTTGCAAATCGCCCGCCGTGCTCTCGAGCGGACGCCGCGATCAACGCATCGAGTTGATCCACGGGTGCGCCTCGTTTCTGGAGCGCTTGCTGCAGCTCGTAGCCTTCGGTTGCCGTTTCCCGGGTGGTTTCGAGGACCTCCATAGATGTCGTTACGGAGTGGATAATTTCCTCCGGAGTCGCGTCGATATATCCGTACAGACTCCCCATGAGGGCTTCGAAGAGAACGATAGACGGCACACCCCACGGATCTCGTTCGTGTTCTTCGAGGAACGATCTCGCGTCGTCGACGCCGTTGAGATAGTCACTGAGAAGGTTGTTGTCGAAGACGAGCACTGTCATTGATCGCTCTCCTCGACTCGGTGATCCATGCGGCTTCGCATCTGCTCTCGAATCTCCTCCATTCCCTCCTTCGACCGCTCCGAATCGCTCGACGCGATCCCGAACCCGGCCCACTTATCCTCCGATGTGAGACGGAGGATCACGTCGTTGTAGCTCTCGCCCTCCCGTTTGAATCGATCTAACCGCGACTTCGCCTCCTCCGAAAGACGGATCGAGGTGCTCATGTATGCATCAATGCATGCAATCCGAATAAAGCTAGCTACTGGACTTCTCGTCCCACACTCGGAAAGAAGGAGATTCTAGCTCGAATCCGCTTCCGAATCAACTCGTCCGGTACACGACCGAGGACGCCCTGTCCGTCAGTCGTCGCTCCCTTGCCCGGGAGCCCGATCGAAGCCGACGGCCTGCCCGTCACGGTTCGGGTCTGCCGCACCCGTCAACAGGCCGTCCTCGCTGGCGATGACCTGGACGTTGCCGATCTCGCTCGGCTCGTCGTCGACCTCGTGGCCCCACTCCGCGAGCGTGTCGCGGGCCTCCTGTGGCACGCCCTCGTCCCACTCGATCCCGCCCATGTGGTGGGTGTAGATCGACGGCTCGGTGATCGACTCGAGCGGACTCAGTCCGTAGTCGTAGCGGTGGAGGATCGACTGGAAGGTTGCGCTGACGATCGCCCAGCCGCCCGGCGAGCCGGCCGTAAACTCCGGCTTCCCGTCCCGCATCACGATCATCGGACTCATACTGCTCAGCGGGCGCTTCCAGGCGTCGGGCTCGTTCGGGCCGCCCGGTTCGTCGTCGAAGTCGGTGAGCTCGTTGTTGAGCAGGAACCCGCGTCCGGGCACCATCTTGCCCGAGCCCATGAACTGCTCGATCGTCGACGTATAGGAGACGGCGTTGCCCCACTTGTCGATGACCGAGAAGTGGGTCGTCTCGCCGGGCTGGCCCGGCCCCATCTCGTCGTCGTCGGGGAAGACCGTCTCCCCGAACTCGATGGGGTCGGCCCGCGACTGGAGGTAGTCGTCGTCGAGCAGGGCGTCGACGGGAACGTCGACGAACTCGTCGTCGCCCATGTACTCCATCCGATCGGCCCAGGCGGAGTAGATCGACTCGGCGATCAGGTGGTACTTCTCCGCCGAGCGGACGTCGTACTCCTCGACCTCGAGGAACTCGAGCATCCGCAGGACCATCGCGACGACCGTCGGGCCGGAGGTGGGCATCGGCTGGCCAACGAGTTCGACGTCGCGCCACTCCTTGCGGACCGGGTCGTCGATCGTGACGTCGTACCTCGAGAGGTCGTCCTCGTCGACGACCTGGTCGGGGTCGCGGGCGTACTCCTGAATCGTCGCGGCGATGTCCGCCGCGACCGGGCCCTCGTAGAAGCCGTCGGCCCCTCGCCGTTGGATGCACTCGAGGGTCTCGGCGAGGTCAGGGTTGGTCATCGTGTCGCCCTCCTCGTAGAGGTTGCCCTGATCGTCGCTGTAGGTCTCGATGGCCGCGTCGTTGAACTTGTCGGTGTTTTCGGCGATCTCCTCGGCGAGGAACCAGTCGACGGTGAACCCGTCGCGCGCGAGGCGGATCGCCGGGTCGATCAGCCGCCGGCGCGAGCACGATCCGTACCGCTCGCGGGCCGTCTCGAGGCCCTTGACCGTCCCCGGCGTCCCCATCGCCTCGCCGGTCTCGATGTCCTGGTCGTACTCGCCGTCGTGTCGAAACAGCTCCGGCGAGGCGGTCTGGGAGGCCCGCTCTCGGCTGTTCACGCACTCGACTGTGTCCGAGTCGGCGTCGTAGACGACCATGAACCCGCCGCCGCCGATCCCCGACCCGTGGGGCTGGGTCACCGTCAGTACGTACTGGATCGCGACGGCCGCGTCGATCGCGTTCCCGCCCTCCCGGAGGATCTGCGCTGCGACCCCCGAGGCGATCGGATCGACCGTCGAGACCATCCCGTCCGCTGCGGTGACCTCTCGCCCGCAGGTGAACTGCGGATCGTCGCAGCTAAAGCCGGGAACGTCGGTAACCGACTGGTAGTCGTCGGCCGCGACCGTCGGCGTCCCGAACGCCAGCGCCCCCGCAGCGACCCCCGCACTCGAGAGGAAGGCCCGACGCCGAAGCCTCGAGGAGGTCGCCCGTTTGCCCGTCTGTCCCTCCGCTCGCCGTGGGTTGTCATCTCGTGACATGACTTTTCTGCCATCCGGACACTCACTACTCGTACGCAAAACCGTTTCGGAACCTACGACCTCCCGATCGGGAAGAAAATCAGTCATCGAGGCTCCTCGAGCGTCGATAGGTTGCACGGCCGACGACTCGTCGCGGACCGCTATTCGTCGCCGACGGTGCGGAGTTCGTTCGCTTTCCCGAGCGGCAGTACCGTACGGCGTTCCGCGTCGTACTCGACGAGCGAGCGCGCCGCGAGCTTCGGCAGGTGTCGGTGGTGGAGTTCGATCAGGAGCGTCTCGAGCGGGACCTCGACCGCACGCTCCTCGCGGAGGCGGCGGCCGAGCCGCTCGAGCGAGAGCGGTTCGTCACGGCTCGCGAGAAGCGAGAGCGCGGCTCGACCTCGCGGATCGGTGAGCGCGGGCAGCGCCTCGGGAAACCCGTCCCGTTCTCGGACGAGCTCGGCGATCCGGTCTGCGTCCCCGTCCGGCCACACTCGGCCGTCGGAGCGATCGTAGCTGACGAGATCGGCCCCCGCGAGCGTCGGAACGTGGACGTGGACGAGCTCCGATCGGACTCGCTCGACCGAGCGCGTTCGGCCGCCCGTTCTGGCAGTTACTCGATTCGCCACCTCGTCTGCGAGGTCGGCTACCGGACGCGGTGACTCCCCCTCGAGCAGGCTCGCCATCGTCGCCCACCGTATCGGGTCCGCCAGCGCCTCGAGTATCGTTTCCTCCCCGGGAAGCCCCTCGAACCCCTCCACTTGCGAGTACGAATCGCGATCGCAGTTCATTCGTTTGCTCCCTGTCGGCCCCCGGGGAAACGTATACGAGCTAGTTACTGAACGGTACCGCCGGGGGATACCTAGATAGTGAACCCGTTCGCCGGCGCCGCTACTCGAACAGCGAGTCACAGAGCTTCCGCTGGGCCGCCCGGAGGTGCTGTGCGAACGTCGGGTGGGAGACCCCGAGCGATTCCGTCACCTCCTGGCCGGTGCTCCGTCGGGGCGATTCGAAGTACCCGCTCAGGTAGGCCGTCTGCAGGACCTCCCGCTGTCGGTCGGTGAGTCGCTCCTCGAGGGAGTTCCGTACCGAAGCGGGGTCCGGTCGCTCCCGAGAGCGACGGGCGACCAGCCTGGTGCCCGGGAACGCGCGCTGTAGCTCGTCGACGAAGTCGCGAACGTCGGCCGATGGCGGAAGTTCGACGGTGACGCCGGTGTCCGTTTCGTCGATCTCGATCGACTGGATCTTTCCGCCGCGTTCGACGACCGCCGCGGCGACGGACGGGGCGGTTACCGAGAGTTCGAATCGAGACTCGTCGTTGTGAGAGGTGATACGCCTAACTCGGTCGACCCCGACGAGTTCCGCAGCCGCGTCGGCGATCCGATCGGCGTCGTCGTCTCGGACGGTGACGAAGAGGCGGTCCGTCTCGGCCGCCGGAACGTACCCCTCGACGTCGATCCCGCAGGCCGTTTCGCGGGCGAGTCGCGAGAGAACGGTTTCGGTGCCGTCGATCGCCAGGTCGAGTTCGGTGACGGTCGCGGAGCCGAGCGCGGTCTCGGTCTCGGTGTTGTGGATCGCGTCGCCGATGAGCTCGCCGAGTTCGGCCAGCACCTCCTGGTCCAGCCCGGTCATCGCCGAATCCGTCGCGTACACGGAAAGGACGCTGTAGAGGGTATCTTCGTAGGTGATCGGAACGCTCACGCAGGACCGGAACCCGTGCTCGATCGCGATCGAACGCCACGCGTCGAACGAGCGGTCGGTGACGACGTCGTCGACGATCCGCACCGACCCGGCGTCGGCTGCCCGGCCGGCGGGCGTGGCTTCGAGCCGGTCGTCGACGGTGCCCGCGAGTTCGTTGAGGTAGTCGGATCCCGCTCCTGCCCACTCGAGCGGTTCGACGCGCCCGGCCTCGAGCGACGGCTCGCCGATCCAGGCGAACGCGTACGCGTCCGATCGGGCAAGCGACGCACAGACGACCCGTTCGATCTCGTCGCGCGAGTTCGCCCGAACGACTCCCCGGTCGATGCTGCGGATGACGCCGTTGATCCGCTCGAGTCGCTCGAGGCGGTCGGTCTGCTCGCGGAGTTGGGTCTCGCGCTCGGCGCGGTCGTAGGCGGCCTCGACGTTCGCGGCGATCGTCTGCAGCAGGTCCATCGATACGTCGTCGAACGCTCCGGCTGTGTCGGCTTCCGCGCGGAGCACACCGTGTTTGCCGAGGGGCGCGGCGACGGACCCACCGGCGGTCGGGTCGTCCCCGCCGTCCTCGAGGGTTCGACACTCCCGGTCGACGAACGCCTCCCAGAGGGGGTCCTCGACCGCCGAGCGCGCCGTCGATCCGGAGCGGTCGCGGGTGCGGTCGGCCGGTCGCAGGGTACCGAGCTCGGAATCGTACAGCCAGACGTCGGCCCTCGGAACCCCGAGTACCTCTCGGACGACCTCGGTCGCACACCCGTGGATCTCGTCCGCGTCGGCCCGCATCAGCTTCCGGGTAGCCGTCGTCAGCCTCGTCAACCCTCGGTCGCGGTGCTCGAGTCGGGATCGGGTTTCGGCCCGGGACGCGATCGTCTGAAGTTTCCTGTCGACCTCGCGGCTCGTCCCGGTCGGCTCGAACTCCTCGGGGGGCGCATAGAACACGTTTCCGCCGACGGTCCCGTCGTAGACGATGTGCGGGTGGTTCTCGATGACGGTGGTGAGAAAGTCGTCGGGGAAGGCGTGGCGATCGTACTGACAGAGCGCGATCGCGTCGCGGTCCGTATAGAAGCGGTTGACCGCCCGCTCGTAGGCGATCACCTGATCGAGGTCGGCCCACCCCTCGAGGATCCAGGACATCTCGGCGGTGATCCGCAGCGCCTCGTACCCCTCTCGGGTGACCGAATCGACCGTCGACTCGAGAAACGCCAGCACGTCGTCGGCGTCGAACTCCCGCTCGGTCCCGCCGTAGACCTCCGTCGGCGTGTGTATCGAGAGCGCGCCGCTCTCGAGGGCACGCTCGACGTCGATCCCGCGGCCGGCCATCGCCTCGAGGACCTCCTCGCGGCCGGTCTCGCCCGCGATGTAGAGGCAGCGTTCGCCCCGCTCGAGTCCGGTTCGAACGAAGGGAATCGCGGCCTCGAACTGCTGGTCGCGAGTTCGGTAGATCGAGGCCAGGTGCTCGTGGGAGTCGCTGACCTCGTCCATGCGAATCGGCGTGACGAGCTGGTCGCCGAGACCGTGGTCGAGTTCCCGCGAGGGCGCTCCCGTCTGTTCCATGGACACACTGTGGACGGTCGAACGGATAAGAGCACCGCGGGATTTCGCTGGCAGATCGGCTGAAAGCGGTCGAACAGCGGGATTTTATCGGCTCTCCCGACGCTCGTCCGTGGCGAAATGTACCCGGTTCGGTAAACCGAAACGTGGTGTATCCGTTCCGTTTCGACCGCGGTCGCGGCGTTCTACTTCTCCACGAGCGCGGCCTCGAGCCGCGTCTCCAGCTCCTCGCGGCGCCGGTGGTTCGCCTGCGAATCGAACTCGAGGGCGAGCACTTGCGTTCCCGCTCGCTCGAGCGACCGTCGGTAGGCCGTCGCGAAGTCGGCGGGTTCGACGCGCTCGAATTCGAGACCGTACAGCGCCGCGAGGGGCTCGAACTCGAGGCCGTGGGGCGTCTCGAACTGGTCGGTGAACGGCGGCTCGAAGTCGGCGATCGGCAGCTTCTGGAAGATTCCGCCGCCGTCGTTGTCCAGCAGGACGATCGTCGCGTCGACGCCGCAGCGATCGACGGCCAGCAGCCCGTTCGAGTCGTGATAGAAGGAGAGGTCGCCGGTGACGAGCACGAGCGGGTCGTCGGTCGCGCTGCCGGCGCCGAGGGCCGTGCTCGCGGTGCCGTCGATCCCGCTGGCGCCGCGGTTTCCGAGTACGGTGAGATCGGCCTCTCGGGGCCGAGCGAACCGGTCTGCGTCTCGAATCGGCATGCTGTTGGCGACGACTACCGTCGCAGGATCGGGCGCCTCTTCGAAGACGGTCGCGAGGACGGCCCCCTCGAACGGATCGCGCTCGAGCGCCTCGGCCTCGAGGGCGCCCTCGAGAACCTCCCCGTGGACGCGTTCGGCCCGCTCGAAACGCTCGAGCCACTCGTCGTCGGCACCGATGGAGGCGTCCTCGCCGGACTCCTCGAGACGCTCGCGGACGCTTTCGAACACCGACTCCGGCGTCGCGGCGAGCAGGTCGGTCGCAGTAAAGGACGCCTCGCGCCACTCCCCGGCGGGGTCGAGCAGGTACTGGTCAGCGTCGGCCGCCGCGAGGACCTGTCGAAGCGGTTTCGAGGTCGGCGAGGCGCCGAACCGGACGACGATGTCGGGCTCCGGGAGGACGTCGGCGTAGGCGTCGTAGCCGCCGTAGACCGGTTCGTCGGCGACGTCCTCGCCGAACCGCAGTCCCGAGAGCGGATCGGCGAGCACCGGGGCGCCGACGCGGTCGGCGAGCGTGAGAACCGTCGCGGGCTCGAGCTCGACGAGGTCGACGGGATCGGCGGGGCCCGCCACGAACAGCGGGCGATCGGCCGTCGCGAGCGCCTCTGCGAGCCCGCCGACCGCGTCGCTCGAGGCCTCGAGGGTCGGCCGTCCGCGGGCGGTCTCGACGAACGCGCTCTCCCGTCCCTGTCCGGCGAGCGTCCCCGCGAACGAGTCGGGGACCTCCTCGGTGTCGGTCGGCTCGAGGGGTTTCCGGAACGGGCAGTTGAGGTGGACCGGGCCCGCGGGGGTCCCGACGGTCTCGGCGAGCGCGCGACCCGCGGTCGTCCGCAGACTCCGGACCTTCCGCTCGTCGGCCTCGGGGTCGGGAAGCTCGGCGTACCAGCGGACGGCGTCGCCGTACAGCTTGACCTGGTCGATCGTCTGGTTGGCGCCGCTGTCGCGCAGTTCGTGGGGTCGATCGGCGGTGAGGACGAGCAGCGGCACCCGGGCCTGATTCGCCTCGATGACGGCGGGGTGGAAGTTCGCGGCCGCGGTGCCGGAGGTACAGACCAGCGCGGTCGGCTTCCCCGTGCGCCGGGCCCGACCGAGGGCGAAGTAGGCCCCCGAGCGCTCGTCTAAGTGCGAGAAGACCTCGATATCGCTCTCGGCGAAGGCGACCGTCAGGGGCGTCGATCGGCTCCCCGGCGAAATGCAGACCGCCTCGAGCCCGCCCTTCGCGAGCTCGTCGACGAGCGTCCGACCCCACAGCGTCGCGCGGTTGGGGGCGCTCATCGCAGCTCGTCGAGGATGGGACGGAACTTCAGCTGTACTTCCTCCCACTCCTCGTCGGGATCGCTGTCGGCGACGATCCCGTTGCCCGCAAACAGCGTCACGGTCTCGTCGGTCGCGACGCCCGATCGGAGGCCGACCGCGAACTCGCCGTCGCCGGCGGCGTCGAACCAGCCGATCGGCGCGGCGTACCACCCCCGGTCGAACGATTCGGTCTCGCGGATCGTCTCGAGAGCCGTCTCGGGGGGGACGCCACCGACAGCTGGCGTGGGGTGGAGGGCCTCGACGAGCTCGAGGACGTGTTGATCGGCCTCGAGGGTGGCCTCGATCGGCGTCTGCAGGTGCTGGATCGTCGCCAGTCGGCGCACCGTTCGATCGTCGACGGCGAGCTCGCTCGCCAGCGGGGCGAGCTGGTTGCGGATCGACTCGACGACGAGTCCGTGCTCGCGGCGGAGCTTCTCGCTGTCGAGCATCCGCTCGAGGTGGTCGTCGTCCTCCTCGGGAGTCTCGCCGCGGGGCACCGAGCCCGCAAGCGCCTCGGTCTCGACTCGGTCGCCGCGTTTCGACACCAGCCGTTCCGGCGGGGCGCCGAAAAAGGTGCCGCTGGTTCCGTCGCCGATCAGGAACCGGTAGCAGTTCGGATACTGCCGACGCAGCCGCTCGACGGTCGCGGGGACGTCGATCGGTCCCTCGAGGTCGACCGACAGCGCCTGCGCGAGGACGACCTTCGTGAGCTCGCCGGCGTCGATCCGTTGGAGGGCGGCCTCGACCTGAGTCCGCCAGGACTCGATCGGGGTGGTCCGTCGCGTCTCGGCGACGCCCGGCCCCGCTCCGCTCGGACGCATCGCCGGCAGCTCGAGCAGGCCGTCGTACCACTCCTCGAGTCGGCGTGTCGCTTCCGTGGCGTCGTCACCAACCGCGGTGAGCCACGTCCCCTCGTCGCTCCGACTCACCAGTATTTCGGGGACGACGAACGAGGCGGCCTCGAACCCCGTCCAGGGAGCGACCGCCTCGTGGCCGTCGTGAAACGAAAACCCCCCGAACGCGCGCGGGCGAGCGGCGTCCGGACCGGTGTGGTCCAGTCCTCCGAAGACCGACGTAGCCCGCTCGCGGATCGTCTCGAACCGCTCGGGGCCGCGGGCCGTAAGCCGAGCCGCGACGCCGCGTCCGACGACCTCGAGCCCCTCCGGGGTCGCCCACTGGACGCGACAGGCGCCGTCGGCCTCGCTGATCGCGCCGAAGGAAACGTCCTCGAGTTCGCGACTCCGACTCGCTAGCCCGGTGTCGTCGCTCCCGTCTGCGGGCCTCGAGTCGCCGGTCGGTTGTCGCCCGCCCAACGTTCGGTCCATCGACGGAACGTCAGGACTGGCCCGCCTTCAGCCTAACTATTCGCCAGAAACGAGTCTAGCTGTATCGCTCCTCGTTCCAGGGATCGGCCGTCTCGGAGTAGCCGCGTCGCTCCCAGTACCCCGGCTCGGGATCGGTGAGGAACTCGATCCCATCGACCCACTTGGCGCCCTTGTAGGCGTACTTGTGAGGCGTGACGACCCGGAGCGGGCCGCCGTGGTCGGCCGGCAGCTCCTCGCCGTCGTACGCCCAGGTCAGCAACACCTCCTCGCGCAGGCAGTCCTCGAGCGGGAGGTCGGTCGTGTAATCGTCCAGCGCCGAGAACATGACGTGGACGGCGTCGTCTCGAACCCCGGCGCGCTCGGCCAGCTCCGTGAAGGGAACGCCCGTGAACTCGCAGTCGAACTTGCTCCAGCCGGTAACGCAGTGGAAGTCCTGACGCTGGGTCACGGTCGGCAGCTCGCGGAACTCCGCCCAGGAGAGGGCGAGTTCCTCCTCGACCGCCCCGGTGACGGTGAACTCCCACGTCTCGGGGTCGAACTCCGGCGTCCCGCTCTTCGAGAGCACCGGAAACGCCGTCGTCTCGCGCTGGCCCGGCGGGAGGCGCTCGTCGCCGAACTCGAGGTAAAGATCCGTGACGTCGGTTGCGTCGCTCATATGCGGATGCAGGGCGTCCGTTGACGTAGGTCTGACGTTGCCGGAGACGAGAACGGCCGCGCAAAACCGTCGATTCGCCCGAGGGTGGACCCGACGAAACGGAACGAAACGGTCGAAACAGGCCGGTAATCCGGAACTGCGTCGCGAAACCCTCGCTACCCCTTAGTGTAGTCTCGTGGACCAGGCTTCCGTATGGAAAGCAAACAACAGATGACGGAACGGGAGATGTCCGAACAGTCGGTCGAAGCAGTCGGGCAAGAGGCGATGGGGCCCGCATTCATGGCCTCCCTCGCATCGGTCGGCCTCTCGTTGTACTACTACTTCGTTCGCGGCGACCACGAGCGAGGGATCTTCGTCGGTCTCTGGCCGCCGACGATCCTCGCGTTCGCGAGCTACTTCAACCAGCGGAAGATGCGCCGGCAGCTCGAGTCGATCACCCGACCCGGAACGACGCTCAAGAACGCCATCGACTCGATGATGGGGAACAAGTGAGAGCCGTCACGGCCGCGGGCGCGCCGTTGCCGGAACCGATAGCCGGCGCCCGGTGTCGACTCCCGGCGCTACGGAGCCGGAAACAATAGTTGCACCCGAGAGATCTTTTCTTTCACGTCGGCGTAGATTCCCCGCCAGAGCTAAATACCCCCTCGCCGAAAGCCGAATCAGATGCCGAAAGTAGAGATCACCATCCCCGAACATCTCGAGATGCAGATCGCACAGATGGTCGAGCGGGGAGAGTTCGTCAACCGAGAGGAAGCGATCGAGGACCTCCTGTCGACGGGAATCAAGGCGTACAAGACGAGCGGTCCGATGGAGGACGACGACGAGGGAATGGGCGGTGGCCTCGAGGACGACGGAATGATGGGCCACGACGACGAGTACGTCTTCTAGAAGGCAAGCAGGGGGATCCCGAACGTCACCAGGAGCCCAACCAGCGCGACGACGAAGCCGATCCCGACGTCGCGTGCGGTGTACTCACCCATCGGTGCGGTGGTCCGTTCGGCCTCGAGGTCGTGGCCGACGTCGGCTCCCGAGTCGTGATCAACCGCCGGATCTGTCTCGCTGTCGTCTGCCATACTCGCGTTTACTCGAGTCGGCTTCTTAAAGACACCTACACGCGCCGACGACGAAGAGCGGTGACTGCCCGATCCAGACGGCTTTACTACCCGGGGTGCCAACCCTCGCACAACGAATGACCCTGACCAAACGCGTCATCCCGTGTATCGACGTCGACCTCGACGAGGACGGGAACCCGGCGGTGTACACCGGCGTCCACTTCGAGGACCTCGAGTACACCGGCGACCCCGTCGAGATGGCCAAGGCGTACAACGAGTCCGGCGCCGACGAGTTCGTCTTTCTGGACATCACGGCGTCGGCGGAGGGCCGCGAGACGATGCTCGACGTCGTCAACGACGTCGCCGACGAAGTGTTCATTCCCCTCACCGTCGGCGGAGGAATCCGCACGACCGACGACATCAAGGAGACGCTGCGGGCGGGGGCCGACAAGGTCTCGATCACCACCGGCGCCCTCGAGCGACCGGAACTCATCACCGAGGGCGCCCGCGCCTTCGGCAGCCAGTGTATCGTCATCAGCGTCGACGCCAGACGGCGGTTCGACGAGGACGGCGAGCACTACGTCGAGGTCGACGGCGAGTCGTGCTGGTTCGAGTGTACGAAAAAGGGCGGTCGCGAGGGAACCGGGATCGACGTCCTCGAGTGGGCCGCCGAGGCCGAAGAGCGGGGTGCCGGCGAGCTGTTCGTCAACTCGATCGACAAGGACGGCACCAAGAACGGCTACGACGTGCCGCTGACGAAGGCCGTCTGTGACACCGTCGACACCCCCGTCATCGCCTCCTCGGGCTGTGGCGGCCCCGAGGACATGTACGAGGTGTTCACCGAGGCCGACGCCGACGCGGGGCTGGCGGCCTCGATCTTCCACTTCGACGAGTACTCGATCGAGGACACGAAGGAGTACCTGGACGAGCGCGGCGTTCCGGTCCGACTCGAGTAGCTACGGAACCCCGTCGAGGCTCCCCCACGAGACCGTCGAACCGATCTCGATCTCGAGGACGGGTCGTCCGGAGAGGTCGTGGTCGGCGTACTGATCGTACTTCTCCGTCAGGGCCCGGACGGCCTCGCCGTGAGACGTCGCGTCCGACTCGAGGACCGTCGCTCGGCCCCGGACCTGTACCCACCCGAGCCGCGCCCAGTCCTCGACGTACCGGTCGACAACCACCGCGACCCGCGGGTTCGACCTGACGTTTCGAACGCGACGGAGCTCTCGGGTCGATTTCGGCTTCTCGTCGACCGCGGAGACGAGTCGCGACCCGTCGGGAAGGGCATAACAGATCGGGACGACGTGGGGTCGGGCCCCGTCGTCGACCGTCGCCAGCCGTCCGACGCGGGCGCGCTCGAGGAACGCCCGTTCCGTCGGTTGCATACGCCGAGGACGGCGGCGAGCGCCGAAAGGCTGTTCCCGCGCTGCGAGCACACGGATGCGATGGCGGTCCCGAGCGAAGACCTCGCGATCCAGTACGCTTATCTCGTCGCGGTCGTGCCCTTCTACCAGTGAAGTGGCGGTGTACCTGGTGTGGGGAACCACACGAAGCGAACGACCCCCCGTGTCGCGAGTGCGGACACAACAGCTTCGAGAAGGCGGTCGTCCGGGAAGGCGAAGAGGAGTCGCCGCGAACGGAAACGGTCGACACCGGAACGACCTACGTCTGGCGCTGTCAGAACTGCGGTCGGGACCACGTCAAGAACAATCCGCCGTGTTCGCGCTGTAACGGTCACGACCTCGAGAAAGTCGAACAGCGCTACGACGGCGTCGACCGCGATCTCGACGTCCCCGGCTGGCTCGACGTGGCGAAACCCTACCTGCCGGTGTTCGCCGTGATCGGCGTCGTCGTCCTGCTCTTTGCGACGGGGATCATCTCGCCGTCGGTGCTGCCGGGGATCGGCTCGCCCTCGCCGCCCGACGCGCCCGGCGAGGGTACCGAGGCGGCCGGGATCGACCTCGAGGAGACCGAACTCGCGGTCCACGAGCGACTCGAGGCCGAACGAACCGACGGCTCGAGCGCGTACGACGACGATCTCGCGGCGTTCGCGGAGTACCAGAATCGGGCGTTCGTCGCGAGCGAGTACGACGACGCCGAGCCGAGCCCCGCCGATCCCGGGGAGTTCGGGGTCGACTGCGAGGCGGAGTTCGTCGGCGTCCAGTTCGCACTCGAGTCTCCGGTCGACGACTACGACGACGAGGCCGCGCTCGCCGACGACGTCGCGGCCGCGCTGGCGGGAGCGGACGACGGCGACGCGATCCTGGCCGGGCCACCTGGTGAGGGGCTCGACGTCCACGTCGTCGACGGGACGATTCACGTCGTCTACGCCGCCTGCTGATCGAACGCGTAGCTCCCCGTTCGGAAACAGTACCGAAGAGAGCAGTCGAAAACCGGTCTACGCGGCCGATTCGAACGCGTCGCGAAACGCCGTCGTCTTCTCCCGGACGTCGGTCGCGCCCGCCTCGAGCGCCTCGAGGGGGTCGACGCCGCCCTCGGTCTTGATCGTCAGGATCGGCTCGGTCTGGCCGCCCGACTGTTCGGGGTTGACGTCGTAGGTCGCCGCGGCGATGTCCTCGCGCTCGAGGAGCGTCCCCTTCAGCACGTTCATGAAGGTGTGGTCCTCGCCGGCGATCTCGATCGAGAGTTCGTTCTCACTGCTCTCGGTGACCCGCAGTTCCATACCCGCCAGTGGGGCCGTCGGGCGCTTGTACCTTTCCTTTTCGACCCCCGCGCGGCAGCAATTCCTATACGGGTTCGGTCGAACCAGAGAATATGGATCCGATCGCGGTCGGCTTCGGACTCGTCGTGCTGGCGACGCTGCTGGGTTCGGTGGCGGTCGTCAGACGGCTCTACCGCCCGGAGCGGCCCTGGGGCGAGGCCGCACGGGCCCGATTCGTCTGGGGCGTTCCCTGGGGGTCGGTCGTCGTCCTCGTCGGCGTCTGCTGTGGCTACCTGTTCGTCCAGGACGGGATCACCGACTTCGCCGATCCCGTCACGATCCCTTACCGCGCCTGGTCGTACTTCGCCCCGCTGGGGATGCTCACCGCGTCCTTTTCCCACGCCGGCCCGAGCCACCTGCTGGGGAACCTGGCCGGGGCCGCGGTCGTCGCGCCGATCGCCGAGTACGCCTGGGGACACTACCCGGACGACGAGCGGGACTCGCGGCTGGCCGACCCTCGAGTGCGCGCGCTGGTCGTGTTCCCCCTCGTCGTCGTCGCCGTCGGACTGGCGACCAGCCTCTTCGCGCTCGGCCCGGTGATCGGCTTCTCGGGGATCGTCTTCGCGTTCGCCGGCTTCGCGATCGTCCACTACCCGATCGCGACCCTGATCGGGACGGTCGGCCTGCAGGGAGCGCTGCTGACGGTGTTGCAGGCCCTCCAGAGCCCGATCACCGTCCACATCGTCGAGGCGAGCCCCCCGGAGCCGCCGTCGTGGGCGACGATCGCCATCCAGGGCCACGGCCTCGGCTTCTTCATCGGCATCGTTCTCGGTGTGTTGGTACTCGAGCGACGAAGCCGACGGCCGAACCCGTTACACCTCTGGCTGGCCGTCCTGCTGTTCGGCTTCGGCAAGTCGCTGTGGGCGATCTACTGGTTCGGCGGCGAGAACACGTTCGTCCTGCTGCGTGGGCCCGGGATCGTCGTCGTGGCGATCCTCGCGGTCGTCGTCACGGTCGCGGTCACCGGCTCCGCGACGCCGCTGCTCCCGCGTCGCCTCCGCCGAAGCGAGGGATCGGTCGACCGAACGACAGCCGACCGCGCGCTCGAGCTGGCCCGCGACAGTGCGGACCGGACCGGGGCCCGCCTCGAGCGCGTCGCCGCGATCGCCGGCGGAGGAGCGAACGCCGGGCGTCGACACCACAAGCGGGCGGCGTTTCTGGCCGTCCTTCTCGTCACCGCCTCGCTGGCGGGGGTCGCCGTCCCGACGAACCTCCTCGTGATCGACGGGGAGACGACCGCCGACGCCGCCGTCGAGATCGAGGGCTACACCGTCACCTACGAGGAAGGCGCTCAGAACCAACTCGTCTCGCCCGTCGCTGTCGGTCCGCTCGAGGAGGCCGTCTCGATGGAGTCCAGCGGGGTGATCGTCTCGAACGACCGCCACCAGGTCTGGCTCGACGCGGTGTCGAGCCAGCAGCTCGCGTTCAGCGGCGAGGAGACGGTGTACGTCGGCGGGCCGGGCTGGCGGGAGGGCGTCACGGTCGAGCGAACCGGCTGGGAGCCCGTCGGCAACGAGACGGTCTACCAGGTCTGGATCGAGGGCGGCGGCGAGGACCGCCAGCTCGCCCACGAGTCGAACGAGTCGACCGCCGACGCGCGGATCGACGGCCAAAACGTGACCGTCGCGACCGAGGACGGCGAGTTCCTGCTCGAGGTGGCCGAATCGGACGAGGGCGAGACCGTGACCGTGCCGGTACCCGATGAAAACGAGTCGGCAACCGCGGACGGGCTCGCGTTCGAACGCGAGGACGGGACGATCTACGCGGTTTCGAACGGGACCGAGGTTCCAGTCGCGGTCGAGGAGACGTACGACTAATCCCACTCGATCCGGAAAACTTCGGCCTCGAGCGTGCGCTCGCTCTCGGTGTGAAAGTCAAAGCGCCGCTCGATCGGGAACTCGGCGCGAAACGCGTGGGTGACGTCGCCGCCGGCGTCGGCGACGAACGACTCGACGAACGACTGGCTCCCCTCGTTGTGGATCGTGTGGGAGACGGCCCCGATCTCGCGGGCGGTCTCGAGGAAGGCCCGATCGGCGTGGCGGTTGCCCCGCTGGGCACCGAAGGGGGGGTTCGAGACGACGGTCGCCTCCGCGGGAACCAGCGGAGCTCGCGTCGCGTTCCCGCGGAGCCAGTCGATACGGTCGGCGACGCCGACCCGCGCGGCGTTCTCGCGGGCCAGGGCGAGCGCGCCGGCGTCGACGTCGACGCCGACGACGCGATCGGCGCCGGCCAGGGCGGCCCCGATCGCGAGCATCCCCGTTCCGGTGCCCAGATCGATCACCCGGCGCTCGAGGTCGTTCTGGAGTCCGGCGAGGTGACAGATGTGGGCGGCGATCTCCGGCGGCGTCAGGTACTGCTCGAGCGAGGCCGACGGTTCGGCGAAGTCGGTTAGCGACTCGAGCCGTCGGGCGAGCGTGCGCCGGGAGGGACCGGACATTACGCCGGCGTCAGCGCTCGAGCGTAATGGGTGCGTCGAGTTCGAGCGCGATCCCCTCTCGATCCGCGCGCTCGGCGCAGGCCGCGAGCGCGGGCCGGACCTTTCCGGCGTTCGCGACGGCGTCGGCCGACACCGTCACGGCGTCGACGCCGAGGAACGCGCCGGCGCGGACGTAGCTCCGAATGCGATCGGCCTCGTCCTGGGTGGCGAGCGAGCAGTCCTCGCCGAAACGGGCCTCGAGGGTGAGCTCGGTCGGCGAGAGCCCCTCGTCGTGCAGGTCGCGCTTGAGATCCCGGAGGTACTCCGGCGCGGTCGATTCCAGTGCGGTCGCCTCGATCGTGACGGGCGTGACGTCTGCGGGTCGACAGCGGTCGATCGGCGACTCGAGTTCGGGACCGGACGTCGTGCTCATTGCGAGTGCATACATGTCCTGCATACAAAAACATTTCTGATGCGTAGAAGTAATACAGCGACGCCGAACGGCGAGGCTCAGGGACGGCGATCGACCGACGAGAACGACCTCAATGGACGTTATTCGGTCGAAAACAGCGTACCGAGCCAGCCCGGAGCACGAACGGGCTGGCTCGAGAAAACGTTCAGTGCAAAGACAGCCCGCAGCGCTTCACTCGCTCGGCGGCGCCGGTTCCGCTTCCGGCTCCGGTTCGGGTTCGGACTCCTCGTGATCGACGTCCTCGTCGGAGCGGGCGGCGACCAGTCCCCCTCGAGCGACGCTGTACAGCGGTTCGCTGGCGTGGGAGACGCCGCTGATCGAGAACGGGATGCTCGCCTCGCGGAGGTGGTCGCGGAACAGCTTCTCGAACCCGAGCGGGCTCGAGGTTCCGCCCGTGACGACGACCGGGATGTCGAGTCCCTCCTCGATGTCCTCCTCGTCGACCTCGCTGACGATGTTCTCGATGACGTAGTCGAGCAGGTTCTCGTAGTAGATCGACAGTGCGCCCTCGACCCCGCCGACGTCGGTCGTGAAGTCGAGTTCGAAGTCGTCCTCCTTGATCGAGGTGACCTTGTCGACCGGTGTCCCGGTCGCGCGGGCGGCCTGCTCGTCGACCCAGTCGCCCCCGCGGGCGACCGAGAACTTCATCACCGGTACCGCGTAGTACGCCAGGCAGACGTTCGTCATCCCGGCGCCGAAGCTGATCCCCAGCCCGGTGAAGTTGTTGTCCGCGAGCTCGCTGTAGATGACCGACATCCCCTCGTTGATGGGTTCGGCGTCGTACCCCATATCGTCGAGGAACGACTCGATCGTCTTCTGGTGGTACAGCGTCGAGAGCTCCGAGTCGATCGGATCCGCGGGCGTCGAGAAGTACACCTTCTCGCCGGGGCGGTCGGGCTCGCCGACGACCTGCTGGATGATGAGTTTCATCATCGGGATCGCACTTTGCTCGTCGTTCGAGAGGATCCCGTGTTTCATCGGGCGGCGGGTTTCCTTGTTGAAGATGTTCGCGAAGTTCAGGGCGTCGTCGCCGACGACGTACACCTTGTCGTCCTTGCGGATGTGCAACACCTCGCTCCGGGCGAGCATCTGTTCGGCCATATCCGAGTAGCCGATCTCCACGAAGGAGTTGCGTTGCTGTACGAACACCGTGTCGTTTCCGTCCTGCTGTGCCGACAGGATGTTCATCGTGCCGACGTCTAGGCCTTTGGCCATACCGGGAAACGTACCTATCAGGTTATAAGTTTAATGGCGAGAATATATTGATTTATGAACTGTGTGGGAAGAAGCGGCGGACTACGATCGCTCGAGCAGCGCGCGGACGCGAGCGACTACCCGGCCGAGGACGCCGTTCGAGCCGGCATCCGCTCGGTTTCGCTCCTCCCGCTTTCGCTCGCGGAGTTCGGTCAGCTTCGCCGTCTGGTCGTCGACGGTCGAGCTCGAGGCCGTCGTCTTCGTCTCCCGGCCCTGAAGCCCCTTCAGGCCCGCGACGGCGTCGTCGACCCCCGACGAACGGGTCGTCGTCGTCCCCTGTCCGGGATCCATCGAGACGTCGTCGAACCCGTCGTCGTCGAACTCGAGGCGCTTGTGGTCGGTCTTCTCGACGCCGCCCCAGGAGAGGTCGACGCTAGCCATCGCTGCATCGATGTCCTCGCGGATGTCCGCCATCGTGAGCCCGTCGTCGGCCTCGTCGTCCTCGTCGGCTTCGGCCGACTCCGCCCGGCGTGCCAGCTCGAGATAGTGGCCGACCAGCGCGGCGCCAGTCGAGGCGACGAGTCCGGTGAGACCGACCGCGTACGCGGTGACGATCTCTACCGTGTAGTCGACGTCGCCGACGAAGTACCAGTGATACGGGTACGCGTACACGAAGCCGGCAACGGCGAGAGCCGTGATCGTCGCACCGCCGGCCGCGGCGTACAGCGTTCGCCGATCGGAGGGCAACAGGACAACCACGCCGAGCATCGTCGCCGGTAGCGACAGCAGCCCCAGCGCGTACGCCGGCTGGAGCAGGTCGTAGTAGGCGCTCTCGAGGGTCCGTGCCTCGTGGGTGCTTCCCCAGAGGAACAGCAGGAGAGCCGTCGCTCCGATGCCGATTCCGCCGAAGAAGAGGCCGAACCCGACGTAAACGTCGGTGTACCCCTCTGGCTCGCCGACGTACCGCCGGTAGAGCTCGAGGAGGTAGCCGTCAGGGGACTGTTCCGTTGTCATGCCTCCCTGATTTTAACTCCATCACCATGACTTTTTGGTTTGATAATATATAAAATGATGAGTGTGTTCTCATCGGAGTAGTCGGCAGTCGTCCGGGAAGCGCCGCCGTTATACGTCCGTGGCCGTAACCGGAGACAATGAGCCAGGAGTCGGAGTACAGCGAGGGAGACCTCAGAAACGTGGGGATGAGCCTCAAGCACGACCGAGAGTGGGACTACGAACTCGAGCGAATCATCGAGGCGATCGAGGAACGAGACGCCGAGACCGTCGGCCTGCAGTTCCCGGAGGGACTGAAACGCCGCGGCCCGAAAGTGGCCGACGACCTCCGGGAGCTGGCCGGCGACGACGTGACGTTCATGCTCTCGGGCCAGCCCTGCTACGGCGCCTGCGACCTCGACACCTACCTGATGAAACGCACCGACGTGTTCGTTCACTTCGGCCACTCACCGATGAAGGACACGGACAAGGTGATCTACGTGCCGCTGTTCTCGAACGTCGAGGTCCAACCGATCATGGAGGAGGCCCTCGACACGCTCGAGGATCCCGACGAAACGGAGGGCGTCGGCCTCGTCACCACCGCCCAGCACATGAACCGCTACGAGGAGATGACCGAGTTCCTGGAAGAGCGAGGGTACGAGGTACAGAGTCGGCGCGGCGACGAACGACTCACCCACGAGGGGCAGGTGCTCGGCTGTAACTACGCCAGCGCGGACGTCCCCGCCGATCAGGTGCTGTACGTCGGCGGCGGGAAGTTCCACCCGCTCGGGCTAGCGATGGAACACCCCGAGAAACACGTCGTCATCGCCGACCCCGTCAACAACGTCGTCACGGTCGCCGATACGGAAAAGTTCCTGAAACAGCGCTACGCCTCGGTTCACAAGGCGATGGACGCCCAGAAGTGGGGCGTCATCTTCTGTACGAAGATCGGACAGGGTCGCTGGGATCAGGCCCAGGAGATCCTCGCGGACAACGACGACGCCTACCTCATCACGATGGACGAGGTGACGCCGGACCGCCTGCGGAACTTCGATATGGACGCGTTCGTCAACACCGGCTGTCCGCGGATCACGACCGACGACGGTCCGCAGTTCCACAAGCCGATGCTCACCCCCGGCGAGTACGAGATCGCCGTCGGCAACAAACCGCTCGAGGACCTCTCCTTCGACACGTTCCACGGCACCTGGTAGGGTCGGCGTCCGGGACCTCGAGAACCGACCCCGAACTCGCAGTCGTCCGCGGTGTCCTGCTGACTATCCGTGAAGGCGGCTCCCGAAGTCGGTTACTCCTCGTAATCTGTGTCCTTGTCCTCGTTCGCCTTTCCCTCCGACACCTCGTCGGCTCGAGTCTGGGTCAGGAACTCGTAGCGATTGCAGACGTCGTCCCAGTCGACGACGTTCCACCACTCCTCGACGTAGCTTCCGCGCTCGTTCTCGTACTGGAGGTAGTAGGCGTGTTCCCAGACGTCCAGCGTCAGAATCGGGATCGACCCCTGGTGGGCCAGCCCGTTCTGCGATTCGACCTGCCCGATCACCAGCAGGTCGGCGACCGGTTCGTAAAACAGCATCGCCCATCCGTTGCTCTCGACGTTCTCGGCCGCGGCGGTGAACTCCTCGCGGAACGCCTCGAACGAGCCGAACTGCTCGTCGATCGCGGCCCCGAGTTCGCCGTCCGGCTCGCCGCCGCCGTCGGGGCTCATGTTCTGCCAGAAAATGGTGTGGTTGATGTGCCCCGAGAGGTTGAACGAGTAGTCCCGCTTTGCGGCCTTAACGTCCTCGTAGTCGCTCTCCGAGCGCATCTCCTCGAACGTATCGAGGGCGGCGTTCGCGCCGTCGACGTACCCCTGGTGGTGGACGCTGTGGTGGAGCTCCATGATACGTTCGTCGATGTGGGGCTCGAGGGCGTCGTACTCGTAGGGGAGTTCGGGAAGCGCGTACCGTCCGTTCTCGGTCGCACCGTCCCCCTCTACGTCACCGTCGTCGCCGACACCGGCCGCCGACGTCGAGCCGATGAGCGCGAATCCGGCGAGCCCGCCGACGGTCTGGAGGACGTCTCGTCGCTGTCCGGTCGGGAGGATCGAATCGTTCGACATGTGTGAGACACACCAGTACGGCTTCGCATCAAGATTCACCCGGCAGTCGAAAGTCCGCAACTAATAACGAACTGCGGTTGAATCAATCGTCGGTCAGGCGAGGCTCGAGCGAGCCGTCGACCGGTAGCCGAGCAGGGAGACACAACACTTACCCAGCCGGTTCGCACATCCTCGAGTATGACATCCAGCGACTGGGACGACTGGCTGGTCCGCGAGATCGAGGACGCCGCCCCCGAGGGCGTCGCGGTCTGGTATCTCGGCTGTAACGGGTTCGTGCTCAAGGGTAGCGACGGGACGACGATCTTCATCGATCCGTACGTCGGGCTTGGCGATCCGCCTCGAACCGTCCGAATGATTCCCGTGCCGTTCGACCCCGAGGACGTCGGCGAGGCCGACGCCGTCCTCGCGACGCACGAACACACCGACCACGTCCACGGACCGAGCCAGGCGCCGGTCCTCGAGAACGCGGGCGCGACGTTCTACGCGCCCGACGACAGCCTGACCGTCGCCCGCGAGGAGGAGTCCTGGACCGAGGAGTACGACGTCGCGGACGACCAACTCGTCGAGGTAGCGGAGGGCGAGACGATCGATATCGGCGAGTTCACGGTCCACGTCGAGGACGCCAACGATCCCGACGCGACCCACCCCGTCAGCTACGTCGTCGACCACGAGGCCGGCACCTTCTTTCACGGCGGCGACACCAAACCGTCCGAGGAATTCGAGCGGATCGGTTCGGCGTACGACATCGACCTCGGCGCGCTCGCGTTCGGAACCGTCGGGCGGATTCCCGACAAAGAAACCGGCGAACCGAAGCGGACGCGGTGGTACAACGACGAGAACCAGATCGTCGAGGCCGCCACCGATCTCGAGCTCGAAGCCCTGCTGCCTAGTCACTGGGACATGTGGCGCGGCCTGACGTCCGATCCGAAGGTGCTCCACCACCACGCCAAGAGCTTCGAGTATCCGAATCGGCTCGAGCTCGTCGAGATCGGCGATCGTGTCGATCTGTAACATTCCTTCCTGAAACGCAACTCGTTTACCGCTCGATGGCCGAGAACCGGTCGATGGGCGAGACGATTCCGATTGCCGTTCCGCGAAAGGGCCGCCCGCTCGAGTGCGTGCTCGATCGCATCGCTGCGCGCCTCGACGTGCCGGCCCTCGCGGACGACGTTACCTCGACGCTCCGCCACGAAAAGGCCCTCACCAAAGGACGCCTCGACGCCGAGGCGGACGTCTACCATCGCCTCGCCACCTACAGCACCGTCAACGATCCGACCGAGCCCGAGTACACCCTCTTGCGGGACGACCGGGCCGGCAAGCCCAGACGGATCGTCTTCGACAGCGTCACGATTCCTCTCGAGGACGGGAACGGCACCGAGATCCAGCTCGTCGGCCGCGAGGAGCCGTTCCGTGCGCTGCGGACCCACGAGTTCGCACTCGGGTTCGACAGCGCCGACCTGGTGCTCGAGGAGGTCGTCGAACTCCGTCCCGAACCGCTGAACCGGATCGCCGACGTCAACGCCCGGATCAATCCCGTCGACACCGACGTCCGCGTCGTCACGGGACTCGGCGACACCGTCTATCACACGCTGATGGCGACCCCGGAGACGGCGCCCCAGCAGGCGCCGATCGACCGCGACTTCCTCGAGGGCTACGAGGGACCGCTCTGTATCGAGCCCCGGTACGAACGGTTGGTACAGGCCGTGCTAGGAACGAAGACGCTCGACGGCGTCGACTTTCGCTACCCCACAGAGGGCCGCGAGGAGGAGGCCGCGATCGCCGACGCGGGGCTTGGCGTCTACCTGACGGTCACCGGTTCGACCGCCCGCGAGCACGGACTCGTACTCGGGGAACAGCTGTTCCCCAGCGAGACGGTGTTGCTCGAGAACGGGTCGGAGGTAACCGACGCCGTCGCCGCGGTGCGATCGGCGCTCACGAGCGGTGCCCCCGAGACCGAACTCGCGCTCCCGAACTAACTCTCTGGTTCTTACTTGCCCGACACCCGGCTCGAGAGCGTCTGCTCCGGCCGAATCTCAAACCTCTATTACTGAGATCGACCGCCGAATTTGGTATATCGGTATGTGATTTACCTGTCCGAAGGAGATCGTTCGGATTTGGAGGAACTAATTCACAGAGAACAGCCGTGGTCGCCGTCGGAAGTGAACGACGTCCCAGGGTTCGGCGCAACGGACGTCTCTCGAGGGCTGGAGTTCCCGACCGACGATCCCCGAGGTGACGACGACCCTGCTCGGTCTTCGGTACCGACTGCCCCCCGGTACACCATCGGCCAACGGGAAGCGGACAACCGATCCGTGGTCTGGGTGATACCGAGACCGTCCGCGACCGCGAGTCCGGTCTGTAGATGTGCCGGCGAAACCCCTTCCAGTGCCCGTCGACCCGAGCGATTCGCCGATCCTCACCCGAGGGAGTAATTCGGGCCGATCAAGGTAGCCGACCGACGGCATCCCAGTGGCTCTCACGTCGGACGTTTACGACCCCATGCCTTCCGGCAGTGACTTTAGGTACCCCCGGCTTCCGGCGAGTCGACGGCAACCGAACCGAGATCGCGGTCGGGAGTACGTACCTCGAGGAGATCGATCGACGGCCACCGCTCTCGAGCGTCTCCCGCAGTCCCCCGACCCCCTCGCTCGAGGGTCGACCCGGATTCGATCGCCGGACGCTCAGCACAGTGAATAGATATTCCGCTCGTATACCGTCCGGACCTGATCGCCCCAGTTGTGGGTGTAGGTGTCGATCACGTCGCTTGCGACGTCCCCGCGGAGGTACTTGACGATCCCCCGATCGCCCGTCCGATCCCGCAAGTGGGTCGTGAAGAAGTGCCGGAAGTAATGGGGCGTCACGTTCTCCGTCGCACCGCCGCCCGTTCGGTACCAGCCCCTATCCCGGGCGTGTTTCTCGACGACGTACCGGACGTCCGCGGGCTCGAGTCGCTCGCCCCAGCTGTCGCGGGTGTCGAGAAAGAGAGGATCGGCCGGCGACACCGGATCCGGTCGGATCGCCAGCCACTCGAGCAGCGCTCGGCGAAGTTCGTCGTCGACGGGAATCACCGTCTCTCGCTTTCGTTTGTTCGAGGCCGTGCGCTCCTCGCCGTTTACCGTCCGGCCCCGAGCCGGCTCGGAGTCGACGAACAGCGAGGCCGGGCGTCGTTCGAGTTCCACCCGCGGCGTCCACTCGAGATCGAGCTCCGGAATCGCGAGGTGACAGTCCCGTAAATCGAGGTTACAGAGTTCGCCCACCCGCATCCCCGTCTTCAGGAGGGTGACGACCGCGGCGCGCTCGAGAGGGTGAGCGATCGAGCAGACGAACTCGCGCATCTCCGGGACCGAGATATCCCGTCGGGTGGGGTTCGCGTCGATCGATTCGGACAACTCCTCCATCACGAGCACCATGGGATTTTCCTCGAACGCGCCGACACGATTCATATACTCGTAGAAGCGGTTGAGGTAGGAGGCGTAGGTTGCAATCGTGCTCGATTCGAAGCGCTCGCGAAGCGAGTGGACCCAGGCCATACACTCCCGACGACCGACCGAAGATACGTCTTCGGCGTCGAAGCGCTCGCGGACGAACCTCTCGAACTGTCGGAGGACTCGCTGGTAGGCCTCGAGCGTGCGCTCGCTCTTGCCGTGGTAGCGCTGGTCGTCCAGGAAGTACGCGATCGGATCCTCGATCGCGTCGGGGGCGTCGGCGCTACTCGCCATCGTCACCCACGATCGTGTACCCGCCGTGGCGCCCGCTGTAGCGAACCCGGTTCTCGGCCTGGAGCTCCTCGAGGGTCTCGTCGAGGCGGGACTCGATGTCGTCGCTGACCGCCTCGAGGAGTTCCTCCCACGTGTAGGTGTCAGCGGACAGTAACTCGAGGAGACGTGTTTCGAGGGCGTTACCCCCAGGGTCTGCGTCCGGAGAACCGGGTTCCTCGCGATCGCCCTCGAACCCGCGTCGTCCGGCCTGGACCATCGTCCGAACGAACTCGCTTTGACTCATTCCGAGGTCGTCGGCGTGAGACTGCCACGCTTCTTTCTGGTAGGTAGGAACGTACGTTCTGACAGACGATTTAGACGTCTCCGTCGAGTCAGCCATACACGACTATCAGACGCGCCGACCTTTAATCTTGTTGTACTTCGGGATAACGATCCTTATCTCGAGTTCGTGACTTAGTTATCGCGGAATATTTTGGTCACGAGTTCGTATTTAGATAGTAGTGGGCCTGCAATTCCGTATACAATTAGATTACGGATGAGACCAAAGATCAAGATATAGCTAGAGGGCGAGGAAGGGGACGTGAACGAATCTCGGTTCTTCCGAGAACGGTAGTCGCTTCGATCGAGAACGACTACGGAAGACACGAACAGCCAAGCGGCGGTTAGCTACGCTGCCGTTCGGTCGTCGAACGCTCGAGCCGAACCGAATCGCCAACGGGCCACCGAGTTGCTGTTCGGAAGTGATCGAAGGCTCTCGCGAACAACGACGCTCGAGGGTGATTCGACGCCTCCTACTGGACCAACCGCTCCGATGAAAGATCGCTCCGGCCATGCATCCGGAGTCTCGGTCCGAATCGTTCGGTCCCTTATCGTCGGGCGAGAGACCTCGCAGTACGGGACGCGATACAAGGGTATTCACCGAGCCGTAACACTCACCGACGCTCTCGGCCACTGCGGGGCAGAATGGCCTGGGGAATTGGCCACCCACTGACTTCCGGTTCCGAGGAAAACCCTCGAATCCGTCAGCTATCGGGACGGGACGGATTCGGTCGGCTCCCACGAGTGATCCGGATTGCTGTACCGATGTCCCGGCGCAACTGCCGCCCGGGTCGCGGTTGCGCCGGAAATGGCGACAGTAAACCGTACGAGTTCGTGGGCTTGGGAGCGAACTCCCGTACTTTTCACCCCCTCACGAAAGCGCTACGTCCCCGGTGTTCTAAACAAAAGCAGCGCAATTTTCTGCAGGAGCCAGAGTGGACGGAATTAAATTCGCCATCGGCCGTTCCGCTGGCTTCGTGCCAGAAACCACGGCGAAGCCACGGGCCACCGCGCCCGTGGTACTTCACTCGAGGGTCTTCTCAGAAGGCTTCAGCACGGAAGTCGGAACGGTACAGTCAGCCATCCGAATTTCGAGAGAGAGTTTCGTCCCACCGGCTAGCTCTGGGTCTGTAGGACGTTCCCCTCCGGTAGCATCCGAACTCGACTAGTGCTTCCGCACTTTCTCCCACGTTCGCAGGCCCCCGGTCTCGTGGAGCCGTTTGGAGAGTTTTGTTCCCCGAAGCTCGGCGAATCTTCGATTCGTCTCGACTGCGGAACGTGTAGCGTTCTGCGGACGGCTACAGCCGAGGCTTCCGCGCTGTACCGCTACTGATATCCAACGAGCTGCGTTTCGACTTCGTACGGACGTCGGGATGCGAGTGGTGGTGGTCGCGTCCCCTCTCTTGGGGAACGATAGTATAGTAACAACTGAAACTGTTTACATCGATCGCAGGACGGAGGCGCAGTTCGAAACGAACAGCGTGAGCGAGGACCACAGAATAGCGAACGAGAAACGGAGTGACCCGCGAGCCGCGGGATCAGTATGTAAACAGTTTCAGGAGAGACCGGAGCGGGGCGAAAACGGCAATATCTATCCCGTTTGACCGCTCTTCGCGATACCGCACACCCGGCGAGTTTCGAGTCGTAGATTCCTCAGTAACGACTCCGTAGTAGCTGTGTGAGGTCACCAGATACGGGTTACGGGACGGCTGCGTTGCGAAGGCGGTCCCGAACTTCGGTGGGGTGAGAGGTGTTGGTTGTGAGGCGGGCCGACAGGTGTAACAGAGCGCGACGAGATTTGAATCGGTAGTTTCGCCAGCTTCGATAGCAACGAGGTTAGGGGCCTCGAGGCGTCCGGACGAATCGCAGTTCACACGCTCGTTTCCGGTCGGTCCGTAGCGCTCGATTCCAGCCGTTCCCGTTCGGACCGAGCGAGACGTCTCGCACCTATTCGTTCGTCACCCGTCTGACTCGACGGCTCACACTGACGGAGGGTTCCAGCATCACACTCATTCGAACTGATGTTTTCGCGTATCAGATGGTGGACGGCCATCATCTAAACTCTATTTCGATATATCCAATCGAGTCGGGTCTTCGGTTCGTACCCGAAAACGTTGGGCTCGAGTTCGGCGGACGGCGGGTGTGGGCTACGCCGACTCGTCACCGGCTGGCTCGTCGTTCGAGAGGTCGTGTTGAAACCACTCCCCGACCGTCCGCTCTCGCTTTCGCGCGCGAAGTCGTTCCTGCAGTCGCTCCTCGATCTCGAGTTGCATCTCGAGCCCCCGCTCCTCATCGACGTCGTAGGCGGTCGCTGCACGGCCGAGCAGCGAGGCCGAGCTGGCGGTGTCGGCGGTGACGCTCGCCAGGTGGCGCCGTCGCTGGAAGATCGACTGGGTGTGGACGACGGCCTGCACGCGGTAGTAGGGGACGACCTTCGTCGTCCGGTTCCAGAACCCGGTTCGGGCGAAGACGTAGCGGTCGCCGAGCTGGTGGCCCCGATTGCGCCACTTCAGGTGGGCGGCGACGGGGACGAAAACGATCAGGACAGCGGGGAGGTACCACCGCTCGAGTGCCGTCGCGGTCGTGAGCAGGTAGCCGGCGCCGACTACCGCACCGACGACCAGCAGGTACCGAACGCCGTACCGTTCCCGTGCGCGCTTGGGTGGGACCTCGAGGTCGACCTCGCCGAAGGGCTCGATCGATCGGGCCAACCCGACGACGCGGTCGTAGCCGGCAAGCGGGATCGCCGACTCCGTCCCTCGAGAGCCCTGCCCGGGCGCGTAGCCGGCGGTTTCGACCGCTAGCGCACCGTAGCCGAACCACCGGAACGGCACCCGTTCGGTGATCGTCAGCGTCTGGACCTTCTCGAGGGGGATCGTTCCGCTGTAGCGTTGGACGAGCCCCCGCTCGTAGTGGAGTTCGTCGCCGACGCGGGTGAGTCGGAACCCGTAGTAGCGGTTGAACGTGAGGACGGCGCTGACGACCCAGGCCGCGAGCAAGAACAGGACGACGAGCCACGCGAGGGCGACGAGTCCGCCCTCGGCGCCGGGTAGTCCGTCGACCAGGTCGGCCGGGATCAGCCTCGTCGGATCGAACCCGCTGAGAAAGGACAGCGCGATTCCGCCCAGCAGGCTGGCTCCGGGGTCTATCGTGAACACGCTGAGGATCGCGAGTTCGCGAGGCTGGATCTCGAAGAGGAGTTCCTCCTCGTCCTCGTCGCCCGCGTCTCGAGTCTCCGACGCCGACTCGTCGTCCTCGTCGCGTTCGGCTCGCGCGCCGCGGCGAAGCTGGCGCCTGAGCCGTCGAGCTTCCTCCTCGTCGACGTACTGCAGGGAGACCTCGGTCTGGCCGCCGCCGGCGGTCTCGATGTGGACGGCTGAGAGCCCGAACAGTCGGCTGAGAACCGGCTGACGGACGTCGACGTTCTGGATTCGTCGCAGGGGGACCTCCCGGTCGCGCCTCGCGAGGACGCCGGAGGCGACGTCGAACGTGTCCGCCGTGAGTTCGTACCGGAATCGTTCGTAGTAGGCGACCTCGTAGACGACCGCGACGACGATTCCGAGCAACACCATCCCGGCGACGGAGAGGAGCGTCCCTCCGGCACCGCCGGGCGAGGCGAAGACGCCGGCGATAAAAAAGAGGAGCCCGACGTTGACGCTGCGCGAGATCGATCGGACCGCGATCGAGAGCGGGTGAAGTTTTCTCATACCGCGTCCTCACCCTCGCTCTCGATCGCGAGCCGGCGCAGGTCCTCGCGGAGTCGCTCGGCCCGCTCGGGGGTCAGTCCGGGGATCGCGACGTCGGCGCTCCGCGAGCCCGCGGTGTAGACGACGACGGTCGCCAGCCCGGTCGTCCGTTCGATCGGCGACCGCCTCGAGTCGACGTGCTGGACGCGGACGTAGGGGACGACGGTCTTGATCCGGGTGAAGACGCCCCGCTCGATGTAGAGGCCGTCGTCCTGTACCTCGAAGCGCCAGACGGCGTAGCGTCGCCAGGCGACGACGACGCGGACGAGTCCGAGGGTGACCGCGAGACCGATCGCGCCCGGAACCAGTAGATCCGGCGAGTTCGCCCACAGCCCTGTCTCCGAGAGTACCAGCGCGGCGCCGACGAGAAATCCGCCGACGATTCCGGCCCGAAACACCGCCAAGAACAGCCAGACGACGCGGACCCGGGGATTGAGTCGCTCCATGAGGAACCGAAGGGAGGGGGCGCGAATAAAAAGTCGGATCTCGGGATCGAGCGGGAGCGAGGAGCAGAGAGAACGTCGAGTCGAAAGAGAGTCGAAAACCGGGCGGAGTGGTCAGTGTGTCGCCGCTCGGACGTCGTCGACCTGATAGAGGTCCTCTCGGAGCCCCTCTCCGTTGCAGTCTTCGCTCGGACACTCGTAGTGCCACCCGTCTTCGGTCGCGTCCCGCTCGCGGAATCGGTCGCCGCATACCTGACAGAACAGTTGGGCTTTCTCGCAGGTATCCCGGTGGAGTTCGAGGGCGAGTTCGGTCTGGAACGACTGGTTGCAGTTACGACAGGTGTGCATATTTCGTCTGACGCGAGCATCCGTAAAAACTGCTTGGGTTCTTTTCTTGCGTCCGTATCACGCTTGATTCGGCCTCATTCGGTCGGTTTGACTTCGACCGACAGACAAGAAAGAACGATCAGCCGTCGATAGTACTCGAGTCCGTGTGCTTCGTTTCGCGAGACGTTCCCGAGAACTCGCCCTCGAGCGGTTGACCCCTGTCAACCTATGACAGGATTGTGACGGATGAGACGATACTCGAATCGATCTGGAGGTGAGCTACGAAACGCCCGTTCGGAACGGCGGGGTCACTCCTCGCGGCCCAGGATGCCCCGCTCGGTCATCTTCCGGGGATCCAGCACCTCGTCGGCTTCGTCCTCGTCGAGGTAGCCCTTCTCGAGGACGACCTCGCGGACCGTCTTGTCCTCCTTGAGTGCGGTCTTTGCGACCTCGCTGGCCTTGTCGTAGCCGATGTGAACGTTCAGCGAGGTGGCCATCGCCATCGACTGTTCGACGCGCTCCTCGCAGTGTTCGCGATTTGCCTCGAGCGGATCGACGAACCGCTCGGCGAAGATCTGACTCGAGTTCGCGATCAGCTCCGCGGACTCGAGGAAGTTGTGGGCGAGGACGGGCTTGTAGAGATTCAGGTCGATCTGGCCCTCGGCGGCACCGGCGGAGACGGCGGCGTCGTTACCGACGACCTGCTTGTGAACCTGGTTGACCGCCTCGGCGACGACGGGATTGATCTTGCCGGGCATGATCGAGGAGCCGGGCTGGTTCTCGGGCTGTTCGATCTCACCCAGTCCGTTACGCGGGCCGGAGGCCAGTAGTCGAAGATCGTTGGCGATCTTGTTCAGCGAGCCCGCGACGACGCGGAGCGCACCGTGAGCCTCGGACATCGCGTCGTGAGCGGCCTGAGCCTCGAAGTGGTTGTCGGCTTCGCGGAACTGGACCCCCGTCTCCTTCGTGATGTACTCCGCTGCACGTCCGGGGAACTCCTCGTGGGTGTTCAGGCCCGTCCCGACGGCGGTCCCGCCCAGCGCGAGCTCCGCGAGGTGGTTCCGAACCTTGTCGACGCGGTCGAGTCCCTTCTCGACCTGAGTTCGGTAGCCGCCGAACTCCTGGCCGAGCGTCACCGGCGTCGCGTCCTGGAGATGGGTTCGACCCGTCTTGACGACGTCGTCGAACTCCTCCTCTTTGCGCTCGAGGGCCTCTCGAAGCGTGTCGAGTGCGGGAATGACGTCCTTCTCGACGGCCTCGAGGGAAGCGACGTGCATCGCGGTCGGGATCACGTCGTTGCTCGACTGGCCGTAGTTGACGTGGTCGTTGGGGTGGACGACGCGGTCGCCGATCTCCGCGCCCATGAGCTCGGCGGCGCGGTTGGCGATGACCTCGTTGGCGTTCATGTTCGAGGAGGTCCCGGAGCCGGTCTGGAAGACGTCGACCGGGAACTGGTCGTCGTGCTCGCCGGCGATGACCTCGTCTGCGGCCTCGACGATCGCCTCGGCAACGTCGTCCTCGATCAGGTCGAGGTCGCGGTTGGCCTGTGCGGCGGCCTTCTTGACGACGCCGAGCCCGCGGACGAACCGGCGGCTGAACGAGATCCCGGAGATCGGGAAGTTCTGGATCGCGCGCTGGGTTTGGGCGCCCCAGTAGGCGTCGGCCGGCACCTGCATCTCGCCGAGACTGTCCTCCTCGGTGCGGAACTCGTCGTCGCGTGTCATACCCGACACCTCGAGAGCGGTTAGGTAAAATCCACCGAAAAGCCGGCGTCGTCGGCACGAGCCCGCTCTCGCAGAGCCGACTGGAGGCGTTTCCGGCCGGTGCGGTGGACGCCGCGGGCGTCCTCGAGATCGACGTCGTAGATCGTCGGTGTGTCCCAGAACAGCGTTCGCGAACTGGCGGTGTCGACGACCAGCGAGGCGATGCCGAGCCGGCGCTGGAAGATCGATCGTCGGGTGGAGACGGTCTGGATCCGGAAGTACGGAATAACCGTCGTCCGGCGGCGCCAGAATCCACGGCGGATCACCAGGTGGTCCTCGCCGACGTAGTAGCCAAGATGGACGTACCGCAGGTGGGCCGCGGGTGGGACCGCCGCGAAGACGACCGCGGCGAGATACCACCGCTCGAGGGGCGTTACCTGCGCGAGTGCGAGGGCGCCGGCGACGACGACGGCGCCGATCAGGGAGTAGCGAACGAGGTATCGACGGCGGGCGATCGGCGGCGGACTCGCGAACGCGGGGGTCTCGACGTGCGTGAGGTTCTCCGCGAACCGGTGGACGTGAGCCGCGCGGGCCATGGGAACGGCCGACTGGCTGCCGCCGCTGCTGTCGGGGCCGTAGCCGGCCGTCTCGACCCACAGCCCGGCGTAGTCGATCAGCCGCTGGAGCGGGTTGTCGGTGATCGTGACCGACTGCACCTTCTCTGCCGGGATCGAGCCGCTGTAGCGCTGGAGCAGCCCCCGCTCGTAGACGAAGTCCTCGTCGACCCGGCCGAGCCGGAAGTCGTAGTACGTCGCGAACGTGTAGGCGACGCTGACGAGGTAGGTGATGACGATCCCGTTGACCATCGAGACGGCGGTCAGGACGCCGTAGCTCTGCGTGTCGCCCGTCTGGAGGTCCTGCGGGCCGCCGAACGGCTGCGAGAGGGTCACGAGGAAGTCGAGAATCGTATCGGTCGCGAAGAAAAACAGGAACCCAACGGCGGCGAGGGCGGCCGGTCGCAGCGTCGTCAGCGAGTAGAGGAGGAGTTCCCGAGAGCCGAGGGCGAACAGCCGTTTTCGGCTCGGTTCGGTCGGCTCGCGCCGGGGTCGCGTCTCGGGAGCTGGCGGCGCATCGGCGGCCCCATCGACTCGAGGCGGCTGCTCGTCGAGCGGTTCATCGCCGACCGGTCGACTGTCTTCGGATGCCTCGGAGGCGGATCGGTCGTGGTCGTCGGCGTCGACGCCGGCGGTTCGGCGGCGGATCTGGTGCTGGAGGCGGTCGGCCTCCGACTTGCTCACGAGCTGGAGCGCGGCCTCGCTGTTGCCGCCGCCGGCGGTTTCGACGGTGACGACCGCGAGCCCGAGGACGCGCTGTAACACGCCCTGGCGGACGTCGACGTTCTGGATCCGCCGGTAGGGAATCTCGCGGGAGCGACGCGCGACGACCCCGGAGGCGACGTCGAACGTGTCCGGCGTGATTCCGTACTCGAACCGGTAGTAGTAGACGATACCGTACGCGGCGCCAAAGAGGAAACCGAGCGCCGTGACCACCGGCAGCCAGGCGATGCTGACGGCCGCGACGGTCCCCGCGAGGGCGGTGACGAGGAAGAACGGAACCCACAGCCACAGCAGGCCGTACCGGAGCGCGTAGACGACCGCGCTGAAGGGGTGGAGCCGATTCATACGGCGTCGTCGGCCTCGCTCTCGACGGCGAGCTCTCGGAGCGTATCCTGTAGCTTCCGGGCGCGATCCGGCGTCAGACCGGGGATCCGGACGTCGGCGTTTCGCGAGCCGGCCGTGTAGACGACGACGCTCGAGAGCCCGAGCGTTCGTTCGATCGGGCCGAACTGCGTGTCGACGTGTTGGACCCGAACGAACGGGACGGCCGTCTCGACGAACGTGATGACGCCGCGCTCGAGATAGAGGGCGTCGCCCTGCAGTTCGAACTGCCAGATCTGGTAGAGTCGGACAGCGTAGGCGATACCCAGGACCGCCGCGACGGCAACGATCCCGACCAGTCCGGCCGTCGGCACGGGAACGAGCCATCGGTCGACGGCGACGAGGACGGCGCCGAGCACGGCCGCCAGGATCGCCGTCTGTGCGATCCACAACAGCCTGATTCGCGGGTGAAGCGACTCCATACGAACGTTCTCGCGAGCGAACACGAGTATCCTGCGGTTCGACCGTCGGTGGAGACGGATCGGAAGGCGGGTCGGAGGGCCGACCGACGCCGGCTACTCGAGGTCGTCGTACTCCTCGGGCGTGTACGTCGACAGCTCGAGGGCGTGGATATCGGTCGTCATGTGGTCCTCGAGGGCGTCGTACACCTGCTGGTGTTGGCCGACGAGCGACTCACCCTCGAACGTCGGCGAGACGACCGTCGCGGCGAGGTGATCGTCATCGTGTTTGTCACGTGCGTGCGTGACGGTTGCCTCGGCGCCCTCGAGTTCGGACTCGATCACGGCTTCGACGTCGTCGGGTTTCATACTCGATCGATGGAGCGCTCGCGGCAAAAGCGCCGCGGTCGCCGCCGACCACGAGGCTTATCCCTTCACGGTTGTGTGTCACAGCTGTACACCTATGTCGCTCGCGAGCGAAACGCGCCGAGCCGTCGACGGGAACCCGTTTCTCGTCGACGCACTGCGGGCCGGAGTCGTCAACTACACCGCGGCAGCCCGGTATCTCGACGTCGACGGCGAGATCGACGCGGTCGCGACGGCGATCCGCCGCTACGCCGAGGAGCTTCCGGCCTACGGGACCGACGCGCGAGAGGTCCGGGTCAGGATGGAACGCGGAATCACACCGGCCGCGATCGACGGCTCCCAGCCCGAGACGGCGCTGTTCGCGATCGGCGGGACGTCGTTCAGGTCCGACAGCGGCGACCTGACGGCGATCGTCGCGACGGGCGACGTCGACGCGGTCGCGCTCGGGACGACGCTGGGACGACTCGAGATCGAGGGGATCGAGCCGATTGCCGCCGGCGTCGGGGAAGGGGCGATGATGCTCGTCGTGGAAGGGGTCGCGGGAGCCGACGCCCTTCGGACGGTCGAGGACGCCCTCGAGGCCGTTCCCGAGTCGTAGCCGAGGGCCGGAAACCTATTTTTGTCCGCTCGATGGACGTAGCCCGATGCCACGTTCGAGACCGTTCCGATCCGTGCTCAGTAGCCGATCGCCGAGAGGAACGCTCGTTTCTGCCGAGCGTGGGGGAAACGCCGGATGAGCGACGCTCGACCTGCGGCCGACGATCGAACGCAAGTCTCGATCGCCTGCCAGGGTGGCGGCAGTCACACGGCCTTTACTGCCGGCGTGCTCCGGGAGCTGCTCTCGCAGTGGCCGGCTCGCGAGGAGGAGTTCGAGCTGGTCGGGATCAGCGGCAGCTCTGGGGGTGCATTCAACGCGTTGGCAGTCTGGTACGGTGCGGTCACCGGTGACGAGGAGACGGCGATCGCGACGCTGGACGCCCTGTGGGACGACATCGCGGCCAGCGACGCCGCCGATCGGCTACTCAACAGCTGGGTGACGACGTACGCCCGCATTGCGAGCACCGGCGTCGGGCTGCCGGAAGTGAGCCCGTACTACTCGCCGGCCGCCAGACTGAGCCAGCGGCACCTCGGTCGCCTCCTCGAGCGCCACGTCGACTTCGATGCGATCCCCGAACTCTGTGCGGCCGACGTCCCGAAACTCGTCGTCGGCGCGGTCGACATCAACGCGGGCGAGTTCGTGACGTTCACCAACGAGGCCGTGACCGTCGACGCCGTGCTCGCGTCGGCCGCGGTGCCGGAGCTGTTCGAGGCCGTCGAAATTCCGGCGGAGAGGTGTCCCTCGACCGATCGATCAACGACCGACGGTGAGAGTCGCCGCTACTGGGATGGGCTGCTCTCCCAAAATCCGCCGGTCAAGGATCTGATCTCGGTTCCGGGGGAACGCACTCCCGACGAACTGTGGGTCGTCCAGATCAACCCGCAGACCCGACCCGGAACCCCGACCTCGCTCCCGGAGATCGCCGATCGTCGGAACGAACTCGCGGGGAATATCTCGCTGAACAACGAGCTCCGGACGATCGAACGGGTCAACGAGTGGATCGAGGGCGGCCACCTCGAGCACCCCGACTACACGACGACGACGATCAGGCGCATCGAGCTCTCGGGATACGATCAGACGACGAAGCTCGATCGCGATCCGCAGTTCCTCGAGGAGCTCGTCGCGGAGGGCGAGCGGCGGGCCGCCGCATTTCTCGACGAGCGAGCCGACGAGTGAGCGGGCGTCGGTCGGCCGATGGCGGATTCGGCGGGCACCGTGCCGCTTAACTGCCGTCCGGGAAAAATCAGGGTAATGACCCTGTACGTGACGAACACGTTGACGGGCGAGACGGAGCCGTTCGAGCCGGAGGACCCCGACGACGTTCTGCTCTACTACTGCGGCCTGACGGTTTCGGACCCGCCCCACCTGGGCCACGCCCGCTCGTGGGTCCACGTCGACGTCATGCACCGCTGGCTCGAACGGCTCGGCTACGGCGTCCGCCACGTCGAGAACTTCACCGACGTCAACGAGAAGATCGTCGCCCGCGTCGGCGAGGACGACCTCGGCGACGACGAAAGCGAGGTCGCGGAGACCTACATCGATCGAACCCTCGCGGACATGCGCTCGCTGAACCTCCTGCGGGCGGAGGTCTACCCGCGAGTCTCCGAGCACGTCCCCGAAATCGTCGCCCTCGTCGAAACCCTTCTGGAGAAGGGGTACGCCTACGAGGCGAACGGCTCGGTCTACTTCGACGTCACCAGCTTCGAGGAGTACGGCAAGCTGTCGAACCAGGCCCTCGAGGAGATCGAATCCCAGGGCGACCCCGACGAGCGCTCCGAGAAGCGAAACCCCGCGGACTTCGCGCTCTGGAAGGCCGACGGCGTCGACGCCGACGCGATCGCGGAACACCGCCACGAGGGAGCCGCGCCGGCCGAGGAGGCCTGCGAGACCGCCCTGACCTGGGAGTCGCCGTGGGGCGAGGGACGACCCGGCTGGCACATCGAGTGCTCGGCGATGAGCACGACCCACCTCGGGGACACCCTCGATATCCACGTCGGCGGCCGCGATCTGGTCTTTCCCCACCACGAAAACGAGATCGCCCAGTCCGAGGCGGCGACCGACCAGCAGTTCGCAAAGTACTGGCTTCACTGCGAGCTGTTCCAGATGGACGAGGAGAAGATGTCCTCGAGCCTGGGGAACTTCGTCACCGTCGACGAGGCGGTCGACCGCTGGGGAGCGAACGTCGTCCGAACGTTTCTCACCGCGGGCTCGTACAACAGCCAGCAGCTGTACTCCGACGAGACGATCGCCGAGGCCGAGGAACGGTGGGACCGCCTCGAGCGCGCCTACGAGGCAGCGACCGCGGCGATCGACTCCCCGGAAGCGGGGTCGAAGGTCGCCGACGACGAACTCCGCGAGAGCGTTTCGAACGCTCGCGAGGCCTTTACCGAGGCGATGAACGACGACTTCAACACCCGCGAGGCCCAGTCGGCCCTGCTCGAGATCGCGGCGGCGATCAACCGCCACCTCGAGGTCGGCGAGGGCGAGCAGGCCGACTACCGCGGACTGCGCCAGGCCGTCGAGACCCTCGAGGAACTCGGCAGCGTACTCGGGCTCTCCTTTACCGGCGAGACCGACGGCAGCGCGGAGCTGGCCGGCGACGTCGTCGAACTCGTGCTCGACGTGCGCGAGCACGAGCGCGAGGCGGGGAACTACGAGCGGGCCGACGAGCTCCGCGACGAGCTCGAGGGGCTCGGCGTCGAAGTCCAGGACACCGACGAGGGGGCGAGCTATCGGCTCCCCTCCGGCGAGTAGCGGTCGAGACCTCTTTTCCGGTCGGATCGGTTTCGCGCCTCTCTCGTTCGGTGAACTTCTCGAGTGATGAGATCGACGGTCGTCCTCGGACTGTCCACTCTGCGTCGCGTAAACCGCATCCTGTTATATCGAAACTCGACCGATGGTCTCCCCACGTTCAGAGTCTGTGGTTGCAATGACGAGGCGTAGACTCAGTACAAGGAACACGCGTGTTCGTACGTGGACTCGGCCTCAGACGCGTAGCGTCTTGATGGCGTTTTATCACCCCTTCCAAATTAATAGCCTGGGCCTCGTAACCAGAGGGATGCCCGAAGAAACACTGTTTGAGTCCGAGCGGGATATGGACACAACCGAAGTCGCACAGTACCTTCGAACGGTCGCAGAACATCTCGAATCGGGCGACGAATTCACTCTTGAATCCGGTAGTGAGTCGGTAACACTCGCTCCACCGGGACGCGTTGAGTTCGAGGTTGAGGTCGAACGCGAGACATCGACGTCGGGGGGTTCGCCGGAGATTGAACTCGAGTTCGAATTGGAGTGGGACGAAAACGGAACCGATACCGGTGACCTCACTATTGAGTGAGGGTATTGTAAGCTATAGTAGCCACTGAAAGTCAGTGCGCACCCGACCGCACGACGGCTGTGCGATTGGTGTGCAAACAGTTTCAGTTGTTACTATAAAGCCACACATTGTTTGTGACGGTGCAGACGGGAGCATATCGGATTTAAGGGGCAACATATCGCCCGTACTCACCATTCAGAGCGGAGATGTGCAACCGATTCTATGACATTTTCACGCAGCAACCAACTCATCCGATAGCTGTCAAGAGGAGGGTGCTGAGTATAGGTGAACGACGTCTCAGCTCGGTCTGCCCCTTTCTTCTGCGGTGGCGCGCGCTGTCGGCGAGGCGCGACCGCAGGGAGCGCCTCGAAAGAGCGAACGGGGAACGGAGTGACCCGTGAGCAGATAGCACGAGCGAATGGCTTGGCAGAGCGTGCTCTGCCAGTGGCTGAGCGAACGACCGCAGGAAGTGAGTGAATCGGCTGGGGAGGGCGTGGCGATCCCCTGTGTTCGTGCGAGCAGAGTCTGCTTCTGTCGGTATTACCGCGAACGCCAGCCCCTTTCAGTCCCGCCCAGCGGTGGTCCGTCAGGGTTGCAGACCAATGCCGGCCGTTCCATTCGCACTGCAGACACAACGCCGGACGGTCCATACTACTCATGTCGGGACGTAGAACAGTCACCGGTGAGGAGAATTGGTGAATTTCTTCTGCCGAACTGCTGATCACGAAACGGACGCCTCGAGTCGGCCGCGCCACTTATGGCCACCAGGCGGTTCTTTCAGACTAAATGAATCGACGACAGTTCGTCGCCGCGGGTGCAGTCGGCGGCGTCGGTCTCTCGGCCGGATGTCTGGACGAGTTCCTCGAGGACGCGACGACGTTTTCGGCCACGCCGGCGGTCGTCGCCGAGAGCGCGACCGACGACACCGGCTACGAGTACCAGGGGACCGAGGAGATCGTCTCCACTGAATCCGTCGCCGGCCAGGAGATCGAGGTGACCAGCTACGGCTCCGAGTACACCCGGCCGATCGACCTCCCGCTCGACATCTTCGGCGGCGAGATCGAGGCCGGCGTGTTCGCCGTCATCTCGACGCCGCAGGTCAGCGTCGCCGGCGAGGAGTTCAATCCCGTCGGCGAGATGGAAAACGAGGAGCTCGTTCAGGAGATCCAGACCCAGTACGAGGAGCTGCGGATCGAGGAGTCCGTCGGGGAGCGATCGGTGAGCGCGCTCGAGGAGACGATCACGCTCGAGACCTTCGAGGGCGAGGCGGTGTTACACGGCGAACACGGGATCGACATCCTGCTCGATATCGCCCAGCTCGAACACGACGACGACTACCTCGTGATCGTCGGCGTCTACCCCGACCTCGAGGACTTCCCGATCGACTCCGAGCGCGATCGGATCGACGCGATGGTCCAGGGGCTTGAGCACGACGACGACGTCGACGCGGAGATCGTCGAAACCAGCGAGGAAGAAGAGCCGCTCTCCGATTAGAGGCCGAGCGCGGTCGCGATCGAGACGCCGCTCGCGAGCGCACCCAGCAGGTACCCCCCGATCGCACCGCCGTTGAGCAGGGGGAGTCCGGCGTGAGGTCGCCCCTTCAGAACCATTCCCATGAGCACGAGCAGCCCGGCCAGCGTGCCGAGGATCGCCCCCAGCGCGGGCACGTTCAGCGCGATGCCGGGCACATCGAGGGTGCCCGCCTCAAGGAAGTAGGCCGCGCTGGCGACCAGGATCGTCGGGATGATGGCGTCGCCCAGCCCGATGAACAGCGCGTCGCGGCCGGCGTCGGCCGGCACCTCGTCGTCGGCGGAGTCGGGTTCGCTTCCCACGGTCGGCGTCCCGTCGGTCGGTCCCTCGTCGGCCCGACTCGAGTCCGACCCCTCGAGAGTCGACTCCCCGTCTCCCCGGTCGTCCTCGAGCGACGCCTCGGAGCCGTCGGTGAGGTAGGAGTACGACAGCGTCGTCGGAACGACCAGCACGACGGGAATCTTCAGGTCCATCACGCCCTCGGCGAGGTCGAGCATGTGTTCGGTCTGGTAGACGCTGATGGCGTCGTAGATCGCCAGCGCCGAGAGCAGCAAGATCGCGGGCAGGAGGCCGAAGCTGATCCCGAACAGCGCCGCGGCGCCGGCCCCCATCAGAACGCCGGTGAGATCGATGACGTACCACTCCGGGTACAACAGGAGCGCGGCGCCGACGCCGAGGGCTGCGCCGACGGCGACGACGTTGATCGGCCCTGCCGTAACCACCGGCGGAACGAGTTCAGTGAGCACGAACCAGGCGAGGAAGACGCTCACGCCGATGACCAGCGCCCTGATGACCCACTCGAGGTCGTACCGGAAGGTCGCGAGCATAAAGCCGGTCGCGACGAGGATCACCGCGAAGTAGACCAGGCTGTTGGTCGGGTTCTCCGGATCCTCGACGGCCTGCCGGTCGGCGTCGTGGAACGGCTCGATCAGCGCCAGCGCGCCGAGTTGCACGGCCAGAAACAGCGCCACGGTCGCGCCGACGGCCGCGAGCACCCGGGTCCGATGGTCCATGGCGCGGCGTTCGCACCCGCTCCTCTTGGTGCTTTTCGTTACCCCCTCGAGCCCTCGTCAGGGATCAGCGCGCGTACAGCGCCGACCCGACCAGCGACGGGAGGTGGACGTCGTCGTCCGGGGTCACCGCCAGGTAGGGACCGTCGACGGGGCCGAAGACGTCGACGACGCGGCCGACCGACTCCAGGGAGTCGTCGAGCACCATCGTCCCGATCTCCTCGCGGAGTCGATCGTCGTCGGCGTCCGCGTTCGCCCGCAAGATTGCGAGCCCCTGGGCGGTTCGGACAACCTGTCCGACCCGGCGCATCAGTCCCGCATCGCGACGACGTACGCCGCGACGGCCTGGACGAGGTCGTTCTTCGAGTCGTCGGAACCCCGGACGACGACCCGGCCGCGGTCGGCCCAGTGCTCTCGGGAGTAGGATTTGTCCCGCTCGATCGTGGCGTCGTAGCCGATCTGCTGGACGGCCTTTGCGATCTCGTCGACCGTCGGCTCCTCGACGGCCAGCTCCTCGGCGACGCGTCGTCCCTCGGCCCGGGAGAGGTCGGCATCGAGATAGGCGGGCCAGATGACGTTCTCGACCATACTCCCGACTCGGGAGGCCTCCGGGTAAACACTTTTCAAAAGCGTCGGGTCCGCGCTCGAGTCGATCCCTCAAGCGCGGGTGGTCGGTCGGCGGCGGCGAGCGAATCGGCGTTACCGACGACGAGCGAGAACGGCGAGGACGGCGATCAGCGCGGCGACGACCGCGGGAACGCCGAAGCCGGGGATCGAGTCGTCGTCCTCGGCTGCGTCGTCCGCGGGTTCGTCGACCGCGTCGTCGGCATCCGCCTCGTCAGCGTCCGCCTCGTCGTCTGCATCGTCGGTCTCGTCCTCGGCTTCGTCGGTCGCTTCGGCGTACGCCTCGGGGTGGACCTCGGCGACGATCTCCTCGATCGCCTCGACGACGAGCGGGCCGGGCTGGCTCATGAACTGGTCGTCGACCGCGACGAACTGCTCGTCCTGGTAGGCGGTCGTGCCCATCGCGGCCTCGCTAACCGGAGGCTCGTCACCCCAGGATTCGCCGTAGATAATCCACTCGGGATCCTCCTCGACGACGACCTCGTCGCTGATCTCGGCCCAGCCCTCGATGCCGGCCTCCGCGCCGAGGTTCTCGACGCCAGCGGTGGTGATGATCTCGTCCTGGAAGGTGCCTTCACCGGCGGTGAACCCGTCGCCCATCTCGTAGTACGCGAGCGGGTGCTCCTCGTCCTCGACGGTCGCCTCGATGGTCTCGAGGCGCTCCTCGAACTCCTCGAGGGTGTCCTCGGCACCGTCGCACTCGCCGACGATCTCGCCGGTCAGGCGGACGTTCTCGGCGACGCCGTCGAGGGACTCCTCGGTCGGGAAGACGTAGACGTCGAGTCCGGCGTCCCGGAGCTGGTCGATCACGTCGTCGCCCTCGAGGGCGTTCGCCGCGAGGACGACGTCGGGATCGCGGTCGATGATCTCCTCGGTGACGGGCGTGACGCCGTCGTCCTCGGTGATGTCGAGCTCCTCGTCGGCCTCGAGGTAGTCGGTGTACTCGCCGACCGGCATGCCCGAGAGCTTCTCCTCGGCCCCGATCTCGTGTATCACCTGTGCGTCACTGGGCTGCAGGGCGACGACCGAGTCGGGCTCCTCATCGACGGTTACCGCCTCCCCGGTGGCGTCCTCTCCTTCGAACGGAAACTCGCAGGTCGGTTCCTCCTGTGCGACGTCGGCTACCCCCCCTCCCGCCGCGGCGGCGGGAGCAAACGCGGCCAGCGCCGTGAGTACGGCGACGAAAACGATCACTGAATTGCGCATCGATCGAATCGTGGCACCTACTCCAACAAATATTTGCCTACTGCAAGCGAGGTTTCAGCCGTGTTTCGTCCGGGTCGTCTCGTCTCGTGGTCGGTCGCGCTCTCGGCGCTGCTGGTCGGCGTCGTCGTCGGGAGCGCCGCGCTCGGACCAGTTCGGATCGATCCGCTGACCGTCTCGCGGGCGATCCTCAACCTCGCGGGCGTCGGCGTCCACGAGGTGCCGGCGACCCACCAGACGATCGTCGCGGACGTCAGGCTGCCCCGCATCCTGCTGGCCGCGACGGTCGGCTTCGCGCTGGCGGCCGCGGGAACGGTCATGCAGGGCTTTTTCAGAAACCCACTCGCGGATCCGTCGATCATCGGCGTCTCCTCGGGCGCCGCGGTCGGCGCCGTCGCCGCCATCGCGTTTCCGGCGCTGGTGCCGATCGGGAGCGTCCACCTGCCCGCGTTCGTCGGCGCGCTCGTCACCGCCTTCCTCGTCTACGCCATCGCGACCGAGGGCGGGCGGACGCCGGTCGCGACGCTGTTGCTCGCGGGGGTCGCGATCCAGGCGTTTCTCGGCGCGGTGATCTCGTTTATGGTCGTCCACAGCGGCGAGAACCTCCGGGAGGCCGTCATCTGGATGATGGGCCACCTCCATCGAAGCAGCTGGGGCGACGTCGGCTTCGCGCTCCCAGTCACCGTCGTCGGTGTTCTCGTGCTCGGCGCCTACACCCGGGAGATGAACGTCCTCCTGCTCGGCGAGGAGGACGCCCAGAACCTCGGCGTGAGCGTCGAACGAACCAAGCTCCTGTTGCTCGCGCTGGCGAGTCTCGTCACCGCCGCGGGGGTCGCCGTCGCCGGCGTCATCGGCTTCGTCGGTCTCGTCGTCCCCCACATGATGCGCCTGATTGTCGGCCCCGATCACCGCATCCTGTTGCCGACCAGCGCGCTCGCGGGAGCCTCCTTCCTCGTGATCGCCGACACCGTCGCCCGCGTCGGCGCCTTCGGCCTCCCCATCGTCCCCGTCGGTATCGTCACCGCGACCGTCGGCGCGCCCTTCTTCCTCTATCTGCTGACGAGCCGGGAGGTGCACGCGCTGTGAGCGACGACGCGCGGTCTCTCGCCGCGACCGACGGCGCACAGATCGAACTCGAGGACGTCGCGGTCTCGCTCGGCGACACCGACGTCCTCGAGTCCGTCTCGCTGTCGGTCGAACCCGGCGAGTTCGTCGGCCTGGTCGGCCCCAATGGCGCGGGGAAGACGACGCTGCTTCGAGCGATGAGCGGCGCGCTCGAGCCCGATCGCGGAGCGGTGGCCGTCGACGGCGCGCCGCTGCGCGAGCGGTCCTCGAAGGCCGCGAGCCGGCTGGTCGCGGTCGTCCCCCAGAACACCCGCCTCTCGTTTTCGTTCGACGTCCGGACCGTCGTGGAGATGGGACGGTACCCCCACCGCTCGCGCTTCTCGCCGCCCGGCGAGGCCGATCGGGCGGCGGTCGATCGCGCCCTCGAGCGCACTCGCACGGCGCAGTTCGCCGACCGACCGATCGACGAGGTCAGCGGCGGGGAGCGCCAGCGGGTCGTCCTCGCGCGGGCGATCGCCCAGCAGACCCCCGTTCTCCTGCTCGACGAGCCGACGGCGAGCCTCGACGTCAACCACCAGATCGAAACCCTCGAACTCGTTCGCGGGTTCGTCGCGGAGGGCCGCACCGCCGTCGCCGCGATCCACGACCTGAACCTGGCCGCGCGGTACTGCGATCGACTCGTCATCCTTTCTGATGGGGCCGTCCTCGAGTCGGGCCCACCGGAGTCGGTGCTGAACCGGGACGTCCTCGCCGCGGCGTTCGACGCGAATGCCGTCGTAACCGAGAGCCCGGTGACGAGGACGCCGACGGTGAGCGCGCTTCGGGCGACCGACGCCGAGGCGACCGTTCCCGATCGGGTCCACGTCGTCGGCGGTAGCTCGACCGCCGCGAGCGTCGTCGCCGAACTCGCCGCGGCCGACTGTACGTGTACGGTCGGCCCGGTCGCGGGCGGCGACGCCGTCGCCGAGCTCGCCCGCGGACAGGGGTTCGAGACGATCTCGGTCGAGCCGTTCGCCCCGCTCTCGGACGACGACCGGGAGGCGGTCCGCGGAGCGATCGAGGCCGCCGGCGTGACGGTCGTCGCCGACCTCGAGGTCGGCGCCGGAAACCAGCTGTTACTCGAGGAACTCGCCGATCGAGAGTCGCTCGTCGTCGTCGAGGACCGTCCGTTCGCCGAGCGAAACCACGCGGGCGACCGGGCGCGGGCGCTGTACGAGCGCTGCCGGCGACGCGGAACGACGAGTTCGGTAGATCGGGTCCTCGAGGCGATCGGGGAAGCGAGCGAACGCGCCCGGTCGCAGTCGACGGATGCGGTCACCTCAACGGACGATTGAGCACGACACGCGAGAGGCGGAGCCGTGGACTCGTCGGTCCACTGTAACGGACGGACAGCAAGTCCATCTGGAGGGAGGGACGGACAACAGCCCGTTGGATCCACCTAACGGGCTATTTCAGCGAGCTAACCGAGGTCTGCTCGGAGGAACGAAGCTCCGGGTTTTTGCTCGCCGGCGTGGGGAGTCGATCCATGATCGAGAGCAGCCACACGCGCAGGACGGTGCTGCAAATCGCCGCCGCTGCGGCGGCGTCGGCCGGGGGAGTGGGTACCGTCGCGGCACAAGAGGACGACGACGAGGGAGCGGACGACGACACCGATCGGCTCCCAATCGTTCTCGGCGCCCGGTCGGAGTACTGGTACGGCGTTGCTCCCGAGGCGATCGAGGGCGAGGAGAATCCGACCCTCGAGTTTGCGGACGGCGAGGCGTACGAACTCGTCTGGATCAACCTCGACGGAGCCGAGCACGACCTGGTTCTCGAGTCCGAGGACGGCGAGGAGTTCGCGGTCTCGGACGCAACGGAGACGGCGGGCGAGGCAGTGTCGATGACCGTCGAGGCGTCGGACGAGATCGACGAGTACTACTGCGGATTCCACCCCGACTCGATGCGCGGCGACGTCGAGTTAAACGGCGGGTTCGATCGCTCTCGGAGACGCGATCGTGACGAGGATCGCCGCGGTCCACAGCACGATAACGGAGATCACCACCACGACGAAAACGACCGACCCGGTCTCGCCACTGCTGGCGTCTCGACCCGCGGGCCGGACTGAACGGTTTTTTACCCTCGCGCGCCAGAGTGGCCGTCAATGACCGAGTACGACTACGACGAGCTCGGACTCGTCGCCGGGCTGGAGATCCACCAGCAACTCGACACGGCGACGAAGCTGTTCTGCCAGTGTCCGACCGAACTGCGCGAACCCGAGGAATCGACGCGGCGGTTCACGCGCTATCTTCACCCCACTCGCAGCGAGCTGGGCGAGATCGACGACGCGGCCTTAGAGGAGAGCAAGGTCGACCGCGAGTTCGAGTACCTCGCGTACGACTCGACCTGTCTCGTCGAGGAGGACGACGAGCCGCCCCACGAGCTCGACGACGAGGCTCTCGAGACGACCCTCGAGGTGGCCCAGCTGATGGAGATGGACCCGGTCGATCAGGCCCACGTCATGCGAAAGCTGGTCGTCGACGGCTCGAACACGTCGGGGTTCCAGCGCTCGACGCTGATCGCCACCGGCGGTGAGATCGAGACCGGCGACGGTCCAGTGGGGATCGAGGACCTGCTGCTCGAGGAGGAGAGCGCCCAGCGCGTCGAGGAGACCGACGACGGGGTTCGATACAGCCTCGATCGCCTCGGCATCCCGCTGGTCGAGATCGGCACCAGTCCGGACATCTCGTCGCCGGAGCAGGCCCTCGAGGCCGCCGAGCGGATCGGGATGCTGCTTCGCTCGACGGGGAAGGTCAAGCGCGGTCTGGGGACGATCCGCCAGGACGTCAACGTCTCGATCGCCGAGGGCGCTCGCGTCGAGATCAAGGGCGTTCAGAGTCTGGACGACATTGACGACATCGTTCGCAACGAGGTCGCCCGCCAGGTCGAACTCGTCGAGATCCGCGGCGAACTCGCGGACCGGGAGGCGTCCGTAGGCGCGATCCAGGATACGAGCGACGTCTTCGAGGATACCGACAGCGGCGTCATCGGCGGTGCCCTGAGCTCCGGCGGGTCCGTGATGGCGGTTCTCCTCGAGGGGTTCGACGGTCTCGTGGGTCGCGAGATCGCCCCCGACCGCCGTCTCGGTACCGAGTTCTCGGACCACGCGAAGCGCCACGGTGCGGGCGGGATCTTCCACACCGACGAGCTGCCCGCCTACGGCGTCACCGACGAGGAGGTCGCCGAGCTCCGGGAAGCCGTCGGTGCGGAGCCGGAGGACGCCGTCGCCGTCGTCGCCGACGACACCGCGACCGCCGAGTCGGCGATCGAGGCGGTCGCCGAGCGCGCCCGGACGGCCCTCGAGGGCGTCCCCGAGGAGACTCGCGGCGCGAACGACGACGGAACGACCCGCTACCTGCGTCCGCTGCCCGGCGCGGCGCGGATGTATCCCGAGACGGACGTCCCGCCCGTCGAGCCGGATCCGAGCGAGGTGCCCGAGCCCGAGCTTCTGACCGAGAAGGTCGAGCGCTATCAGGCGGAGTTCGACCTCGGCGAGGGGCTGGCCGAGCAGGTCGCCTACGGTCGTCGGATGTCGCTGTTCGAGGATATCGTCGCCGACGGGATCGACCCGACGCTCGCGGCCTCGACCCTCGAGTCGACGCTGACCGAGCTGCGGCGGGACGACGTCCCCGTCGAGAACCTCGAGCGCGAGCACCTCGAGGCGGTGCTCGAGATGGCCGACAGCGGTGACCTCCCCAACGAGGGTGTGGGTGACCTGCTCGCGGCGCTCGCCGAGGAGCCCGATCGCACGGCCGAGGAGGCCGCCGAGGCGGAAGGTCTCGGCGGCGCGGACGAAAGCGAGGTCCGCGAGGCCGTCGTCGAGGTCGTCGAGCGAAACGAAGATCAGGTCGAAGCGGAGGGGATGCAGGCGTTCTCCGGACTCATGGGCGAGTGTATGGGCACGCTTCGCGGGAAGGCCGACGGCGACCTCGTCAGTCGACTGCTGCGCGAGGAGATCCAGCAGCGGGCCTGAGCCGGACTGTCCGGGCGCTCGTGTCCCGGTCCCGACCCGACTGGAAGCGAGATCGGTCGCAACCGGAACGGCCACCCTCTCCGGGAGCGTCCCTCGAGCCGGTCGGCTGACACGCTGGCGGGCCGAAGCCGGTGGGGAAACGGCGACTACAGCCGAGGCCGTCCGCGGATACGTCCTACTCGAGTTCCTACGTTCCGGGAACAGGGGACGGCTACTACCAGCCTGTGTCGTCACGCAAAATACGTGCGTATCGCAGATCTCGTCGAGTCGGAGAACTCGCCGTGGTTCGTGCTCGTTCGACTGGCCGTCGGGTTCGTCTTTCTCACCGAGGGTCTCAACAAGTTCGTCAATCCGGGCGAACGCGGTGCGGGCCGGTTCGCGGACCTCGGCTTTCCCGCCCCCGAGCTCGTCGCGGGGTCGGTCGCCGTCCTCGAGATCGTCGGCGGCGCGTTGCTCCTGGTCGGATTGCTGAGTCGGCTCGCGGCGCTCCTGCTCGCGATCGCCGCGTTGCACGCGATACTGCTCACCAAGATCCCGGTACTGCTCGGGACGCCGATCGGTCCGTTCGTCGGCGTGAGCCAGGAATTCACCGGCCTGTGGGGCTTCCTGTACGCGTGGCGACTCGACTTCACGATGTTCGTCACGTCGGTGTTCGTCCTGATCGTCGGCCCCGGCGAGTGGTCGCTCGATCATCGGCTGGCCGATCGGCCGGATATTCTCGGACGGACCGTCCGTGCGCTTGGCGTGTAGAACCGAACAGCTGGGATCCTCGGTTCGCGTTCACCGAGCGAGAGGACGGGATCGAGCGAAAACGGACGAATTACTGGTAGGCCTCGAACTCCTGGCCGAAGAGTGCGAAGTAGACGACGCCGATCATCCCGACGACCGTGGCGATCGTAAAGGAGAGTTCGGGGCTGACGAACTGCCAGAGGAACCCGCCCAGCGCGCCGCTGGGGATCACGATCGCGCCGCGGATCAGGTAGTACGAACCCGTCACGCGGCCGCCGGCCCCCTGTTCGGCCGGGCCGACGACCAGCGCCTTGTGTGCGGGGAGGCCCGCAAAGCGCAGTCCCGAGAAGGCAAATAGCGCGATCAGGAGCCAGGCTTCGTTCCCGGCGACGTACTGGGGGCCGAAGATCAGCAGGACGGGAAAGATCGCGTAGACGAAGAATCCGAGCCCGACGACCGGTTTGAGGCCGACGTACTCGGCGACCTTGGCCGTCGGTGCCATCGTCAACAGCGCGACGAACATCTCGACTCCCAGGAGGACGCCGAAGAAGGCCGCGGGCGAGAGGTCGATCGTCCCCACAAGAGGCAAGGAGAGCGTCAGTCCGATCTCGAGCAGCTGGGTGATCACGAGGATGAAGAAGGCGTAGACCATTCCGTTGGCGAAGCGGACGAACGTGTCTGCCACGAGCAGCGGTCGCAGCGGGTCCGGCAGCGCCTGCAGGTCGTCGACGATCTGGCCGACCCCCTCGAACTCCTTGCCAACGGAGTCGGCGTCGGCTTCGTACAGCAAGTGCTGGACGATCGTCCCGAGGACGGCGAAGACGATCGCGATTACGAGCACCCAGAGGAAGCCGGGCATGAGTTCGTCGGCGACCAGGGCTGCGACGATCAGCGGGGCGATCAGGAACGCCGTCCGGCGGAACGTCTCCGTGCTAGCGAACCCGCGGGCCAGCCGGCTCGGCTCGGTCGCCTGCTTGACGATCGCGTAGTGGCCGCCGATGCCGAACGATTTCCAGCACTGGGCGAGCAGGAGGCCGACGAACACCCACACCCACGGCTCGAGGACGACGACGCCGAGATCGATCGCCGGGACGTACGCGGAGCCGAGCCAGATCGCGAAGCCGAACGTCGAGAGAAAGCCGAAGACCGTCAGGGCGTACCGCGAGCCCACCCGATCGGAGACGATCCCGCCGTAGTAGGGGTAGACGGCACCGATGACGTTGCCGAGCGTGGCGAACAGCCCGACGACGAACCCGCCCGCGCCGAGGTACACGAGGTAGTCCGGAAGAAAGCGGTTCGTCATCTGAAAGCCCAGGCTGAACGCGAACATCGCCAGCGACAGCACCAGCACGTCCCGCTGTAGCGAGAAGAACTGCCGAAACGCGTCGAGCGGGCCGGCGACCTCGGCTTGCTCCTGTGCCATGGTACAGAGTGGAACGGTACCGGATCAAAGTTCCAGCGGAATCGGTGATCTACGTAGAGGGTCGTAGTGTGCTCGAGACGGCAACTCGTTCCGCATAGGCAGAGACGGTACTACTGTGAAAGAGCAGCAATCGTAGCACCCGCGGGAGACCATCGGGAGCGAGCGGCCTTTTAACGTAGCTTTTTAGAGTCGAGTGGGACCGCCCGTCCCACTGACCACGCGAATAGTACGAAACCAAAGCCCTCGCATACCGTACGAACGGTGTGCGGTTCGGAAAGAACGCAGTAAGCGAAAACCGCGATGTGAACAAGGAACCGAGTGAGCCGTGAATGAGGCTACGCGTCCGTGAGCAGAGAGTGGTGGGCGAGCAATGGGAGCAAACTCGACAAAGAAGGAGCGTCTCCCATCTTCATGCAACGGATTGCTTCTCAGCATAAAAAATGTAGAGGGTCTCTATCTGCTGAAGCAGCGAGTTCTAACTACCCCGACGATAACGTCGCCATTCATCGGATTTTCGTGGGATTCGAGTGATCGTCGTCGAGTATCCACCGAACCGCGTCGTTGACCGTCGGATTGTCGGCTCGTAAACCACTCCACTACACCTACTTTACGGACAGGTAGACCTATCGGACGGGAACCGGGCCGCCTACAGCGCGCCGAACCCCTGGGGTGGACGGCGCAGGGCCGAGGCCCGTTCGTAGGCTGAGGCCATCCCGATCAGGTCCGGTTCGCTGAACGGCCGCGAGAGAAACGAGAGCCCGACCGGAAGCGCGGGATCGGAAGTGTACCCCGCGGGGACGGTGATACTGGGGAAGTTGGCCGCAGGACTGAACGTTCGCATAGAGGGGCTTATGTCGTCGGGAATCTCCCGATCCTCACCGACGACCGCCGGCGTGCGGTTGTCCGTGGGGTAGACGAGCGCGTCGAGGTCGTCGTCGGCCAGCACGGCGAACATCCCCTCACGGAGCGTTTGCTGGTCGCGCAGCGCCCCCAGATAATCGACGTTCTCGTCGAGCCCCTCCGGGTCGACCTCGAGGGCGGCTTCGAACAGTCCGAGGATCGAGCCTTCGATCGTCTCGGAGTCGAGGACCTCCTGCATCGAGTCGACCGGCGCCGCGTCGCCGAGACTCTCAAGATAGGCGTTGAACTCGCGGCGATACTCGTAGGTGATGAGGTCGCCGGCCAGCCCGCTCGCAATCTCTTGGAGCTCCTCGGGGATCTCGACGGGATCAACGACTGTTGCACCGCAGGCTTCGATCGTCTCGAGACCTGACTCGAAGCGCTCGACGACCTGTGCGGGCTGTCCGACATCGATTCCGGTCGCTTCGGGGTCGTCGGGAATGAGCTCACGAGGGACGCCGACTCGGACGCCCTCGAGCCCGCCGGGTTCGAGGAACGACGTGTAAGGATCCTCAGGAATGTTATCGACCCCTTCGGCGGTGACGGAATCCGCCGGATCGTAGCCGACCATGACGTCGAGTAGCCGCGCGGCGTCGGCGACGGTTCGGGTCATCGGTCCGGCGGTGTCGAGCGTGCTGCTGAGCGGGATGATCCCGTCACGACTGATCAGCCCCGTCGTCGGCTGAATCCCGACCAGCGAGTTCGACGTCGCTGGACCTAGTATCGACCCGCTCGTTTCTGTCCCGATGCCGATTGTCCCGAGGTTCGCCGCGACCGACGCCCCCGTCCCCGCGCTCGAGCCCGACGGGTTCCGCTCCGTGTCGTAGGGGTTGTACGTCTGGCCGCCGAGCGAACTCAACGACCCGGAGGCAAACTCCCCTGTGTTCACCTTCGCGAGGACGACCGCACCGGCCTCACGAAGGCGCTCGACGACGAAGGCGTCCGCGGGCGGGACAGTGTCTTCGAACAGCACGTTCCCGCCCGACGTCGGTAGGTCAGCTGTATTAAAGATGTCCTTGACCATCAGGGGGATGCCGTGGAGCGGGCCAACTGGCCCCGACTCCGCGAACGCCTCGTCGAGTTCCTCGGCCCGGTCGATCGCGCCCTCGTTGAGCGTAATGACCGAATTGAGCTCGTCGTCGTAGGCGTCGATTCGCTCGACGTAGCGTTCGGTGAGTTCCCGCGCAGTCAGTTCGCCGCCTTCGAAGGCCGCGTGTACCTCCGCGACGGTCGTCTCGAGCAGGTCGAACGACTCGGATGCCGATGTTCCCATGGCAGCGGTGCTGGCCACCAAGCTCCCGGCGCCGGCCACGCCCGCGGCTTTCAGTACGGACCGTCGGCCAAGGGGCGAGCTGCGAGCTGAGGCCTCGACCCCCTTGTCATTTGTCGATCCACCTTTGATCGCCTTTCTTTCCAGTTCTTCCTTCATCAGATACCGTGTTAGACTCTACGAATATCAATCTTGACCAACCGGAATTGGGCTATTGTACTTTATTTCTGGGTATAGTTCGTACAACCCTGCATCGTTATAGGATATTTAACGCAGTCTCCCTATCTGAAGATATTTTAGAGAATGTCGAATCTACAACGGTAGTTATGTACGCTCCAGCACCAACAGGGAGCCTGCGACGATTACTGTTAGATCTTAATAAGATTTCACTAAGTACCTTCTTCAAGATCAAACATAGATTTGAGTGGCCCCATCCGTTCAGTGCATACTCGCTACGTACCGGTCCTCGGAACCACGGCGACGATGATCAAGTTCGAAGGCGCTATCGATCCGCTTAGTCGACCAGTTCCTCGAGCAACGTTTCCAACTCGTAGCTCTGTAAGGCCTCCCGCTCCTCGATCGCCGAGATGACGAACGTCGAGTCGGTGCGGTCGACGCCCTCGAGCTGTTCGAACTCGGCGATCAGCCGTTCGACCATCCCGCTCTCGCTGAGGCGGGCGACGACGATGAAGTCGGTCTCGCCCATCGTGAAGTAGACGTTCGTCACGCCCTCGACGGTCAGCAGGCGGTCCGCGAACTCCTCGTAGGAACCCCTGTAGTCGGCGTGGATCTCGACGATGACGGTGACGTCGAGGCCGAGCTCCTCGAGGTCGATCTCGTAGCGGTCGTTCGCGATGATCCCCTCCTCGCGGAGGTTGTTGAGCCGGTAGTGGATCGTCGACACTGGAATTCCCGTCGCCTCGTGGAGCGCTTCGGGGCTGCCCGTCTCGCGCTCGGAGATTGCCTTCAGCAGGCGCACGTCGCGTTCATCCATACCGCGAGTTCGAGCGATGACGTGATCGGCCTTTCGACTCAGACGCTCGAGGTTGGATATTTCTCTAATAGTAACCCCTCTTTTCGGGGACTGGCTCGGATCGAATTCATATGTGTAATTCTGCATCCGATCTCGTGAGTGTTATTGTAGAAGGGTCTAAGTACGTCGACTGATTTCGAACGTTCTATGATTCGACGCGCGCTCTTTCGGTCTGGATACGGAGATTTAGTGTTGTTCTCGATTCTCGCGATCTGCTGGGGAACCTCCTTCGTCGCGATCGAGATCGGTCTCGAGTACGTGCCGCCGCTCTTGTTCGCCGGGCTCCGTTATGGGGTCGCGGGACTGATCGTCTTCGGCTACGCCGCCGTCGTGACCGATCGGCTCCGACCCGTCGACCGGGCCGAGTGGCTCTCGGTCGGCGTCGCCGGAATCTTCCTCATCGCGTTCTACCACGCGCTGTTGTACGTCGGCGAACTGTACGTTCCGGGTGCGATCGCGGCGACGGTCGCCAGCACCGCGCCGATCCTCACCGCGGCGTTCGCCGGGGCGATCCTGCCGCGCGAGCGACTCTCGTCCGCGGGGGTCGTCGGGCTCGTGCTCGGCCTGATCGGGGTCGTCGCCGTCGTTCGACCCTCGCCGGCGGGGCTCGACACCGAGCTCCTGCTGGGTGCGGGGCTCGTCTTCGGCGCCGCGATTGCGTTCGCGGTCGGGACCGTCCTCGCGCGGCCGCTCGACGCCGGGCTCCCCCTCGAGACGCTGCAGGCCTGGGCGATGCTCGTCGGCGCGGCAGTGTTGCTGGTCGGCGCCCCGCTCCGGGGCGAGTCGGTCGCCGCGATCGACGTAACGCCGACGGCGCTGCTCTCGTTTACCTACCTGACGCTCGTCTCGAGCGTGTTCGCCTTCCTGCTGTACTTCCAGCTGCTCGACCGGGCCGGGCCGACCCAGGTCGCGCTGGTGGGGTACGCCGAGCCCGCCGTCGCGATCGGCGTGAGCTGGGTTCTACTGGGATACGTCGTCGACTCGCTGACGATACTGGGGCTGGTGACGATCCTCGCCGGCTTCGCCGTCATCAAGCGCCGACGGCTCGCTCGCGTCCTCGAGCGTCGACCCGAGATGCTCCGACGCCCGACCGCCGCGATTCGGACGCTGCGAAATTCGACCGAAACTCGTCGCTCGCCCACCGCCGAGGCCAGAACCGACGGCGGTGTCCCTCGCGACACCGAGGCGGTCAGTCCCGAGTCGAGAGCCGACTGAGGGCTCGGAACCGACGACGAGACACGTCTCACGGTAACTGGTACCGAATGCCTCGAGAAATACTCTCACAAAGGTTTATACAAAATAATGTCGGCTAGCTCACACGACGGAGGGGATCCAGTATGAAACAGACACGAACGCTAACCGTAGTGTGCCACGTGCGGGCACCGTTGCTGCTTGAGCCCGTCGACAGTCAGGTCGAGAGCCTGCGCGCCTGCGAGGAGGAGGGAACGATCGATGAACTGCTGGTGCGGAGCTGGCCGAAGGAGGTGCGACTGTCCGAGAACAGTCCCTACCAGGAGGTCCTCGAGACCTACGATCGATTCGAGCAGTGGGCCGACCGACGAAACGTCTCGATCCGGCCGCCGTTCCGAACCCGGACGGCGACCTCGCAGGTGACCGACGAGCGTCGCGAGGTCCTCGTGACCCCGCTGCTGTGTCTCGAGTGTTACGCCGACGACGAACTGGTCGCCGTCTACCCACACTCGACGGACGAAGAGACGATCACGACCGAGGACGTGATCGCCCGCATCCGGTGTGGCGAGGATCTCGTATCGGCGGATCCGATCGGTAGCGACGTGGAGGCGAACGGTCTCGAGCGCGATGACACCGGCGCCGAGTCGGCACCGTCGCCGCGATCGGATGGCTGTCCCGACTGCGGTGAACGGCTCGTCGACGGACAGGGACTGGTGACCTGTCCGGACTGCGGGTGGATCGGGACGATCGCCGAGGACGGCGGCTACACGCGGACGTCGGTCGAACGCGTCTCCGATCGGAAACCCGTCCGTGCGGTTCCGGATCGATAGAGCCGCCAAACTCCGAATTTGTAGAACTGCGAAGCGTCGATCGTTCACGCTCGACGATCCGTTTTTCGAGAGGAGCGTGGTTCGTCTTCGAATAGGGAAGGGGTTCGAGATTAGATAGGGAAGGGGTTCGTCTTCGGACACCGAACGGATCTCAGTCCTCGGCGGGGCGCTCCGTCGCTCTGCGGAGAACCCCGAGCAGCGTGTTCGCCTCGCGTTCGGTCAGATCCGCGCGGCCGAACACCCGCCGGAGCATCCGCATCGTCTTGTCGCGTTTCTCGTCGGGATGGTTGAGTTCCTCGAGCAGGGCGCCCCACTGGTCGTAGAGCCGATCGAGGGTCGGCTCCGGCGCCCGGGTGCGCTCGAGGTCGGGCAGCTGCGTTCCGTCGGCAGGGAGCGTGAGGGTGCGAAGCTCGTACAGCGTCACCGTCGCGGCCTGGCCGAGGTTCAGTACGGGGTAGTCCTCGCTCGCGGGGATCGCACAGATCTCGTCGATCCGCGCGAGCTCCTCGTTGGTGAGTCCGACCCGTTCGCGGCCGAAGACCACCGCCGTCGGTGCCTCGACGGTTGGCAGTCGCTCGGCTAAATCGGCTGGCGTCGAGTAGGGATAGCGCATGTGGCTGCGGTCGTCTTCGTTCGTGACCGCGGTACAGCCGATCGTATGGTAGCTCTCGGCGAGCTCGTCGAACGAGAGTTCGGTCGCGTTCGGGAGGATATCCTCTCGAGCCTGCCCGGCGAATCCGTACGCCTCGCCGTCGGGGTCGAGCTCCGGGGGATCGACGAGCAGGAGGTCCTCGAATCCGAAGTTCTTCATCGCGCGGGCGATGGTGCCGACGTTGCCCGGCGTCTTCGCGTCGACGATGGCGACCGATGGCGGCGTTCGGTCGGCGGCGGTCGCGTTCGGGTCGTCCGTGGTTGCTTCGGTCGGTTCAGTCATGGTTCGGCCGTCGCTGGCGGAAGCTATTTCGGCGTACTCGAGTGCGAGCGTCGACTCGAGGAAGAGACTGGAGTCGGCAGTTCATACCGTCGGTAGCGAGGCCGCTCGCAAAAGTCGACTGGTCCCGGACGCGTCTCGAGCCGGAAGCTGACTCGAGAGGGAGCGCTCCCCCTCGATCGGTAGCGAGAGTGATCCGGGCTGGCGTCGTCGTCACGAGAAGGTGTCTCTCTCGGTAAGCGACCTCCTCGTCGCGGTGAATAGAAGGGAATTGCAGGTTTCTACGATAGAATAGATAGGTGTGAGTTGTAGAGATTATGTGATGGGTATAATGGGTCCAATAGCTGCAATAGGTGGATAGGTGGGTGGAGAGGAAGAGAGAACTAGTCTAGTAAGAAGAACTAGTCTAGTAGTAGTACGTTGAGGCCAACTCCCGAAGCGTCGTTCGACTTCCCGTATCTACTGCTAATCGCCGTCCCTGATCGCTCTCGGCCGTGAGAGAACTCCCTCCGTCCGTTCACTTCTTCCCTTCTTCGACGGTTTCGACCTTCTCGAGGCGGTCCACCCGGGTCGAGCGTTCCGTTCCGAGGGGACACACCCCCTTCGCGTTTGTAACGCCGTACAGGTGTGGGGAGGTTCTGATCGGCTACACACCTCCGTCGCGGTTGTAAATGTATACTTTCAGCGACAGAATCCGTCGAATTTCGGCTCTTAGCTCGAGACCCCCCGCCCGTTCGGCGTTACATCCGCGACGGGGGTGTGTGTCCTCCCGCGGATCGGTTGACACGAACAGGAACCGGTAATAACGCTGCCTTCGACCTCTCATACGGTCAATACTGATCTCCCGGATTCCTCCTCCCTTCCGGGTCGGGAAGGTGGCCGGAGGTTCCCGTAGGGTAGCGGGGCTCGGAACCCGTTACATCCGCGAGGGGGGTGCCCGTCGGAGGTTCCCACGCGTCCGCCCCGTTCACAAGCGCGAGGCCGGCGATATCGGCTGGACCGAGTGGACGGCCTTTGGATGCGGTATAGCGCCCCTCACGCGTTTGGTTTACATCCGCGAGTGATCTCCATACCTTTATTTTAGTCCGGTTGGAAGGGACGGGGTACTGCAATGTCCGCGAACGACGACCGTGATCCGCTCTTCCGATACGACGATCCGATCTTCGCCGACGAGCGGCTGCTCGAGATCACGCACCTGCCCGGTCCGGACCGGATCGTCGGTCGCGACGAGCAGATGCAACGCGTTGCGGACGCCTTGAACCCCGCTATCTTCGGCAGTGAGCCGAACCACTTGTTTATCTTCGGGAAGACCGGAACCGGCAAGTCCCTGATTTCGAGGTCGGTGACCAAGCGGGTAATATCGGAGGCAAAGCGCGACGACGTTACGGTCAACTACGCCTTCATCGACTGTGGCGAACAGAACACCGAGGCGTCGATCGTCAAAACGATCGCCCAGTTAGTCAACGACCCCGAACAGAGCGGAATCACCGTTCCCGACCGCGGGCTGGGGACCGGTGACTACTACAAGCGGCTCTGGCAGGCCGTCGATCGCTGTACGGACGTCACTATCGTCATCTTAGACGAGATCGACATGCTCGAGAACGACGAGGTGCTGCGAAAGCTCTCGCGAGCGGGCGAGAACCGCCGAATCTCGGACTCGAGCATCGGGATCATCGGCATCTCGAACAAGATCGACTTCCCCGACCATCTCTCCGAGCGGGTCAAGTCCAGCCTCTCGCGGGACGAACTCGTCTTCTCGCCGTACGACGCCAACCAGCTCGTCGAGATCCTGGAAAAACGCCGCGACGCCTTCCACGACGAGGTGCTTTCGGGCGACGTCATCCCGCTGACGGCCGCGCTGGCAGCCCAGGAACACGGCGACGCGCGCAAGGCGATCGACATCCTTCGAAACGCGGGTCGCATCGCGAAGAAACAGAACGCCGACCGCGTCACTGCCGACCACGTTCGCGACGCCAAGGAGAAGACCGAGGCCGACCGGTTCAACGAGCTGATCGAGGGCTCGCCCCAGCAGGCGAAAGCGATCCTCTACTCGCTAACGCTGTTGACCGAGAACAGCTCCGAGAAGGAGTTCCCGACGAAGATCATCTACAACCAGTACAAGGAGGTCGCCCGCCGGCTCGACTTCGACGTCCTCTCGGAGCGACGGGTTCAGGAGATCCTTCAGGAGCAGAACTTCCTGAACGTCATCCAGTCCGAACGCGAGGGTCGGGGACGGGGTCGTGGCGCCCATGCGAAACACCGCCTGCTCGAGAACCCCGCCATTGTCAAGAAGGTCCTCCTCCGGGACTCCCGGCTGGCTCCGCTCGAGAGCGACTCGTAGCCGATCGAGTACTGCTGGCCGTTCGCGATACGGTTTGCGCTCGCCGTTCGCCGGGACCGCGGTAGCTTTTTACCTCGCCTCCTCAGTGGCGGTATGTACAGCGTCGACGCGGCCGGACTTGGGATCGGTGACGGCCATCCGACCCGAATCATGGGTGTGTTGAACGTCAGCGAGGAGTCGCCGTACGACCCGAGCGTCTACGACGACCCCGGCGAGGCGGCCCGGTACGTAGACGAGGAACTGATCGGCGAGGGTGCCGACATCGTCGACGTCGGCCTCGAGTCGGCGAACAAGCGCTTCGAGGTGCTGTCGGCCGAGGAGGAACTCGAGCGGCTCCACGTCGCCTGCGAAACGATCGACCGCGTCGAGGGCGAGGCGGTCTTCTCGATCGAAACCCGATACCACGAGGTCGCCGACGCGGCCCTCGAGCGGGGGTTCGACATGGTCAACGACATCTGCGGATTCGCGGATCCACAGATGCCGGCCGTCTGTAAGGCCCACGACGCCGTCGTCGCGAAGATGGCCAGTCCACCGGATCTCGAGCGACCCGGTGCGGTCGAGGAAACCGACTGGGCCACCCGGAAGTCGCCGGACTGGGCCGCCGAGGCCGACTACGTCGATCAGGTGTACGAGGCGCTGAAACAGAACGGTCTCACCGACAGGACGATCGTCGACCCCGCCTTCGGCGGCTGGAGCGAGGCCCAGACCGTCGACGACGACCGGGAAACGTTCCGTCGGCTGGCGGAGTTTCGGGCCCTCGAGCGACCGATCCTGGTCTCGATCAACCGGAAGAACTTCCTCGGCGATCTCGTCGGCCGGGAGACCGAGGACCGCCTCCCGGCGAGCCTGGCGGCAACGGCAATGGTGATCGAACGCGGCGCCGACGTCGTCCGGACTCACGACGTGGCGGAGACGCGGGACGCGGCCGTGATCGCCGACGCGTTCGGCGGGCGGACCGACTGAGGAACGCAGACCGCTCGGCGATCTGCGTCCTCGACGCCATTTACGCGGAGAGCGAGCAGTATCGGTCCGCTCCGAGCCGTTCAATCGAACTGGTAAGTCAAGAGAAAGCTTATGTCGGAGGCTCCGAAAGGACGTGATGGACGCCGGGCGGTCTCCCGGGTAGGGGTACTTTGGAGGCGACGCCCGGCCCACAACACGGAATTATTGTGGCGTTACGTCGACCAGTGACGACGCCGATCTCCGCCGAACGCACGGATACAGATACTGGCAGCGAAACGCACAGACACACACGCCATCAGTGGAACGCACAGACACATACGCCAGCAGGGTAAAGTACGCGTATGGAGTTCGACGAGTGGGAACCGGTGTACGAGGCGATCCGCCGTGATTTCGGCTACGACCGCGACGGCGACGAGCGCGCACGGGACGTCCTGGCCTCACTCACGGAGCCGTTCGACCTCGAGCGACTCGACGCGGCCGACGGAGCGACCGTCGCGATCGCGGGGGCCGGCCCGAACCTGTCGGACGAACTCGACGACGCCCGCGAGGCTGACGTCGTCTTCGCCGCCTCGACGGCCGCCGACACCCTTCTCGAAGCCGGCGTCGGCGTCGACTGCATGGTCACCGATCTCGACAAGAACCCCGACACCGTCAGGCGACTGACCGAGCGGGAGACGCCTGTTGCGGTTCACGCTCACGGCGACAACGTGGCGCAGCTTCGGGCAGTCGTTCCCGGCTGTCGCGGCGAGTGGCTCCTGCCGACGACGCAGGTCGCGCCTCGCGGTCCGGTTCGGAATCTCGGCGGCTTTACCGACGGCGACCGGGCCGCCTTTCTCGCGGATCACCTGGGGGCCGCCCGGCTCCGGTTCGTCGGCTGGACGTTCGACGACCCGTCCGTCGGCCCGACGAAAGCCCGCAAACTCGAGTGGGCCGAGCGACTGCTGCACTGGCTCGAGCGCCGGCGGGGGGAGCGGTTCGACGTGCTAGACGGACGGCGAGGGAGCATCGAGACGACCCCGCTCCCGATCGAATGAGCTTGCCGTGTTCACCCCTCGAGACGACCCACCATCGGTCGGCAACGTGACACCGCGGACGCCTCACCCGCAGTACAGTATCAGAAATCCTTATTATGGTGTACGATGAACACTCTTTCGATAGCAGCGGACACACGGTCCAGCGGACGAAGTAACCACGACTGGTGGTTTCCGGGGCCGTTCCGTTCGAAACGTTGTATTTAATTTTGAGCTACTTTTTATTGCACAAGAAAGCTTATGCCGGAATGCTCAACTTATGGAATTATGTCATCAGACACTTCGGTGCAGAACGACGCTTCCGGAAGCCGGGACGATCGGCTTCCGAATCTGGTTACGATCGTCGGCCGCGGGGTGCCGTCGAACTTCGAGATCGCGGTCGACGGCGAGATCGAGATGCTCGCGGACGATCCCGTTGCGGAAGGGACGGTCGTCTCGGGTGGCGTCGCGGAAGGAACGATCGAGGTCGGCGTCCAGCGGTTTCGCTTCTCGGGCCAGATGGCCAACGTTTACGTCGTCGACTGGAACGGCGTCGAGATGTCCGACTCGGCGAGCACACCCGAAGTACACGTCGATTACGGGATCTCGTCACGGTAACAGGACCGGCACCCGATGCTTGCAGCGATCGACCTCTGCACCGAGGGATTTCCGCTCCGTTTTGCAGCTCCTCGTGTCGGCTACGGGTCCGTCCCTGCCCTCGCTCTCCCCGTAGCGACGGCACTCGTCCGCCCTTTCAGTGGTCGGGTGCGAGCGCTTCGATCGTCGCCTCGATCTCGTCGCGGTCGGCGCCGCGGGGAAACCCGATCGCGAGATCGTCGACGCCGTCGATAGCCGCGAACTTCTCGAGTTCCTCGCGGGCGCGCTCCGGCGTTCCCGCGGCGCCGAGGTCGTCGAGCAGCGCACCGGGGATCCGATCGACGGCACGGTCCTGTTCGCCGCTGGCCCACGCGGCGGCGATCTCGTTGGCCGCCTCCTCGTACCCCTGACGGGCGAGTGACTCCCGATAGTATGTTCCCATCGCACCGACGTAAAACGCCAGATGCCGGCGTGCGAGATCGCGAGCGCGGTCGCCGTCCTCGAGCGCACACGCCGTCACCGAAAGCGTGACCCGAACGTCGCCGGGATCGCGGTCGCCGAGTTCCATCCCGCGCCGGAGATCCTCGAGACGGTCCGCGAGCCCGTCGGGGGTGAAGACGATGGCGTGCCAGCCGTCGGCGAACCGTCCGGCGAGCTCGACAGATTTTGGTCCCATTCCCGCGGCGTCGATCGGGACGGGTTCGGACGGGGGCTCACAGCGCAGTCGAAACCCCGCCAGCGAGAAGATGTCACCGTCGTAGTTGACCGTCTCTCCGCTCATCACCGCGCGCATGATTTCAAGGTACTCGCGGGTCCGCCGGAGGGGGCGGTCGAACTCGACGCCGTGCCAGCCCTCGATGACGGCGGGGCCGCTCGGCGCAATTCCGGCCCGAAGCCGTCCGTCGGCGACCTCCTGGAGGGTCGTCATCGTCTGGCCGAGCAACGCTGGCGATCGGGAGTAGACGTTGACGATGCTCGGGCCGAGCCCGATCTCGTCGGTCTCTCGAGCCATCGCGGTCAGGACGGTGACCGCGTCCCGGCCCCACGTCTCGGGGAGCCAGGCGTACTCGTAGCCGTGGGACTCGCCGAGCGCCGCGAGTTCGACGAGCGAGTCAACCGAGGGCTGTGCTGCGACCGGAAGGTGAAGGCTTCTGTCTGTCATCGGAATCACGCTGTCGGCCTCCGACGCGTTCGATCGCGGACCGATCGGTCCCAGTCAGGAGTCGCGACGGGAGACGGATCTGACGTACACAATCAACTCTCTTAACGTTTCCTCCGCCTAGCAGAGCTGCTCCAGGTCGTGATATGGCGCGGTAGATCCCTCATACAGTGGATATACGAGTTGTCGCTTCGAGAGTAAGTCCTATACACCGCGGTACCATACCGTTCCGTATATGGAGGACGTCGGTTCTCCGACGACGCGTCGGAGAGTACTCGCGGGGACCGCCACCGGTATCGCCGGCTCGCTCGCCGGCTGCACCGAGAGGCTCTGGTCCCGCGCCGAGAGTCCCGGTCCGGACCAGGTCTCGCTGACGATCAAGGCGGTCCCCGCGGACGACGACATCATCGCCGCGAAGATCGCGAGCCAGCTCCGGGAGAATTTCGAGACTGCCGGAATCGACGCGACGTTCGAGCCGATCGCCAAAGCGGAGTTACACCGCAACGTTCTGCTGGAGGGCGATTACGACGTCTTCGTCACCAGACACGACGGGATCGACGAGTACGACGCGCTTCGCGGGCTGTTGCACTCTCGGTACGCCACCGAAGCGGGCTGGCAGAACCCGTTTCAGTTCTCGGACGTTACCGCCGACGATCTGCTCGAGACCCAGCTTACCACCGCGGACGAGGACCGCGACCGGGTGATTTCGGAGCTGTTCGACCACCTCACCGAGACGGTCCCGTACACGACCGTCGCCTTTCCGTCCCGAATCGGCGCCGTCGGAGCGACGCTGTCGGAGACCGTTTCGGGCCCGCCGTACCAACCGATCGACTACCTCGAGATTCTCTCGGAGCCTCCCGACGAGGGGCCACAGGACCGCCCGCTCGAGGTCGGCGTCTTCGGCGAGGCGCTCACCAGCCGACTGAACCCGATCGTCGTCGACTCCAACCAGATTCCCGCGCTGTTGGCGCTGCTCTACGACCCGCTCGTGTATCGAACCGACGACGGGGCGATCCCCTGGCTGGCCGAGGACGTCGAGTGGGATGGCGGCTCGCTGCTCGAGGCGAGAGTCACCCTGCGAGACGACCAGCGCTGGCACGACGGGGAGTCTCTCGATGCCGAGGACGTCGCGTTCACCCATCGGTTCCTTCGAGATACGTCCCTCGGCGAGACCGAGAGCGGCGTCCCCGCACCCCAGTATCGGGGCCAGCAGAGTCTCGTCGAGAGCGTCGAGGCGGTCGACTCCCGGACGGTCGAGTTCTCGCTTCGGACCACGAACCGAGAGACGGCGATCCGTGCGCTTCAGATTCCGGTGTTGCCCGCTCACGTCTGGGAACCCCGGTCGACCGTCGTCGGCGAACGCCAGACCGAGGCGCTCGTCCACGACAACGAGGAACCGATCGGTTCTGGACTGTTCGAACTCGAGGCAGTCACCGACGACACCGAGGTGGAGCTGGTTCCGTTTACCGATCACGTCTTCTACGACGCGGACGATCGGCCCTCGGTCCTCGAGGAGTTTCCGCAGTTCGACGGGATTAGGTTCGTCGTCGCGCCGAACTCGGGGGCAGTCGTCGACCTGCTCGAGGAGGAGGAGATCGACCTCACGGGGACCCCGCTTCCGGCCGACGAGACCGGACGGGTCAGCGATCTTCCGGGTCGGTCCGTGCTAACCGAACAGACCGACGAGTTCTACATGATCGGCTACAACAGCCACCACGAACAGCTCGGCAACCCCAACTTCCGCCGGCTTCTCTCGCGATTGCTCGACCGGGATCACGCCGCTGCCGAGTTGCTCGACGGATTCGCGGAGCCGGCCCGATCGCTGAGTTCGCTGTTCGGGGTTCGCGAAAGCGAACTGACCGACGAGGAGACCGAACTCACCGCGTTTCCGGGCTCGGACGGCGAGGTCGACGCGGAGGAGGCACGATCGCTCTTCGAGGCCGAAAACTATCGGTACGAGGACGGCGCTCTGCTCGAGTGAGACCGTCTATCGTCCCGAGTACCCGGACGGTCTGCCGTCCCGAGTAGCCGGAACGACCGTCGCACGGCTCGCGCTCGCTCCGACGGCGATGTCCAGTCGCCCGTACGAGTCGGCGATGATCCGACCGGGCCGTATTAATGTCTCCCGCGACGTACGTATCCCGTATGACCCTCGCCCAGGTCGTCCTCGAGCTCGCGCTCGTCGTGACGACGATGCTCGTCACGGCGACGCTCGTGTTCGTCGGGCCCCGCCGTCTCGTCGCCGCGGTTCGGGGCTATCGATGGCGACTGGAGGCCTGCCTGCTGCCGATCGCCGCGCTCGGAGTCGTGCTCGCGTTGCGGTGGTCCACCCGGGACGTCGTCCTGCGTCTCGAGCGTCGGGTGGTCGGACACAACATCACTCACACGCTGTTCGCACTGGAGCAGCGACTGCTCGGCGAGACGCCGGTCGTCCTCCTCCAGTCGATCCAGACCGAGGCGCTGACGGAGTTCTTCGTCTTCATCTACATCTACGGCTACGCGTTCCTGTTGCTGTTCCCGATCGTCGCCTACTTCGCGCTCGAGGAGATGGAGGAGCTGTCGACGCTGTTGCTCGCGTTTACGGCCAACTACGGGATCGGCCTGGTCTGTTACATGCTCTTTATCGCCTACGGTCCCCGGAACTTCGATCCGCTGGTGTTCGAACCGCTGCTGTACGACGCCTTCCCGCAGTCGCGGACGCTCACCAATCAGGTCAACCAGAACACGAACGTCTTCCCCTCGCTGCACACGTCGTTATCGATGACGGTGTTCTTCCTAGCTTGGTTGACTCGCGACCGGTACCCGCTGTGGGTTCCGCTGTCGGGCTTTCTCGCCGTCAGCGTCGCGCTGTCGACGATGTATTTAGGTATTCACTGGTTCCTAGACGTCGTCGCGGGGACCGTCCTTGCCCTGGTCAGCGTCTACATCGGCGTCAACTACACCGTCGACGGGATCGTCTCCACCGGCCGCCGATACCTCGCCAGACGATTCGATCGGCTCGGGAAGCCAGGGAGCGAGTGAGTCCCAATCGAGTAAGGGTCCAAAACTTTGCCCCCTAGCCGTGTCGCACCGAATATGATCGTTCACTGGCACCGCAAGGACCTGCGGGGCGTCGACAACCGCGCCCTCGCCCGGGCTGCCCGAGCCGATCGGGTCGTCCCCGTGTTCGTTCTCGACCCGACGATTCTCGAGTACGCCTCGCCGATCCGCGTCGCCTGTCTCCTCGAGGCGCTCGCCGACCTCCGGGCGTGGTACCGCGACCGCGGCTCCGATCTCCTCGTCGTCCGCGGGAACGCGAGGGAGGTGATTCCCTCACTCGCAGCCGAGCGCGACGCCGCTCGAGTGGTCTGGAACGAGGACTACAGCGGACTCGCCGCCGAGCGCGACGAGGCGGTCCGGGCGGCCCTCGAGGAGGAGGGGATCGATCACGACTCGGTCACGGACGGCCTTCACCACGAGCCAGGATCGATCTCGCCGAACGAGGGCGACCACTACTCGGTGTTTTCCTACTTCTGGAAGAAGTGGCGCGACCGGGAGAAGGCCGATCCCGCGCCGGCGCCGACAGCCGACGAGCTCGCCGACCTCGAGGACGCAAGCGAGAGCGAGGCCAACCCAATCCCGTCACTCTCGGAACTCGGGTTCGACGAGCCCGACGCCGACCCCCCAACAGTAAGCCGCGACGCGGCGCGGGAACGCCTCGAGACGTTCTGCTCGGACGCGATCTACCGCTACGCGGACGAACGGGACGTTCCCGCGGCCGGGACGACCTCCCGCCTGTCGACGCACCTCAAGTGGGGAACGATCGGCCCCCGGGAGGTGTCCGTCGAAACCGAACGGGCGCTCGAGGACGCGCCCGACGAGGACGCCCGTGAGAGCGTCGTCGCGTTTCGCCGGCAGCTAGCGTTCCGGGAGTTCTACGTTCACCTGCTGGCGTTCAACCCCGAGACCGTCACGGAGGATTTCAGCGGCTACGAGAGCGACCTCGAGTGGCGAAACGATCCGGACGAACTGGCAGCCTGGCGGGCTGGTGAGACCGGGTACCCGATCGTCGACGCCGGAATGCGCCAGCTTCGGTCCGAGGGATGGGTCCACAACCGGGTCCGGATGCTCGTCGCCTCGTTTCTGACGAAGGATCTGCTGGTCGACTGGCGCGAGGGGTACGACTGGTACCGGCACTACCTCGCTGATCACGAGACCTCGAGCGACGTCGCCGGCTGGCAGTGGGCGGCTTCGACCGGAGCGGACGCTCAGCCGTACTTTCGGGTGTTCAATCCGACGAAACAGGGTCGAGAGTACGACCCCGACGCTGCTTACATCCGGGAACACGTCCCCGAACTCGAGGACGTCCCGGCTGATCGGATCCACGAGTGGCCCGACCTCGACACCGAGGAACGAGCCGAACTCGCCCCCGACTACCCCGAGCCGATCGTCGACCACGCGAACAGGCGGGAGGAGGCGATCGCGACGTTCGAGGACGCCCGCGACGAGGAGTAGGCGGACCGTACTGGACGGTTGTCAGAAACGTACACGGACCACTACCCTTATTCGCAGGTGTCTGGTACTGCTCGTATGACCGCTCCGAGCGATCCGTCGGCGGCCGACGGAGCGGACCGTCCGACGCGGGCGATCATCGAGGCAGTCGCCGAACACGAGGTGGTCGACGTGACGGCGATCGAGCCGCCGGCCTACGAACCGCTGTACGCCGTCGTTGATCCCGAGGCGCTCGACGCACTGTTCCGGAGCGATCCATCGACCGAGCTCTCACTCTCCTTCGAGTACGCCGGATACGACGTCACCGTCTCCGGTAACGGCAGGGTCGACGTGACCGATCCGTCGACGGGGAAGACGATCGCCGACCGCTTTCGCGAGTGAGCCTTACTCCTGCTCGCCGATCGCGACCGTCCGTCCCGTCTCGCTCGAGCGGTAGATCCCGTCGATCACCCGCTGAACGGTAAGCGCCTGCTGGATGCTCTCGTCGCCGACCTCGCCGGCTGCGATCGAATCGAAGAACGATCGCTGCTCCTCGGTGTGGGTGTCGTTCTGTCTGGTCTCGATCGAGGTATCCTCGAGGTGGTCCGGGCCGGCGGTGCTCGCGGAGTGAACGGAGAGATCGCCGTCGAGGAGATCGAACACCGCGGCGGACTCGGTTCCGCGGACGACGAACTCGTTGTTCTCCGGGCGGTTGGTCGCCCAGGCGACCTCGAGCGAGATCGTTCGGTCGTCGTCGGTCCGAATGAACGCGCTGGCGGAGTCGTCGACGTCGAAGCCGGCCGGCCCGGCGTCGTCGCCCCACATGTCCAGGTAGGCGTACTCCTCTCGAGAGCCGAACTCGCCGCGGGTGACGCCGGTTACCTCCGCGATGGGAGGGTCGCCGAGCAGGTACAGCGAGAGGTCGATGGCGTGAACGCCGAGGTCGATCAGTGCGCCGCCGCCCGCGATCTGGCGCCGGGTGAACCACGACCCGCGTCCCGGTATTCCCCGTCGGCGCACGTAGTTCGCCTCGACGTGTGACACGTCGCCGAGCTCGCCCCGTTCGATCCGGTTTCTGACGATCCGAACCGTGTTCGCGAACCGATTGTTGAACCCGACCATGCAGTAGCCGTCGCTGTCGGCCGCAGCGCTCGCGATCCGTTCGGCGCTCTCGAGGGAGTGAGCGAGCGGCTTCTCGAGGAGGACGTGCAGGCCCCGGTCGAAGGCGTCGACCGCGTACTCCTCGTGGTACTTGTTCGGCGTCGTGATGATGACGGCGTCGACGGCGTCGTACAGTTCGTGGTGATCGTCGTAGACGTCGACGTCGTATCGACGGGCGAAACGGGTTCGTGCGTCGGCCGCGACGTCCATCCCGCCGACCAGCGGAACGTCGAGCTCGAGGAGGCGTTCGGCGTGGTAGCGCCCGATGTTCCCGAGTCCGACGATACCGGTTCTGATGTCGCCTCGTGGTGTTGTCATGTGGTATGCGTTGGGGGTGTGGTGGTTCGCTCGGCGGTTCGAATCCGGGATTCGTGCGGAGCTTTGTATTCGATTTCCTTTGTTCCGTCGTTCGTTCACTGACGCCTCCCGTGGCACGAACGCGTTTCGCTGTGTCTACTGATAGCTATCCTCGATGTAGGTGAGTCTATCGGCCCGCCGCTGCCGTCCGGTTGCGGTCGAAACCATCGGATCGGTAACGAAACGAAACTCAGTCTTCGGCTTCCGTCGGCGCCGTTCCCGGCTCCGATCCCGACTGATCGGCGATCCCGTGAACGAGCGCCTCGCCGCTCGCGGTGTCGAACAGGTGGATCTTCGACCCGTCCAGAACGACCTCGAGGGTCTCGTCCTCTCGAATGTCGGTGTCCGGCGAGACGCTCATCAGGAGCTGATCCGGGGAGTCAAGCGGGTCCTCCTCCATCGTCCGTTCGGCCCCCTCGTCGAGCACGAGGTAGACGAAGATCTCGTCGCCCATCGGCTCGAGCACGTCGGTCGTCACCTCGATCCCCTTCGTCGGTCGGGAGAGATCGTCGGCGTCCCTCGAGAGGTGGACGTCCTCGGGCCGGACCCCGAGTGTCACGTCGTCGCCGACGCCGACGCCGGCCACTCCCGCGGGGTCGAACTCGAGCGTGAAGTTCTTCGTCTCGAGGCCGTCGGCGACGACCCCGCCCTGGACGAAGTTCATCGACGGCGAGCCGATGAAGCCGGCGACGAACAGGTTCGCGGGCTCGTTGTAACAGACCAGGGGCGGATCGATCTGCTGGAGTTCGCCCGCGTTGATGACGGCGATCCGATCGGACATCGTCATCGCCTCGGCCTGATCGTGCGTGACGTAGATGATCGTCGTCTCCAGTTCGCGGTGGAGTCGCTGGAGTTCGGTTCGCATGTGAACCCGGAGTTTGGCGTCCAGGTTCGCGAGCGGCTCGTCCATCAGGAAGACGTCCGGGTTGCGGACGATCGCCCGGGCGATCGCGACCCGCTGGCGCTGGCCGCCGGACATCTCGTCGGGCATCCGATCGAGCATTCCCTCGAGCTGGACGATGTCGGCGGCCTCCTCGACGCGACGTTCGACCTCCTCGTCGTCGAACGTCCGCAAGCGGAGGCCGAAGGAGACGTTGTCGAAGACGTCCATGTGTGGAAACAGCGCGATGTTCTGGAAGACCATCGCGACGCCCCGATCCTTGGGTGCGAGGTTCGTGACGTCGGTGTCGCCGATGTACACCGTTCCCTCCGAGGGACGAGTCAACCCGGCGATGATCTCCATCGTGGTCGACTTCCCGCAGCCGGAGGGGCCCACGAGGCAGACGAACTCCCCGTCCTCGATCTCGACGTTCATATCGTCGACCGCGACGACGTCGTCGTAGCGTTTCGTAACGTGTTCGAGTCGTACTCGTGCCATAGTGTCTTACTCCTTGAGCGCGCCCGCGGTGAGCCCGCTGACGATCTTCTCCTGGGCCACGATCACGAGGATCGCGACCGGGAGCACGCCGATGATGCTCGCGGCGGCCATCAGGTTGAACAGGATCTCGTACTGGCCCTGGTAGCCAAGAATGCCCTCGAGGATCGGCGCCCAGTTCGCCGGTTCGCCGTCGGTCATCAGATACGAAAAGAAGAACTCGTTGTACACCGCGATGAACGTCAACACGCCGGCGGTCGCGACCCCGGGCGCCGACAGCGGGATGATGACCCGAAACAGCGCGCCTAATCGGGTGGTTCCCTCGACCCTCGCGGCGTCCTCGAGCCCGTCGGGGATCTGGGCGTAGAACGTCGTGAGGATGAAGATCGCCAGCGGCATGAAGATCGCCGAGATCGGCATCACCATCGCGCCCGGCGTGTTGTACAGCGTCCCATCGCTCATGACAGGCTCGAGGATCTCGACGGGGGTGTTGAACAGGTCGTTCAGCGGGATGAAAAACGCCGCCGGCGGGAAGAACGATACGACCAACACGAGCAGCATCAGCGGCGTCTTCCCCGGGAATTCGAGCCGACCGAAGGCGTAGCCGGCCAGGCTCGCGACGACCAGCACCAGCACCGTCGAGGCCGTCGCGATAACGAAGCTGTTGAACATGTACCAGTGGAACGGCAGGGTCTGGAACACCTCGACGAACGCGCCCGGGTTGAACCCGTTCGGCGTGAAGACGATGTCCTGAAGCTGCCCCTCGGGCGTGAGCGCGACCATCAGGAGCCAGTAGAAGGGAAACAGCGTCGTAAACAGGAAGAAGATCGCCGCAACGTAGAACATCGCCCGGTAGACGCGCTGGGGATCCTGAATCGAGCGGTCGACCCACCGCGAGAACGGGCCGCGATCGAGTTCGGCGTCGCCGCCGGCCCCGAGTGTCGCGCCACCGTCGGCGAGCCGGGTTCGAGGGACCCCGTCCGGACGGTATCGGTCGGATCTCCTCCCGTCTCGGCAGGGTCCGGGGACGCGGTCGCCCTCTCTAGGATCGGTTCCGTCATCGTTCCGTCTGCGGTCGTTCGGGCTCATCAGTAGAATCCCGCCTCCGTGTCCCGGAACAGGGCGATGTACACCGAGATGAACAGTCCGATCACCAGCGCCGTCATGAACGCCACGGCCGCCGCGGTCCCGAAGATGCGCGTGCCGCCGAACATCGCCTCGACGACCATGCAGGTCAGCGACGGCACCGTCGTACAGCCGACGCTCGACTCGATCAGCCCGTACACGCGCATCGCGTCCATCGTCCGGAACAACATTGCGACCAGCAGGGCGGGCAGAATCAGCGGCAGCGTGATCAGCTTGAACCGCTGCCAGGGGGAGGCGCCCGCGACGCGCGCGACGTCGTAGAGGCTCCGATCGACGCTCTGGAGCCCCGCGAGGATCAGCAGCGCCATGAACGCCGTTGACTTCCAGATGTCGGCGACGAGGACGATGACGAACGCGTCCCCGCTGTCCGCGAGCGGGTTCGGCCCGAACAGGCCGAGCCACTGCATCAGGTCCGTCCCGAAGCCGACCTCCGGCTGGAACAGCAGGAAGAAGATCATCCCCTGAATAACGATCGGGACGGCCCACGGGAGGATGATCGCGACCCTGACCCAGCGCCGGCCGCGGAACTCCTGGTCGAGGATCAGCGCCTGCCCGAAGCCGAAGACCGTCTCGAAAAAGACGCTGATGACGGCGAAGCCGAGGGTGACGAACAGCGCCTGCTGGAGGAGTGGCACGCCGAAGTCGACGAAGGGAAACGACGCCGACAGCGACACGTCCAGGAACTGCTGGGCCAGCCTGACGTCGCCCGTGAGCACGTCGACGTAGTTCTCGACGCCGACGAACCCGCCCAGGGTCTCCGCACCCCGCGTTCGATCCTCCCGCAGCGACATGACGAACGTCATCAACAGGGGGTAGAAGGCGATGAAGGCGAGCAACAGGAACGACGGAATCAACAGGAGGTAGGCGTAGGCCGCCTCGCTCAGCCCCTCCATCCAGTTGACGACGGCGTTGCCAGTTCGTTCGCGTTCGGGGGTCTCGCTGCCGATTCCAGTATCACTCGACATCTTGCTCACCTACGTCGGCCTCGCTGGCCTCGAGTCGGTCCGCCAGGTCGGTCATCGCCTCCTCGGGTGACTTCACGCCCCGGTAGGCCCTGTTCACCTCCTGGTAGATGTGGGCCGACTGCTCCGGCCAGATGTCGGTTACGGGTCGCGGAACGGCGTTCTCACCCGCAATTTGAATGGTTTCGGCGTACTCCGCGACGGGCCCGGTCTCCTCGGGATCGACCTCCTCGAGCAGCTCGACGATCGGCGGGATCCAGCCCTGGATCGCAAAGATCGTGAGCATGACCTCCTCGGTCGCGAACGCGTCCAGCACCTGGAGCGCCTCCTCCTGATTCTCGCTTGCGGGGTTCAGCGTCAGGTGCCAGCCACCGAGTGCAGCGGCGGTCCCTCCGACCCCGTCGTAGGCGGCCTCGTCCTCCTCGACGCCGTAGGGCATCGGCATCATCCCGACCTGGTCGCCCATCCCGTCGTCGTGAGCGATCGCGATCGAGTACGGCCAGTTGCGATGCATCACGACGTTGCCGGCCGCGAAGGGACCGCGGGCGTCCTCCTCGGTGTACTGGGCGATCGCGGTCGGGGCGATCTGCTCGTACCCCTCGAGGGCGTACTCGTCATCGGCGCCGCGAACGAACGTCCGCATCATCCGAATGGCGTCGAGGACCGGCTCCTCGTCGACCGTAACCTCGCGGTTACCCGCCTCGAACAGCTCGTCGAGGCCGCCGAAGTACGCGCCGCCCCAGGTGCTCATCACCTCGTTGAACGTACAGCAGGCCAGCCCCTCGTAGGCGGCCGCCTGCGTGGTGAACCCGAAGTCGACACCGGCGTCGGTGCGAACGTCGGCCGCGACCTCGGAGAACTCCTGCCAGGACATCGGCTCGGTCCCCCAGTCGTCGGTGTCGTAGCCCGCGTCCTCGGCGAGATCCCGTCGAAACTGCATCGTTCCGAAGTCGGGAAACAGCGGCAGTGCGTGCAGTTCTCCGCTCTCGGGGTGGCGAGCGGTCTCGACTGCGGCCTCGAGGTAGTCGTTCTCGATCAGGCCGAGGGTGTCACTCGAGAGCCGATCCTCGAGGTCGACCGTCTGGCCGCGCAGAATAAACGGGATCGTCCACCCGCTGTCCATCATGAAGATGTCCGGTTCGGATCGCCCCGCCTGGAGCGCGGACTGTGCGGCGGATCTGCGCTGCTCGGTCTCGTCCGGTCCGGTGCGGACCGCGACAGTGATGGCCTCGTCGAGACCCGCGTCCCAGAGCGCCCGATGGAGCTCCCCCTCCGGATCCATGATGTCCTGGAAGTCGGTGTCGCCGTAGACGACGACAGCTCCCTCCTCCGCACCGCGGCCGAGACATCCCGCTATCCCGACCGATCCGGCGCCGGCCACCGAGGCCGCCGCGACGAACGATCGGCGAGAGACGCTGGTGGGTGTTGTATGCTCACACCTGTCTTGCACCATCCCTGTTCGGGACCACGCTCAGAACCTTAATCGTTGGCGTATAAAGGTCACAATGTACTGAAAATCTCCACGAACGGACCGCGTAATCGTTGAATACCGTTACGATCGGAGATTCAACCTCTCCGAGAAGATCACACTCGAGCGACTACTCCTCGAGTTCGGGCGGTCGGTGCCGGCCGATGTGGATCTCGTGAGCCTCGACGTCCTCGAGGGCGGCGACCCGGCCGCCGACCGTCACCTCCGAGCCGTCCTCGTTCTCGAGGGTGATCGCGGCGACCTCCTCGCTGACCTCGAAGGAGACGTCGATGATCTGGCCGCGGACGACCCGCTGACCGCCGACGGCGACGTCCTGGCCGACGATCGTCGCGTAGAACTCTCCCCCCTCCTCGATGACGTCCTTCACGCAGCGTCGGATCGAGGCGTACTTTCGCGGGTAGCTTCGAGGATCCGCGTCCTCGCCGAGCGTCTCCTCGGCGGTCGTCCAGAGCACGGTACCGAAGAAGCCCGACACCAGAAACCCGAGCGCAGAGCGGTTGAAGATAACGCCGTAGCGGTCCTTGTCGTCCCGGAGCGCGTCCTGTGTCGCGTAGATGGAGTAGTTACCGTCGGCGACGGCGAGCACCGGCGTCGTGATCCCGCGTCGGGCACGCGTCGTCGTCGCGATAGCGGTGTAGTCGAAATCGTCCGGTGCGGGCGCCTCTGCGGCCGGGGTCACGATTAGATCGATACTCACGCCCCGGTCAAGCGCCCCCGAAAGTTCGTCCTCGAATCGGGTGAGGAGATCGGGCGTCAGCGACAGTGAGAGCTCGTACTCGGCGTCGACGATGATCTCCTCGAGATAGCGCAGGATCGTCGAGCGGGACTTGACGAGCGACACCGCCTCCGTGTCTCGCGCGGGCGCCGTGTACCGAGCCTCGAGTTCGTCGATCATCTGTTCGAGGGAGTGTTGGACCTCGTCGAAGGCGTCGGCTGGATCGATCGCGACGACCTTCATCGGTCGGGACTCGCGCAGCTCGACCAGCCCCCGATCGCTCAGGCTACGAACGGTGTCGTAGACGCGGGGCTGAGGAATCTCGGTTCGATCCGCGATCTCGCTTGCGGTCAGCTGTCCCTGCTCGAGGACGGTCAGGTAGGCGTCGATCTCGTACTCGCCGAGGTTGAACCGATCCCCGACTCGCTCGACGGTCGAGCGAAGTTCGTCTGGTGCCATACCCGATGGCAGGATTCGGACGGATAAATGATTTATTACAACGCGAGTACTACCGGATTCGGAAATCGAGTCACCGTTCGGCGTCGATGACGGTCAGAACCCTTAACCACGCCGGCCATGAGTGTGTTGCCATGCTGGCGGTCGCACAGGCGCCGGAGGAGGACGCCCTCGAGCGGACCAACGAGATACTTCCCGAGGTGATCCCCGAAATCGTCGGCCAGCTGCTCCTCGCGGCGATCGTGTTCGTCGTCGGCTGGTACCTCTCGAAGCTCGTCGTTCGACTCACGGGTCGGACCGTCGCGCGCCGCATCGAACGGCCGAGCGTCACCCGAACGGCCCTGCGAGCCGTCAGGTTCTCGGTCCTGGTCATGACGCTCGTCGTCGTCGCCGGCATCCTCGGCGTCGGCGACACGCAGATCCTCCTCTCGGTGACCGTCATCTCCGCGGTGGTCGCGGTCGTGCTCGCGCCGCTGGTTAGTAGCTTCGTCAACGGGCTGTTCGTCCTCGCGGACAGACCCTACGAGATCGGCGACATGATCGAGATCGTCGACGAGGGCCACACCGGGTTCGTCGAGGACATCACGATCAGGTACACGAAGATCTTCACCGTCCAGAACACCTTCATCGTCATTCCAAACTCCGAGATCCAGCAGCGGGACGTGATCAACTACTCGGCGGAGGACGAGCGAACGCGGCTCTCCCTCGAGTTCGAGATCACCTACGAGAGCGACCTCGAAGCCGCCCGCAGCCACGCCAAGCGGGCGGCGCGGTCGGTCGACGTCGTCATCACCGGCGGGCCCGATATCCGGATCGGAAGCGCGCGCTACGCCGCCGCCCCGATCTGTAACGTCCGCGACTACGCCGACAACGGCATCGTGCTGGAGCTGTTCTTCTGGGTTCAACACCCGTACAAGCAGGCGGTCGCCCGGTCGGCGGTGCGGACGGCGGTCCGCGAACGCTTCGCCGACGCAGATATCGAGTTCGCCTACCCCCACCGTCACCACGTCTTCGACGGCGACAGCGGAACCGCGAGAGTGGTCGTCGACGATCCCCGGTCGGTCCGTCCGGACGTCGGTCCCTCCGTCGACGCCGACGGCGACGCCGCCAACCCGGACGGGTAGTCGTTACCTCGCGCGGGCTCCCTCGACGGTGATGACCTCACAGTCGAGGTGCGTTCGCAGGTAGCCGTCGATGTCGGGGTTGTCGGTAAACCGACGGAAGAGGCGGCGAAGCCGGCTCGCCTGTTTGGTTCCGATAACGACGGCGTCGGCCTCCTCGGCGGCGACCTCGTCGAGAATGCTCTCCTCGACGAGAAAGCCCGTTCGGACGACGTACCGGGCGTTCTCGATCCGACCGAACGTCGACTCGACGGCATCCTTGAGGTCGATGCGGCTCACTTTCTTCCCGTTCTGGTAGAGATCGACGTGCAGAATCGTCAGCTCCGCGTCGCGCTCGCGAGCGACCTCGATCGCCCGCTCGAGGGTTCGTCTGGAGTGTTTCGACAGGGGGTATCGGACGGGGACCACGACCAGCGTCATCACACAATCGAACGATAGCCGCCCGGGTAAACCTTTCAGTTGGGACAGTTCTACACGCCAATTTTTCACACGGGAGAAACTAACTCGCACGGATTCGGAGAGACAGTCCTTTACTCCGAGCGATACTAGCGGTGGGTATGGAAACGAGGTCGACTGCCGACGGCGACACCGTCTACGTCTCCGAGACCAACGGGGATAGAGGATCCAAGGGACCGTTTCTCGTCGCCTACGAGTCGCCCGAGGCGCGGCGACGGTACGGCTGGTTCTGTACCAACTGCGAGAGCTTCGACAACGCGATGGACTCGATGGGGCGCATCCAGTGTAACCAATGCGGGAACTTCCGGAAGCCGACCGAGTGGGACGCCGCCCACGAGTAACCGCGATTGACCCGAACGGCGACGTGCCACGTTCGGCGACTACCGACGACAATCGTGGCTTACTGTCGTTCGGACGGACAGTCGGCTTGTAGTCGTTGTCCGATCGTCGATATTAGTTCGCGATTTTTTGCTCCCGAGCCGAATGCATGTGCCAGACCTAGATTTATGAGGGTGGGTCACATACTCTGTATTGAATGGGACCTGTTAACATGCGTCTCGTCGAACAGGCCAAGTCGATTTTCGCCGACCTGGGTTACACCGTCGAAGGTACTGGCCCCGTGTTTCGCGCCGAACGAAAGTGGAAGGTCGTCCACGTCAATCCCGTCCTCGAGCCCGGAACGCTTCCGTCCGCGGCCGGACAGTTCCACTGTTTCGTCGCCCGACCGGAGGACGCCGACTCACTCGAGCGCGAACTCGAGCGCACGAATCCGAGCTACGAGTGGGCGATCATCGTCGTCGACGGCGACGACTATCAGGTCGAACGCGTTCCGTCCGGACCGCCCGTCTCCGCCTGATACCCGCGTTCCCTTCTCCGAGCAACGTTATTCCAGCGCCCCGCGCGTCGCAGTTACACCGGCGCCCGGGTCGACGTCCGCCCCCATCGACTCGAGGACGTCACCCAACGCCGTCACCGCGTAGATCACGTTCTGGGGTCGCGCGGAGTAGCCCATACAGCCGACGCGGAAGATCTCACCCTCCAGATCGCCGAGTCCGTTCGCGACCTCGAGGTCGTAGCGCTCGAGCAGTTCGGTACAGACCTCGCCGTCGTTAACACCGTCGGGAACTCGGACGGCGTTCAGACTCGGGAGCCAGTACTCGTCGGGGGCGTTCATCTCCAGTCCCATCCCCTCGACGCCGGCTTTCAGCGCGCCGGCGAGGTGCTCGTGGCGCTCCCAGCGCTGTTCGATTTCCTCCTCGGCAACCAGTCGGAGCGCCTCCCGCAGCGCGTAGACGTTCGTGACGGGTGCGGTGTGGTGGTACGCGCGCTCGTCGCCCCAGTAGCCCTCGAGCAGGGAGAGGTCGAGGTACCACGACCGGGGTTCCTCCTCGCGGGAGAGGACCTTCTCCATCGCCGTCTCGGACAGCGTCAGCGGGCTCGCGCCGGGCGGACAGGAGAGACACTTCTGGGGGCCGGAGTAGGCGACGTCGATGTCCCACTCGTCGACGCGGAGTTCGACCCCGCCCAGCGAGGTGACGGTGTCGGCGATCACCAGCGCGTCGTGGTCGTGAGCCGCTGCCGTGAGTTCGGCAACGTCGGGCTGGAGCACGCCCGTACTCGTCTCGGCGTGAACGAAGCCGAAGACGTCGGGATCGTGTTCGGCCAGCGCGTCCGAGACGGCCGCCGGCTCGAGCGGTTCGCCCCACGGCGCGTCGACCTCGACGACGTCGCCGCCGGCGCGGCGAGCCATCGAGGCCATCCGGCCGCCGAAGTAGCCGTTCGTCGGCACCAGCATCGTATTGCCGGGTTCGACGACGTTGCCGATCGCCGCCTCCATCGCGGCCGAGCCGGTCCCCGAGACCGGGATCGTCCACCGGTTGTCGGTCCGGAACGTGTATCGCAGCAGCTCCTGTACCTCGTTCATGATCTCGACGAACGAGGGGTCGAGATGGCCGACGAGCGGGGTGCTCATCGCTCGCAACACACGGGGGTGGACGTCGCTGGGACCCGGTCCCATCAGCGTCCGGTTCGGTGGGGTCAGTTCACCGACCTCGGTGACGTCGATCGAGTCGTCGAAGCCGTTCATATCCCGTACTGCGGTGGGGACGCCAAAAGCGTTGACGAACCGTCTGTGGGGCAGCGGAGACCGTCTCGTCCACCGGCGTCTTGCTATCACCGACCATACATTGAATACCCGCAGCGGTGTACGATTACGGGCGATGGTATTCAAGAAGATCACGCTGATCGGCACGAGTACGGAGAGCTTCGACGACGCCGCGGACGACGCGATCGATCGCGCGGAGAACACCCTCCAGAACGTCTACTGGGTCGAGGTCGACGAACTCGGCGTCGAGATCGCAAGCGCCGAGAACCGGGAGTACCAGGCGGAAGTAACGGTCGCGTTCGAACTCGAGGACTAACTACGTCCGGAACGACTCGCCACAGCCACACTCGCTGACGACGTTCGGGTTCTCGACGTGGAACCCTTCGGCCTGCAGCCCGCTCTCGTAGTCGAGGATGCTTCCCTCGATGTACTTCAGACTCGCCGGATCGACGAACACCCGTAGCTCGTGGTGTTCGTAGATCGTGTCGTCCTCGTCGGGCGCGTCGTCGAACCGCATCCCGTAGGACAGTCCTGCACAGCCGCCCTGCTGGACGAACAGCCGAAGGCCGGCCACCCCGGCGTCGAGCCCCTCGCTCTCGAGCAGGGACAGCGCCTGCTCGGCTGCCGACTCGGTTACCTCGATCTCTGGACGCGTCTCCGCGCTCGCGCCGTCCACGCTATCGGTGCTCATGTACGTCCCTTCCCGCGCAACGGTGTTAACCTTGACGCCGAATTCCCGACCCTCGAGATCGAGTTGACTCGCTGTTCGCACGGCTCCGAACCCGTCCTCAACCATCGATACCCCGTTTTTGCCCTACACGCGCGGGCGCTGCTGAACCGACCGATAGTACGTCCCGAACAGCCGTTCGTCGTTCGCCGAGAGTTCGATGTCGTTCTCTGCGAGCAGTTCGATTATCCGTTCGAGTTCGCACTCGTACCACATCGAGAGCAGTCGAACGTTCTTCTGTGCGTAATCGTAGTTTCGCTCGAGGACGCGTGCATCGGTCGGATCGACCTGACACGGCTCCATTTCCTCTGGTACTCTTTTCCGCAGCTACGTAAATCCAATTACAGATTAGTGATGTGTATCGACAGTGCCTACCGCGCGTAGGATCGGGCTACGTGTCCCGGTTCCGGTCGAGTCGACGCCGAACGCTCTCGGCGTGGGCCTCGAGTCCCTCCGCGTCGGCGAGGGTCGTCACCGTCTCCCCGAGGTCAGCGAGAGCCCCGGCGGAGAGGCGCTGGACGGTCGTCGACCGCAGGAACGTCTCGACCGAGAGCCCCCCGGTGATCCGGGCGGAACCGTTCGTCGGCAGCACGTGATTCGTTCCGCTGGCGTAGTCACCCGCTGCGACCGGCGTCTCCGGGCCGAGGAAGACGCTACCCGCGCTGTCGATTCGCTCGAGGATCGACTCGTCGTCCTCTGCAACGATCGACAGGTGCTCTGGCGCGTACGATTCGGTGAAGAGGATCGCCTCGCTCATCGAGCGGGCACGCAGGACGCCGCTGGCGTCGTTCGAGAGCGCGTCTCTGATCACGTCTTCGCGCTCGCGTGCGCTCGCCTGCTCGTCGACGGCGTCGGCGACGGCCGCCGCGGTCGCCTCGTCGTCGGTGACGGCTACGACCGACGCGTTCGGGTCGTGCTCGGCCTGGGCGACCAGCTCGCTCGCGACGAGTTCCGGGTCGGCCGTGCCGTCGGCGATGACGACGACCTCGCTCGGACCCGCGAGAAAGTCGATCTCGACGTCACCTCGAACCTCGGCTTTGGCCGCCGTGACCCACTTGTTTCCGGGTCCGACGACCTTCTGGACGTTCGTGATCGTCTCGGTTCCGTACGCCAGCCCCGCGACGGCCTGCGCGCCGCCGACGCTGAAAACCTCGTCCGCGCCCGCGACGTGGATCGCCGCCAGGGTCGCCGGACTGAGTTCCTCCGCGGGCGGGGTGACGACGACGACGTGGTCGACGCCCGCAACGACCGCCGGAACGACGCCCATGATCGCACTCGAGGGGTAGGCCGCCGAGCCGCCGGGGACGTAGACGCCGACCCGCTCGAGCGGACGGAATCGCCGTCCCAGTTCCCGTCCGTCGCCGAACTCCTCGCGCCAGTCTTCGGGGAGCTGGGCCTCGTGGAACTCCCGGACGTTCGCTGCGGCCGTCTCGATGGCCTCGAGCAGGTCGTCGTCGACCGCCTCGAGGGCGCGCTCGCAATCGTCGGTGATCTCGAGGTTGCCGACCTCGACGCCGTCGAACTCGCTCGTGAACTCCCGAACGGCGACGTCACCCTCCTCCCGTACTCTGTCGACGATCTCTCGGACGTCGCCTCTGACGGCCTCGATACCGGCGTCGCGCTCGAAGAACGCGACCCGGTCGTTTGGTCCGAGATCGGCGATCTCCCGCATCTCGACTGTCATATCCCGCCCTTTGCGCGGCGTTCGAAAAACCGTTTCCATCACGACTCCGAGCGTTCGATCGGCCAGATTCCGGTCGCGTCGAGAGTCGCTCTAAGGAAGAGATAGACCAGCAACGCGAACCCGCCCACGGCGAACGGCGCCTGGAGCACCTCCGCGACGCCACGACCGAACAGAAGTTGACTGAACCCGCGAACGAAGAAACTCAGGACGACGAGTCCGAGCGCGACGAGGGCGAGTCTAACGAACCCCGAACGATCCATACGCGACCCTACAGCCCGTTACCGCTAAATCGTACCGATCGCTGTTAGGGGGGACGGAACGGACGACCTCGGACCCGGTGGGTGTCTAGCTCGAGATCGGGATCGGGCTAGTCTCGAGTCGATCTTGCCGTCTCGTGCGCGTTTCGCTTACTCCCCTTCCGGAGCGCGATCGAACCACTCGCTCGCTCGAGCGTAGGATGATCTCACCCTTCGTGATTCGCTCGTTCGGGAACGACCAACGTGGCTCACTCGCCGGCCGAGACGACGGCCTTATATATACGCCGGGCACTCGTCAGTAATGCGAACGACGTGGCGCACCCGCCGCGTTCCCTCCGGCCGAATCCCGGCGCGGAGGCAGGCGCTCCATCCCGTTCCGACCGTCCCCATACGGGGGCGGTAGTTGACTTCGATGGCTACGGTCGGTCGAGTTTCCGGATGCGAGTTCCGGACGGGCCGATCCGACGGCCTTAAGTACATACGGGGATTCGGATGGAAC